>VBHO01000063.1 GCA_005882045.1 Chloroflexota bacterium | reverse complement strand
GCCGCGGGTCCGCCTAACGCCCGTCACGTGCGTCTACCGTGTAGCTCAGCTTGTGCTACAATGTAGCCCATGGGAAAAGCGGGCATCCGCGAGCTCAGACAGAACGCCAGTGCGCTCATCCGCCGCGTGATGGCCGGCGAGACGATTGAGGTGACCGAAAGAGGTCGACCAGTAGCGAGGATCGTGCCTCTACGGGGGCGCAGCGTGCTCGACCAGATGGTGGCGGAAGGGCGCGCGAGTCAAGCCCATGGCGACTTACTTGACGTAAAACCGATGGCACGGATCCCGGGGAGGCGGTCGCTTTCCGAGGTCCTTTCTGAACTGCGCGCCGATGAGCGCTGAGGTCGCCTATCTCGACGCGTCAGCCGTGGTCAAGCTTCTCGTGCAGGAACCGGAAACAGGCGCCCTCCGACGCCGGCTGTCCGCCTGGCCGCGCCGGGCGTCAGCCGCGCTCTTGCGCATCGAAGTCCTTCGTACCATCAAGCGCGCCGGCCTCCCTCGCCTCATGGCCGATGCGCGACGACAACTCGCCGGCGTCCATCTGATCAGCCTCGATGACGAGCTGCTCGAACGGGCCGCCGAACTCGAGCCGTCCACCATGCGCTCGCTCGACGCCATCCATCTGGCCGCCGCCCTTGGCCTTGGCGCTGACCTGGGCGCCGTCGTCACCTACGATGCGCGGATGAGCGACGCCGCCCAGGCGTTGGGGCTTCCGGTTATCGGGCCCCGCTAGTTTCTCGGGTTGCTCCTACCGGACGCCTGCCGGTGTCTTCGCGCCTGGCGGGGCGTAGACAGCTTTGGCGGCCTTCGCCTTTTCGAGTACCTTGCGCCCTTCCTCCGGCGTGATCAGCTTGATCGTCCGCAGGTTGCGCAACGACCCTGAACTGCCTACGGCGATGGCGACAGCGCCGGCCGTAACATCGTCAGGGGCGTCAATGATCGCGAGGTAGTTTTGCCCCCACCGCCTCGGCGGTTTTGCGGACTGCCGCCACGCGGTCCCCCGGATTGTCGATCATCTTCGCCCAAGCCTCCGACGTGTAGCCGCCAATCAGCGCATATTTGCCCATCTTTAGCCACCTCCTGGCAAGGCCATCGTACGCCGCCTGAAATGGAATTGCTGCGTGTAAGCTTGCCCCCATGCCGCCGGTAAAACAGGACGCGGTCCAGGAGATCAAGGACCGGCTGGATCTCGTGGACCTGGTCTCGGAACACTTGCGGCTGCAAAAGGCCGGGCGGGACCTGAAGGGCCTGTGCCCGTTCCATCAGGAAAAGACCCCATCCTTCTATGTGTCGCCGGAAAAGCAGCTCTGGCACTGCTACGGCTGCCAGAAGGGTGGCGACCATTTCACCTTCATCCAGGACATCGAGCACGTCGACTTCAAGGCGGCCTTGCGGCTGCTGGCCGACAAGACCGGCGTCGTGCTGGAGGAGTCGCCCGGCGCCGGCCGGCAGCGGGAGCTCAAGCGAACTATCCAGCGACTGAACCTGCTTGCGGCCCAGTACTTCCATCACATCCTGCTCGAGAATCAGGCCGGGCAGCGGGCCCTGATCCAGCTCGAGTCAAGAGGCGTCACGCGGGCGTCTATGACCGAGTTCCAGCTCGGGTTCGCACCGGCGGGCCAACGGAAGGACAACCTGGCGCGCTTCCTGCGGAAGCACGGGGTCTCGGACGGCGAGCTGCTCGAGGCGGGCCTGGCGATCAGGCCTGATGGGGGAGGGGAGCTGTGGGACCGGTTCCGGCAGCGCATCATCATCCCGATCCACGATGAGCACGGCGAGCTGGTCGCATTCGGCGGCCGCGTGATCGACGACACCAATCAGCCGAAGTACCTGAATACTTCGCAGACGGCGCTCTACGACAAGGGCCGGACCCTCTTCAACCTGCATCGGGCCCGCAAGCCGATCCACGAGATGAAGCACGCCGTCCTGATGGAGGGCTACTTCGACGCCATTACGGCCTGGCAGGCGAACGTGACCAACGTGGTGACCACCTCGGGTACCGCGCTGAGTGAGCACCAGGTCCGGCTGTTGAAGCGGGAAACCCAGGAATTGGTGTTGGCCTTCGACCGCGATGACGCCGGCTTGAACGCAACCCAACGTGCCATCGAGCTGGCCTCCAGGTCGGGCATATATATAAAGGTTGTCCGGGTGCCCCAGGGCAAGGACCCGGACGACTACCTGCGGGCCAATCCGGACGGTTGGGCGAACCTGCGAGAGCACGCGCTACCGGAATGGGAGTACCTGCTCCGCCAGGCGCTGGGCAACCTGGATCTGACCGACGCCGGAGACCGCCGGCGGGGTGCCGAATTAGTGATCCCGGTGCTGGCGAAGATCCCGGAGGCGTCCGTGCTGGAAATCTATGCCCAGCAGGCCGCAGGATGGCTACGCATTGAGCCAGCCGCCCTGCTTCGCGACGTCCAGGCGTTGAAATCGGGACGAAGCCCCCACCCTGGACCCCCCCGAGAGGGACACCCCCCACCCCGACCCTCCCCCGCAAGGGGGGAGGGAGATCATGTCCGAAGCGGGGTAGGAGCATCGAATGGAGGGGCGTTCCAGAAGGACGAGGGCTACCTGCTGGGGCTGTTGATCGAGCGGCCGGACCTGCTGGCCGAGGTCGCCGGGGAGCTGCGCGAGGTCAATTTCTCTACCCCAGCCTACGAGCAGGTCTTCGTCAGGTTGCAACAGATGGTTGAAGGCGATGCAACGGCCCGGCCCACCGACCGGCTGTCCGAGTTCACGCCGGACGAGCAGGGGCTGATTTCGGCGGTCGCCATGACCCGCTATCCCGAGCTCGACAGTGGCTCGGAGGCGGCGCTGCGCCAGTCACTGGAACAATGTCTCCAAACACTTAAAATAAACGCCTCCCAACGACGGTTGAAAGCCTTAGTGGCAGAGATGCGTGCCGTGCGTGCGTCGGGGGACGAATCTCGGCTGGTAAGCCTCATGCAGGAGAATGACCGCTTGGCCCGTGAGTTGGACGCGTTGAAGGCCGTGAGATATGGCTCGGGTTAACGTCAAAGACGCGCCCACGCCGAAGAAGGTCCCGACGCCCGGCGGCAAGCTGAAGCGCGCCGAAGACCCGATGGTCCTGGCCGCCGAAGCCCTGATTGTCAAAGGCAAGGAACAGGGATTCCTCAGCCCCGACGACATCCTCGCAGGCTTTCCCGACGTCGAGCTCGACCCTGACCAGCTGTTCCGGATCTTCAACGTGTTCCGGGACATGGGGATCGAGGTCTCCGACGGCGAGAAGGACTTCGAGGAAGTCGTCGAGATCGACGATGACCTGATTGCCACGATCGAAGCGATGGACTCGGTCTCGCTGGACGACCCGGTCCGGATGTATCTGAAGGAGATCGGGCGGGTCGCCCTGCTCAAGGCGGAGCAGGAGGTGACGCTGGCCAAGGCGATCGAGGCGGGCGACGACGACGCCAAGCACAAGCTGACCGAGGCCAACCTGCGGCTGGTCGTCTCGATCGCGAAGAAGTACATCGGCCGTGGCATGTCGTTCCTCGACCTGATCCAGGAAGGCAACATGGGCCTGATCCGGGCCGTCGAGAAGTTCGACTACCACAAGGGTTACAAGTTCTCGACCTACGCCACCTGGTGGATCCGGCAGGCGATCACCCGGGCGATCGCCGACCAAGCGCGCACCATCCGGATCCCGGTGCACATGGTGGAGACCATCAACAAGCTGGTCCGGGTCTCCCGCCGGTTGCTGCAGGAGCTGGGCCGCGAGCCCACCGACCAGGAGATCGGCGACGAGATGGGGATCTCGGCGGAGAAGGTGCGGGAGATCGTCAAGGTCTCGCAGGACCCAGTGTCGCTGGAAACGCCGATCGGCGAAGAGGAGGACTCGCATCTGGGCGACTTCGTGGAGGACAAGGACGCCACCTCGCCCTCCGACGCCGCGTCGCTCACGATGCTGCGCACGGAGGTGGAAGACATTCTCGATACCTTGACGCCGCGCGAACGGCGCGTGCTGCAGCTGCGCTTTGGCTTGATCGACGGGCACCAGCGGACGCTGGAAGAAGTGGGGAAGAGGTTCGGCGTGACCCGGGAGCGCATTCGCCAGATCGAGGCGAAGGCGCTGCGCAAGCTACGGCATCCGAGCCGCAGCAAGAAGCTGAAAGACTACCTGGAGTAATTGCCGCACCCGCGGCTGCCCTTTCGTACACTCGACGCTGCCCTCTCGTGCGCCTTGCCGGCCCTATCGCTCGAGCCTCGGCCTGGTCAGGCTTATGGCAAGTCGCATGCGCCAGCGTGAGCAGCTCAGGTCAGCTCCTGTCGGATCAAAACGAGCCGTACGCGCGGCGGTTCACGACGGCGCTCAGGGGGGAAAGCCAGCACCCACAACCTACAGCGAACTCATCGCGCTACAACGCGCCGCCGGCAACGCCGCGGTCTGCCAGCTCCTGGAAGACCGGGCAACCGATATACCCCCCACCCTGACCCTCCCCCGCAAGGGGGGAGGAAACGTCGTGCCGGTGCAGCGAGGCTTCTTCGACAGTATTGGGAACTTCTTCAAGGGTGCCGCCAAGGCTGTGGGGTCGGCCGTTTCCGGAGTTGCGCGGGGGATTGGCAAGTTTGCCCATACGGTCGGGTCCGCGGTGGCCGGCGCCGCCCGTTGGGTCTATGCGCGGCTGGGCGATGCCGGCGAATGGCTCCTTAATTTGTTCAGGGATCTTCCCGGACGTTTGCTCCGATTCGGCAAGGCGATCGCCGATGGGCTGATCGGGCTCGTAACGTTCATCCCTGAGGCCATCGGGGCGCTGATCCACGGTGGGATCGCGGGCTTTGCCAGCTGGATCTGGGCAAAGGCCAAGAGTGGCGCCGCGTGGGTCGGGACGCTGATCAGCCGCGTATTCGATCTGGTTGGTGGACCCGAGCTCGTCGAGTTCGTTCTGCATGTCGTTTCGAACGCCACGCCGCTCAGCGGCACCGAACGCGCGGCCGCACAGAGCGTGCTGGGGGCGAACGCGCTGCGATGGGACGAGGTCAGGATCGACGAAGGCGGAGTGCTCGGCCTCGTCTTCAAGTTGAATCAAGGCCGGGCCTTCACGACGTTCCACAGCATCAACATGACGGCGACCGATCGCGCCGATCTGTCGATTGTGGTGCATGAGTTGACGCATGTGGATCAGTACGAGCACGCCGGGTCGGTCTACATCGGTCAGGCGCTCGGGGACCAAATCGCGGAGGGCGCTCACGCCTACGATTACGGCGGGCCCAGCGGACTCAGTGCCGATCGGGCCGCCGGGAAGCATTATGCCGATTACGGTCGGGAACGGCAGGCCCAGATCGCCCAGGACTATTACCGGGATATCACAGCCGGAACACCCACGACCGACTACGACCCTTACATCGCCGAGCTCAGGAAGGGAGAGCTTTAGGCGGCTGCGGGCCAGCTTACGGAGCCGCTCCCGAATTGCGATTGTCCGGCTTGCTGCGGCAGCGTTACAGCCTGGTAGCTCGTTTCGCGTTGTCTTGCAGGACCCGATGCCCCTTAGTGATGGGTGGGAGGAGTGCCACTCATGTGGTTGGTTCGTCGGCTCGTCCTCTGGGCGGCCGTCGGCGGGTTGCTTTTGTGGATCACGTCGCTGCTGCTCGGGTCGCCGAGTACTCCGGGGTCCATATCACAGCCGCCGCTTGCCCTGGCGCCGTCCCAGTCTTCAACACCACCCACCCGAGGAACGGCCGGCACGCCAACGGCAAAACCCACCAGTGCCGCGCATGCGACGCCAACTCGAGTTGGCAGCCCTACTCCCAGGCCCGCAACAACACCAACTCCGACGGCAACGCCGAGACCGACGGCGACACCGACACCCGCGACAACACCTTCACCAACGCCCGCTCCGACACCAACTCCGACTCCGATTCCAACGCCAACTCCAACCCGGATTCCAACGCCAACTCCAACCCCGGTTCCAACGCCGACACCAACTCCGACTCCCGCGCTTCCGGCCTTCAGTCACGTCTTCGTCATCGTGATGGAAAACGAGGAGTCGACCAGCCTCATTGGTAACAGCGCCGCCCCGTACATCAATGGGTTGGCGAATAGCTATGGGCTGGCGACGCAGTACTACGGCGTGAGCCATCCGAGCCTGCCGAACTACCTCGCACTGACTGCTGGCAGCACCTTCGGCATCACCAGTGACTGCACGACCTGTTGGGTCAACGCCACCAACCTGGCCGACCAGATCGAAGCCAGTGGCCGGAGCTGGAAGGCGTACCTGGAGGGCATGCCATCCGCCTGCTTCGTGGGCGATGCGTATCCCTACATGCAGAAGCACAACCCGTGGATCTACTTCAACGATATCCGCACCAATGCCGCCCGCTGCACCGCCCACGTGGTGCCATTCAGCCAGTTGGGCAGCGATCTGGGCGGCGGATCCGTCCCCAACTACGTCTGGATCACGCCCAACATGTGCAACGACATGCACGACTGTTCGATCGCAACGGGTGACAGCTGGCTGAGCCAGCAGGTTCCCGCGATCCTCAACTCGGCCGGATGCTGCACCAATGCTGCCGGTGGACGAGTCGCTACCCTGGTGATCTCGCCACTCGGGCGCACAGGGTTTCAATCCAGCGTGCAGGAGACCCACTACAGCCTGCTGAGGACGATCGAGGATTCCTGGAACCTGGCGCGCCTTGGCGGCGCCAGCTGTTCCTGTACCGCCCAGATGCGCGAATACTTTCGCTGACATTACGCTTGGTTCCATCGAAGGGGTCCCCGCGCTCTCGAGCGTCAGCTCGTCCTGGTCACGCGAAATGCGCGCGACTTCCGGCCCGCTCACGGCCTAACGCTCCGCCCATCGATCTGAGAGCGGCCGGTAGAGGCACTCGGGCCGGGGCGTCGCGCCTTGATCTTGCGCCATGTGTGGACGCGGCATCGACGAAAACGGATGGAGGGAATCGTGTGACCGCTCGTTTGAAAGACCAGTCCCTTGGTTACCGGTCGACGTGCCGTATTGCTGGTTTCTGCCGTGGTGCTTCTCGGCATCCTGGCAACGACGTTGCTGATCGGCGGCACGGGTCGCTTTCCTGGCCAACCGGCCTCGTCGCTCAGCCCCTCGGCGTCGTGGCTTTCCTCAGGCCCGCTAACTGCATCGAAATCACGACCTCGGCCAATCGGCTTTGTCGTCCGCGCCGGAAGGAACCTGCTTGTGAACGGCCGTCCGTTTCGCTTTACTGGCCTGAACATCTACAACGCCAACAGTCTGTGGACGTGCTCCTATCCCTTGGGCGACGGGTCTGGTTTGGATGCGTCGCTGACCGCCATCGGGCCTGGCCAAAGCGTGTTCCGCTCATTTTTCTTCCAGTGGATGGCGACGGCCAAGGGCCAACGTGATTGGAGTGCGTTCGATCACACGCTTGCGGTTGCCCACGCGCATGGCGAGTACGTCATTGCCACACTGACCAATCAGTGGGCCGCCTGTGAGGAGCCAATGCCAGGGTACAAGACGGAAGCCTGGTACCAGTCGGGCTACCGGACTTGGCTCGACACAACCGTGCCAAGCAGCTACCGCGATTGGGTGCGAGAGGTGGTGACCCGCTACCGAAGCGATCCAACCATCATGGCCTGGCAACTGGTGAATGAGACGGAGGCCGGCAGTCGACCCGGCGGTCCCTGCAGCGCCACCGCCTCGGCTTCGCTCAAGGCCTTTGCCGGAGACATGAGCCAGCTCATCAAGAGCCTTGATCCCAACCATCTCGTCAGTCTCGGCACGATGGGATCGGGCCAATGTGGCACGGCGGGCGCCTCCTACCAGGATGTCCACAGCGTCGCCGGCATCGATCTCTGTGAATGGCACGATTATGGCGCCGCGACCAACACGATCCCGGGCGACCGATGGAACGGTATGCAGGTACGCATCGATCAGTGTCGCGCACTCAACAAGCCCATGTTTGTGGGCGAAACCGGCATCCAGGCCGGGGCGGTGGGCGGTTATGCGAGAAGGGCGCAGCTATTTGCTGACAAATTCACCGTACAGTTCGGCGCCGGCATCGTCGGCGAACTCGTCTGGGACTGGCAGGACGGCTCTCATGGAGGCTCGACCTTGAACGACTACAACGTCGGCCCGGGAGATCCGTTGCTGCGTCTGTTCTCGTCCTACCCGCGAAGCTGAGGCTCCG
>VBHO01000062.1:8028-10779 GCA_005882045.1 Chloroflexota bacterium | reverse complement strand
AGAAGGTCGTCCACAGTTGGCGCGGTGTTGGCGATCCATGCCTTGTACCATCCGGTGACGTCGACTATGAACTCGACCGTCCCGTTGGACCCGTTGAAAACGACGATGTTACCGTCAGCACCGACCTTGACCACAACCAGGTTCGGCACGGTCTGGCCAGCGTCGAAGTTCAGGTTTGAGGCAAGCGGTCGCGACACCCCACTCGGGTAAACGGTCAGATAGCCGGGGCGCGTAGGTTCCGTAACCGTCACGTTGGCGGCAACGCCTGCCACTCCGGTAGAGGGAATTCCGGCCACTCCAGCCACGGCGACGACGGAGCCCTGGCCCGGTCCGAGCGCGCCCGATGCCCCGCCGATCCCATCGCGGGTGTCGCGAACCCTGGTGGGCACGATTGATTGGAGTGAGCCGAGGCCATTGGCAGCCTCGGGAGGGGTCTGGACCGTACCGGCTGGCGGCGGGAAAATTGGGTCCGCATATGCGGGAAGCGCCGAATACACACCTTGTGCCGACAATAGAATGCCGAACGCAAGCAGCCCGGACACCAGTCCGGCAGGTTGACGAATGGAACGCGCGTAACCCAGGGTGTAGCCGTTTCGCTGCATCGGACCCCTCCTCCTGCCGCGGTACCCAGTTAGTGTGCGCGGTCTTTGTGACTTCGTCCTCTGTAATCAATACGAGCATTTCTACCTAGTCAGCTGATTAAGTAGCTCGGAGTGTTATGCAGCCGCAAATATCGAGGCGGTCTTTAAGGCCGAAAAAAGCGGCGTATGATTGCTTCGAGGGGTTGGATGAGGTCGCTAGGGGACGACGTGGGCGTGTCGTGGCCGGGACAAGGCTGAGCTACAGCCGCTACCTTGTCAGACCCTACGGCTTGGTTGGCAGTGCGTGGCATTTGCCGGCGGCGGCATTCTGCACCCTCAGCCTCGGAGCCATTTTTGTAGGCGAGCTCGCGACTCCCGAAGACGTAGTGGAAACCGTTGCGCTCGGGCCTCTTCTCGCTGCGAACTGGGCGCTCTCCGGGCCTCTCGCCGGAATCGTGACCGTCGTAGCCCTGGTGCTCTTTGCCGGGGCAGCTATCATCGAGAAGCGAAATCGTCCCACCATCATCCTGCTGGGCGCAGTAAGCGTGCTGGTTGCCTTACTCGTAAGGGTCTACGCGACAGGGATTGCTCGACTCTTATCCAATCATCGACATATTCGACCATCGGTTGCAATCCAGGCCACGCCAAGAACACTCGATGGGATTGATCACGTCTCCCATGGCATCGGATCGCTGACCCGGCGCGAGCTCGAGATCGCTCGTCTCGCTGCTCAGGGCTATACGGCCGCCGAAATCAGCTCGAGCTTGCACATTAGCAATCGCACCGTTGAGAGTCATCTGGCGAATACGTATACGAAGCTACGTATAACCTCAAGACCCGAGTTGATTCGGATGTCCTGGCGCCTTGGAGTCCGGTCGATTCCAGGAGACTAAAAAAGGAGGCGCAGGCCTCCTTTCTTCTTGCTGGCGATCGTGATTCAGTTGGTGCAGTTCAAGGGCGGCAGTGTACCTGCCGGCGCACTGGTGCCAGTTGTGAGGTAGTCATATGTCGCTGCCGGGAGCCCGGCGATGCCATAGCCCGTATTCGACTGCAGGACCTGGCTCCAGACGGTTTGAACACCAACCCAATACTTCGTGCCAGTTGGCGCCGTCGGGGAAAGGGGCACCCAACTCTCGCCAAACTGGGCTTGCGGGTAGAGCGAGCTCATATCAGCCAGGTTGAGGCCGGCGCCCCCATAATTTTCCCAATGACCTTGGGCTGTCGGTCCGGCAATCCATTGCTCGAGAACGCTAGGGAAATTCTCGGTGGCGCGATACTGAAATAATCCGCCGTCGAGGGTGGGCGCGGTCGCACCCTTATCAGGGCCGTCCTGCCCGGCATAGCGGATATGCCATCCGCCAGCCTCTTGCCACTGCACGAAGGCGCGGTAGTAAACGTATTCGCCCGAATACCAGGGATGAAAGGCACCGCTAAGGTCGATGACCGTCTCATCGAGTCCGGGCCACAGCTTGAGCGAGACGGGGGTGACGCTTACGAAAGGTCCTTTCAACCCCGTATCGAGGAGCGTTCCGCTGCAGTTGAGGTAGTACTGGTGTTCCGGGTAGACGGTCGTGGCCGCGTTGGCAACCTGGCCGCCCCCAAGCGCGGCGCTGGCAACGCTGGCGGCGACGGCCGCTACTGCGATTCGGACGATCGACCGCCGAATGATCCCGTTTGTTAAAGCCATTTTGAACTCCTTCGTGTCTGAACTTCGAACCAACATCTGCTGGTAAGCACGATGAAGGGAGCCTCTGAGGAACTTCTGAGAAGCCACTGAAGGGCGCCTTTCAGCGGCCGAGCAGTTGCCATCGGACGCGATCGAGCGCACTATTAGGCCCTCATGGAGTTTCGGATCCTGGGACCGCTTGAGGTGTGGGACGCCGATCGGCGATTGACGCTTGGGGGGCCGAAGCACCGGGCACTGCTCGCGATCCTTCTCCTGGAGGCGAATCGGGTCGTATCGATCGATCGCCTTGTTGAGCTGTTATGGGGAGACGAACCCCCGGAAACGGTGAACAATACGCTCCAAGTCTGCGTCTCCCAGCTGCGTAAGATCCTCGAGCCAGGCCACAGGAAGGGAACGCCCTACCAGGTCCTGGTAAGCAGCGAGCCCGGATATCTCATCCGTTTAACCCCGGAACAACTCGATCTCGATCGCTTCGAGCGTCTC
>VBHO01000062.1:5203-7781 GCA_005882045.1 Chloroflexota bacterium | reverse complement strand
GCGAGCGGCTGAGAGCGCAGCTGATGTTGGCGTTGTATCGTTCTGGACGGCAAGCCGAGGCGGCCGCCGTCTACCACAAGACTCGCACCGTGCTCGTGGAGGAGCTCGGCATCGAGCCGGGATCAGAATTGCAGAAGTTGCTGAAGGCGGTCCTCAACCAGGATCCATCTTTGGATCCGCACCCCATGAATGTCACCGCGGCACGCCGGGCGGACAATCTTCCACATCAGCTGACCAGCTTCGTCGGCCGCACTCGTGACATCGTTGAGGTCACGCGGTTGCTGTCGAGAACTCGCCTCATCACACTGACGGGCGCGGGCGGCATCGGCAAGACACGGCTCGCGATCGAAGTGGCGAGCCGACGGCTCCGCGAAGATGGAGCCGAGGTCTGGCTCGTTGAGTTGGCGCCGCTCAGCGATCCTGAGCTTGTGCCGCAGACGGTGGCTTTGACCCTGGGAATCGGCCGCAGTCCACTTCCTCCAGTCGAGGCACTCACCAACTATCTGAAGGACCGCCAGCTATTGCTGGTCCTCGACAATTGCGAGCACGTCGTCGACGCCACCGCCCGGATGGCCAAAGTCCTCCTCGAGAAATCCCCACGGCTGCGAATCCTCGCCACCAGCCGCGAGAGCCTCGGCGTCCAGGGGGAGGTCGCGTGGCATGTGCCCTCGCTGGAGGTGCCGGAGTCCGACCACTCACGGCCAGTAAAAGAACTGGCCGGGTTTGAAGCAGTAGCGCTTTTTATGAGTAGGGCCGAAACCGCCGGCCGTGCTGTCACGCTCGATGACAATAGCGGTGCCCTGGTCGTCCAGTTGTGCGCTCGATTGGACGGCATTCCGCTGGCGATTGAACTGGCCGCTGCACGTCTGAACGTGCTCTCACTGGAGCAGATCGTTGCTCGGCTTAACGATCGCTTCCGCCTCCTCAGCGGTGGCAGCCGAACGGCGTTACCGCGGCAGCAGACGCTGCGGAACGCGATCGACTGGAGCTACGAAATGTTGTCCCCGCCGGAGCGCGCCCTTCTTCGGCGGATCTCGGTCTTTGCGGGTGGGATCGGACTCGAGGGGGCGGAGGCCGTGTGCGGCGGCACGCCTGTGGATCCTGCGGGTGTGATGGATCTTCTGGCCGAGTTGATCCGGAAATCGCTCGCCCTTGTATACGACACCGGAGGCGAAGCGCGCTACCGGCTTCTGGAGACGATTCGGCACTACGCCAGGGACAGGCTCGTTGAGGCAGGGGAATCCGAGATTACTCACGAGCGTCATCGGGACTGGTTCCTGCGGATGGCCGAACGTGCCGAACCCAAGCTTCATGGTCCGGAGCAGTTGATATGGTCCGAACGCGTGGAGCTGGACCATGACAATCTGCGGGCCGCATTCGAGTGGTCGCTCGAGACGCAGGCGGTGGACGAAGCCCTGCGGCTTGCTCGAGCTATGGGCTGGTTCTGGCATATCCGCGGCCACCTTACGGAGGGTCGCGAGTGGCTCTCCCGGGTGCTCACACTCGGCGGCACTGCCCAGGCAGAGTCAGCCAGCCTTCGAGCTCAGTTGCTCGCCTGGACAGCATTGCTCGCCAGGGATCAGGGCGACAGCACCCAGGCAGTGCGGCTTGGTGAGCAGAGTCTCGCCGTATATCGTCAGATAGGTGAGCCATGGGGAATCGGCCTGGCTCTGCAGATCCTCGGCTCGATCGCCGTCACGCAGGATGATCACGAGCGGGCGACGCGACTGCTCGAGGAAAGCCTGACGATCCTCCGGACCCTGCGTGATGACTGGACTATCAGCCGGTCACTCACGTTGCTGAGCGTCGTGGCGCGAACCCGAGGGGACTATCCGCGGGCAACGGCTCTGCTCGAGGAAGCCCTCAGATTCACACGGGCTCTGGGTGATACGTGGCACATGGCCAGCACGCTGCAAAATCTTGGCCAGCTTGAGCTATCTCAGGGCAATTACGAGCGCGCCGCGCAGGTTCTTCAGGAGACTCTCAGAGTTTTGGGTGATGTCGGCGGCAATGACCAGACCGCGGTGGTCCTCTACCGCTTAGGCGTCGTGGCGCGCTGCCGTGAGGACTATAACGGTGCGTTGGCATTCGAGCAGAGATGCGTGACACTCACCCACGAGCTCGGGGACAAGCATGTGAAGGCGTACGCCCTCTGCGAGCTGGGGATCATCGCCGAGCGGCTGGGCCACGCCAATCGCGCTACGGCGTTTCTGAAAGACAGCGTTGGGCTGCTTTTCGATGTTGGGGATCGCTGGGGTCTGACGCGTGGCCTGGAGGCCCTCGCCGCGGTGGCCCTGCAGCAACGACAGCTTGCCCGTGCGGCCCGATTGTTTGGAGCTGCCGAGGCCTTGCGAGAAGCAATAGGAGCGCCCATCGAGCCCTTCGAACGCTTAGCCCAGCAAAGCCAGGTTGACGCGGTGCGAGCCGGTTTGGGCAAGGCCGCATCGGAAGAACTCTGGAACCAGGGTGGAGCGATGACCGCGGAGGAGACGCTCGCCTTCGCACTCGAAGAGACGACCCTGGTCCCGATCGCCATTCAGTAATTCTTCAGCACTTACTCAGCGCCTTCTCGCACTGT
>VBHO01000062.1:0-5179 GCA_005882045.1 Chloroflexota bacterium | reverse complement strand
CGTATCGCCGTTAAGTTACTGATGCTCGGCGTTCCCGCCGCTTTCGTGCTCCTCGAAACCGCCGGCTGGGGCCACCCCTAAATGACAGCGAGAGGTCCGGCACGGATCCCCGATGCGCGCCCGGACCTCCGTCCCATCGCGATAGCCGCCGCCGTCGTTACGCTCGACGCCTCGACCAAAGTGCTCGCGGAAGTTCTAGCGGCCCGGAAATTGGCAAGCGCTCTTGTTGTTTCGACTCAGAATCCGGATTTTTCGCTGGGCGTGGCGTCGGCGCCGCTCCCGATCATGCTGATGCTCGCCGGCCTCGGCATTCTTTGTTTCGGCGGCTACGCCGCATGGCAGGCGCAGCGCGGGAAGCTCCCGGGCTGGGTGCCAGGTTTGCTGATCGGTGGCGCCGTCGCAAACCAGCTCGACCGCCTGCTCTTCGGCGCCGTTCACGACTGGCTCTACCTTCCAAAAGTGACCGTAAACGCGGCAGATATTGCGGTCGTGGTCGGCCTTATCGCCTACTCCGTCATGAAGCTCTTTCCAAGCCGGGGTAACCTACGCAGGCGACGGAGAAAAATTTAGTTCTGCCGGCGATCGCGGGTCGGAAACCCGCCATCAGTCTGCGCAGCGGTGGTCGGCCGGCGACCGCTGTCGGCGATCGCCGCGGAGTTCTTCGGGAACAGCCGGCTCAACTCCGGCACCTCAATGCCGCGCTGGTAGATCTTGTCCATCAATTGGGGTCGGATGCCGGTCGGCGTCAGGCGGGTGCGGCCCGGTACCGCACCGCCGGTCGCTTCCGACACGAAGAGTTCCTGCAGCGCGATCGTCTGGTCGTCGAATCCGGTCAGCTCGGCGATGCTGAGCACCTTCCGCCGGCCGTCGGCCAGGCGCCCGACATGCACGAGAAGGTTGAGCGCGCCGCGGAGCTGCTGCCGAATGGCGCGGACCGGGAGGTCGAGCCCCGCCATCAACACCAAGGTCTCCATGCGGGAGAGCGCATCCCTCGGGCTGTTGGCGTGGATGGTGCTCATCGCTCCGTCGTGTCCGGTGTTCATCGCCTGCAGCATGTCCAGCGCCTCGCCACCGCGCACTTCGCCAACGATGAGTCGATCCGGGCGCATGCGCACCGCGTGGCGAACCAGCTGGCGGAGCGTCATCGTCTTCTCGCCCGCCTGAATGCACTCCAGGCGGCACACATGGCCCTGGGGCAGTCTCAGTTCGGCCGCTTCCTCGATGGTGACGATCCGCTCGTCCTCCGGGATGCAGGTCGCTAACGCGTTGAGCAGCGTCGTCTTCCCGCTGCTCGAGCCGCCCGAGATCAGCAGGTTGGCGCGAGCCAAGACGGACGCCCGGAGAAAGGCCGCCGCCTCCAGCGAGAGGCTGCCGAACCGGATCAGGTCATCGATCCCGTAGGGGCTGGCGGCGAACTTCCGGATGGTCAGCATCGGGCCATCGACCGCGACTGGTGGCAGCACGACGGTCAAGCGGGAGCCGTCCGGCAGGCGCGCCTCCAGCACCGGCTCACTGAAATCGATCCGGCGACCGGTCGTCGCCACCAGGGCGCTGATCGCGCCGAGCAGATGATTCTCGTCGTCGAATTGCCGGTCGGTCAGCAGCACCTTTCCGTCGCGCTCGACGTAGACGGCGTCCGGCCCGTTGACCATGATCTCCGTCAGCGAGCTGTCCCGCAGCAGCGGCACGATGGGCTGGAGGGGCGTTACCGAAGGGTCAGCCGCTGCGGCCCGAGTCGCCATGGGCGGCGCCACGATCATGGGCATAGTGTCACGCCTGCCGCAACGGATGACCATCCGCCGAACGGCCCATTTCCCGGCCCTCCCACCCGACAATCGGGCTTGTCAGCGGACCTGATAGCTCGAGGTCAGCATAGTTGGAGCGGCAGAACGCGAAAGCTCGCCCATGGCAGGTTGGCGAGCGAGGGGGCGCCGTTGGGCACGCCGGCGAGCGACCACCCATCGTAGCCCCGATCGAGATTCGGCTCCGCCGCCAACGACAGTGAGCCGCCCGTATCCCCGAGGTAGGCACCGTAGTACTGAAGGGCTCGGGCAATCACTTTCTCCCAGCTGGGCCACGCCTGGGCGTCGACGTTGAAACTGGGGTCGAGCTGAATCTGCGCGCCTTCCGGCAGCGCATTCGGATCGCTGACCCACCCGTCGGTGTTTGTTGCCGGGCAGGCGATGTCGATCTCCCGCGTGTACGGCGTCGCCAAGAAGAGGGCGTGGTCGATGTGCCCCTGCGCGATCTCCTCCGGCCGAACCACCCCACCGAAGGCGGCAAAGCCCGCTGCCACGGCCCCGTGGCAGCGCTGTCGCCACGCACACTGGGCGCCCCATCCGCCGGCGTCCGTCACATAGCGGCTGCCCGCGGTCCAGGTATCGGTGGCCAGGTTGTAGTTCGCCTGGAACATGTCGAGCTCCCTGCCACTGTTGGGGTCGACCACCGTGAGATGGTGATCGGCGCCGAGGGTGGGGGTCGCATAACGCGGGATGGTAAATGACACCGACGTCGCGCAATCATAGAGGGTGCATCCGACACCGTAGAGCTCGCTGACCGTGTTCGCGTAGGCCAATGGCTTGCCCCACTCATTCGAGTTGGTGAAATTGGCGCTCCCGGTGTAGGGAGCGATTGACGCCGAGACCATTGCACTCGAGTTCGGATCGGCGGTCGCGTTGGCCGCGATCGGCTGGTTCCAGAAGCTGGTAGCCGCGTAGAGCGTGGGGAAGGCGCGGTCCTGCGCCGGCGTTGTGATGCTGGCGCTGTCATCCGCCACGACCTGGTTGTCACCGTTGACCGCGACGACCTCATATGCATAGGTGGTCGAGGGCCAGAGCAGGCTGTCGGTGTAGACGAGCGTCCCGCCACTTTCGAACGGGACCATATCGAGCAGCCGGCCGTTGCGAAGCAGCCGCAGGGCCGTCACCTGAGGCGGGGCCGTCCACTGAACCGTGGCCGACCATGAGTTGGTGGCGGTCACGGCTAGCGCGCCGGTGGTCGCGGCGGCGGTACCGGGCCTAATCCCCGCCGCTATCACAGCCACGCAAACGACCGGGATCACGATGCGGTTGACGATCGAGTCCCTCACAGACGCTGACGAGCGGATCCGGTCAGCGAATCGGTCGACGGGGCCCTGTCAATGCGCAGCATGACAGCGGGCTCTGCGGTCGGGGTCTTTTTGTGAAATTGCGGGAGGATCCCGCGCAGAAAATCGCCGGCTTCCTGCCGCCCGCGCAGCTCCTCGAGCGTGAGCAGCGGATCCCAATGCGCCGGCTGGTACACCCATCGTCGGCCGCACTCGCACACATGCCCCTCGGGGATTTCAGGGTCGCCGGGCAGGGGCAGCATGCAATTGTGCAGGTACGCATCGGCCGTCTCGCGTCGGAGCTCGAGTGCCATGTTGCTGAGCCTGCTTCGAGCCTAGTCCGGCAGCGCCCCGGGTGGCAATGGGACAGTACCGACCAGGACGGGTCCGGTGTCCCGGCCGCCTATCACGATCTGACGTCGACGAGACCTTCGCGCACCGCCACGATCACGGCCTGGGCGCGATCGTAAATGCCAAGCTTGTGATAGGTGTTACTGATGTGGTTGCGCAGGGTTTTCGTCGTGATTCCCAGGCTGCGTGCCATCTCGGCCGTGTTCGCGCCTGTCGACAACATCCGGAGAACCTCGAGCTCCCGTTCGGTCAGCCGGCTCAGCACACTACCCGATCCGGTGCCATCGGTGGCCGCGGCCGGCCCACGCGGAATCGCCATGACCCGGCGCTTGCCCTCGGCGAGCAGACTCGCCGCCTGGCAGAACTCCGCCGGCGTTGCATCCTTCGCGACATAACCGCTCGCGCCGGCCGCCAGGGCCGCATCCACGAAATCGCGGGTCTCGAACATGGTCAGGACGCCGATCGGCACCGCCGGATCGTCGGCCCGGATGGCACGGATCGCGTCGATCCCGCCCATGCCCGGCATCTTCAGGTCCATCAGGATGAGATCCGGATGCAGCCACTCGGCTGCCGCCACCGCCTCCGCTCCATGCGAAGCCTCTCCCACCACCTCGAAACGGCCGTCCGCACCGAGGATGTGCTTGATGCCGTCCCGAAAAAGTGCGTTGTCGTCGGCGAGGAGGACTCTGACCATCATCCTTTCCCTCCATCGTACGTGGGGTAGTTGCCGCCGCCAAAGCCTGGGGCGCCCGGCGAGACATCTTCGGTCCCGGATTGGGAAAAAGCCCTATTGTCTTGGGCCCGGCCGGCCCGTAGGGTGGGATCGACGCCCCAGGAGGTGGTAATGAGTACCCAAATCGCAACCAAGGCGGCCCGCGTCCTGATCGCCGACGACCAGACGCTCTTTCGTACCGGCCTGGCCCGGCTGCTCGATGAAGACCCCCGGGTGGAGGTGGTTGGCCAGGCGGTCGATGGAACCGACGCGGTCAAGGCCGCCGCCGACCTGAAACCGGATGTCATCCTGATGGACCTGAAGATGCCAGGACTCGACGGCGCGGAGGCGACCCGGCGAATCGTCGCCGAGCACCCAGAGATCAAGGTCCTGATTCTCAGCACGTTCGACGCCGATAGCTACGTGTTGCAGGCCTTGCGCGCCGGGGCCAGCGGCTACGTCCTCAAGGACTCGCAGCCCGCAGCGATCGTCTCCAGCATCCTGGCGGTCGTCAGCGGCGAGCGCGTCATGGCCAACGCCGTCGCCAACCGCGTGCTCGACATGTTGACCGGGACCACCTCACCGAAGGAGTTCTACGACGGGCTCACCGCTCGAGAGGTCGAGATCCTCAAGCTGCTGGCCACCGGACAGGCGAACAAGCAGATCGCCCGGAAGTTGCACATTAGTGAGAAGACCGTCCGCAACCACGTCAGCCACATGTACGAGAAGTTGCACATCTACGACCGCTCGCAGGCCGTGCTCTACGCGGTGCGCAAGGGGTTGGTCGAGCCTTAGCCGGGACGTCACCACCCAGGGATGGGACAGATAGTTCACTGTCCTAGTCCCTCCCGGGACGTCAATGTCGCCTAATGCCTATTCCCCGTCACCCGGTGCGGTCCATATCGTGGGGATGGGAGCAATGAAGAAGTGTTCGGGCTAACCGCGTGCTGAACGAAGAGCTCTCCAGTCTCTACCTCGACCCGGCCTTCGGCCTCAAGGGGAATGCCGTCGCATTCCCCTTCGACGCCGGG
>VBHO01000061.1:6360-9000 GCA_005882045.1 Chloroflexota bacterium | reverse complement strand
TCAGCGGCTTACTGTCCTTGATCGCCTGACGCACACGGTCTTTCGCCTCGACCGTCTGCAGCCAGGCGCCCGGCTTCCAGTTGCGGCCTGCCATCAGCCCCTTGCAGCGAAGCAGGTCGCCGCGTGGGTGATCGGCGGCGTAGCCGGCGGGAACCCGCTTGAAACTCGGCTCCGTCACCTGGTAGCCCTGCTTGACGAGGGCGCCGACGATCCGGGCCAGCTTTTCCCCCTCCTTTCCGGCGACCGCATCGCGATAGCGGTTGAGTTGATCGGCCGCCATCTCGTGCGCGCCGATGGCGAGGTACAGCCCATCGTCCGAGACCTGGAGGTAGAGGCCACCGGCTCCGGCGCTGGAAAGGTAGGCGCCAAGATGCTCCTTGTAGGGGCGCTTGTCCGGCGTGAAGCGCAGGTCGCGATTGAGGCGGAAGATCTTGACCTCAACCTCCGGGCCGAGGTTCCGCTCGATCTCGGCGAGCAGGGCCTCCATCGGCTGGCGCACCTGCTCCTCGTAGACCTGGCGGTGCGCCTCGAAGAAGGCCTTGCTGTTGTCTCGCTTCAGGTCGTGAAAGAACTGTAAAGCCGGCTTGGGCCATCCGGCAAAACGAGTTCGAACCGCTGTGTTCGCCGCAGCCTTCATCATGTTCCCTCCTCGGTCAGACCACGCCGCAGGTTTTAGATCGATCGTAACGTTTCACTGCCATGACCTTCCTTCGTGTCGTGCTGAGCATCTTCGCCATCCTCAACGTCGTCTTCTGGGCGCTCCTCGCCTGGGTCTGGGCCGTCAAGCCGTCGTGGGCGGCGCGCATTCCGCTCAACCTCGGGACGGACCAGCGCTTTAAGACGGCCGTGCCGGTCTGGGCGCGGCTCGCTGCGGCCGTGGCTGCCTTCTGGGCGGTGGCGGCGGTCCTCTACCTGACGGTGTACGCGGCGAACCGCCTGGCGTTCATCGCGCTCTTCGTCCTGGCCGCGATCTTCCTCATCCTTGGGATCGGCGCTGCCGCGCGCGTCTATACCGTGCTACAGCTCCCCAAGACGTCGATGATGGGACAGGCGCGGAGCCGAGCGCACTAGTCCGCCTCGTCGCCAGCATCGACCCCGCGAGGATCAGCGAGAAACCGACGACCGCGCCCACGGTAAAGGGCTCCTGGAGCAAAATCACGCCGAGAAGCAACGCGACCGCCGGGTTGAAATAGGTAATGACGGTGGCCCGGACCGGGCCCACCTCCGTGATGAGGGCGAAGAACAGCAGGAAGGCGAGCGCGGTGCACACCACCGCCAGGATCAGGACCGCCAGGAGTACCCGCCCGGACGGTATGGCTCTCGGGAGCTGGGGTATCGCGACCGGGGCGTAGAGCAACGCGGTCAGCACCAGTGATGCCGCGACCACGCCGACGGCCGGCAGGCTGGGGAGCCGCCGCGCGATGATGATCGGGCCGGCCGCGTAGCCGAGCGCGACCAGGCCGACCTCACCGACCGCCCCCAGGTCCTTGAAGGAGACGTTGAGACCTACCAGGATGGCGACACCGGCGAAACCGACCAGCAGGCCGGTCACCCGGCGCCGGTCCATGCGGTCGTCGGCGCGGGTCAGCAGCTGAATCACCGCAGCCAATAGTGGTACTGCGGCAATCATCAGGCCGGTGAGCGAGCTCGAGAGCCGGCGCTCGCCGTCGGCCAGAAGGAACCAGGGAGCCGAAACTTCGACGACGGTGTAGACCAGCACCCACCGCCAGTAGGGAAACAGCGGTGCGAGCCAGCCCCGGGCAGCGGCCACGGGCAGCAACAGGGCGGCGCCGACCAGCGTTCGCAGAAAGACCAGACTGGCGGGCGTCAGTTCTCCTACGGCGATCTTGATCAGCAGGTAGGGGATACCCCAGATGACGGCCATGGCCGCAAACAGGGCCCAGCCGCGCCGCGTCACGCGGTCGGCGCGATGTCCAGGTCGACATCCTCGGGGAGAATGTCCTCCCCGGTATAGGCGGAGGCCTGCAGACGGAACAGGCGCGCGTAACGGCCGTTGAGTCGCATCAACTGCTCGTGGGTTCCCTGTTCGACGAGGCGGCCGTGCTCGAGGAACAGGATTCGATCGGCGCGGCGGACGGTCGAGAAGCGGTGCGAGATGTAGACCGCGGTGCGGCCCCGCGTCAGCGAGTGGATGCGTTCGAACAGTTCGTACTCCGCCTGGGCGTCGAGCGCGGAGGTCGGCTCATCCAGCAGCAAGATCCGCGCGTCGCGCATGAAGGCGCGAGCCAGCGCAACCTTCTGCCACTCGCCACCGGAGAGGTTGACCCCGGCATCGAACCACTTCCCGAGCGCCGTGTCGTAGCCCTGGGGAAGACCGGCGATCAGCTGATCCGATCCGGCCTGCCGGCTGGCGCTGCGAATGGCCTCGCGGTCGGCGAGCGCGCTGAGGCTTCCCAGGCCGATGTTCTCGGCGGCGGTCGCCTGGTAAGTGACGTAGTCCTGGAACATCCCGCCGATCTGCGCGCGCAGTTCGGGCGGATCGTAGTCCCGGATATCGACCCCATCGATCAGGATGCGGCCCCCGCTCGGATCATAGAGCCGACAGATCAGCTTGAAGAGGGTGGTCTTGCCGGCGCCATTACGGCCGACGATCGCGATCGTTTCGCCGGGCGACCCGGT
>VBHO01000061.1:0-6147 GCA_005882045.1 Chloroflexota bacterium | reverse complement strand
GTGAGGTCGCCCAGGGTCAGCTTGCCCGCGATTGCCTGCAGCGCGACATATAGATAGGTCACGGAGGTCGCGATCGTGCTCAGGTTGCCCCAGAGGAAGCCGGTCAGGTAGCGCCGCACCACCTGGCGGCGCTGACTCCCGTAATACGTCTCGCCGATCAGGCGGTAGCGCTCGATGAAGTAGTGTCCCAGACCGAATAGCTTGACCTCCTTGGCATAGCTGTCGGTGGTCAGCAGGGTCACGAGGTAATTCATGCGGCGAAGCAAGCGTGAGCCCCAACGCGCGATGTTGTACCCGCGCCACCCATAGCGCGTGTCGGCGATGAAGGCGGGGACAGGGGAGAGGAGCGCCAGCAAGGCGAGCAGCGGGCTGACCAGCACCAACAGCGCGATCATGGTCGCGAAGGTCAACGCCGTCTGAACCAGGCCGAAGGCGGTCGAGATCATCAGGACCGGACGGTTGATGGAGTCGGTCTGGGCCCGCCGCAAGAGGTCGTACGACGCCGGGTCTTCGTAGAACGCGAGGTCGAGCGAGGCGGCCTTCTCCATCACCATCAACTGGATCCGCATCGATACCGCGTTCTGGAGGAGCTGCTGGGTGATGTTGCGTGCAGTGCTGAGGAAGGCGATCAGCGCAAAGATTGCCAGTTGCAGGATGGCCAGGAAGATGATCCCGTTGACGGTCGTGAAAGCCGGCGTCTTCCATGGTCCGAAGGCGAATCGGATGGTATCGGCGATTTTCTCTGGGGCTGCGTGGACCTGGATGCCCAGCACGACCGCGTTGACGAGCAGCTTCGAAGTGTAGGCAGAGAGTGCCGGGATGACGCCGGCGACCACGGTCACGGCGAATAGCCCGATCGTCACGGCGGGGCTGGCGTCCCACACGAGCCGGAGCACCCTGGGCAGGGCGGCCGCCGTCCCGCGGACCGACTGCTTGAGGTTGCGCCAGCGGCTGCGCAGGTCCTTCGGTCCCTGCGGCTCTTGCGGCTCCTCGATCACGGGGTCGCCGGTGAGGCCGCTGTTCGCGGGGCCGGTATCGGCAGGCTTGGACCGCCCGCGGCCCCACATCCAACCCATCGATGGGCCGCCATGCCCCGGCGGCATCATTCCCACGGCGCTACCCTACCCCACGACACCGCTTCCGAATCGAACGAGCTCAGGCCTCGTCCAGCACGGCGACGGCTTCGATTTCGATCAGGAAGCCAGGCTCGGCCAGGGCCTGCACGCCGACCAGCGTCGACGCCGGCAGCGTCGCTGGGCCGAAAACCGCGGACCGCGCCTCGCCCACCAAGGATCTCATCTCGGGCCGGTAGCCGACGATATAGATGGTGATCTTGGTGACGTCGGCCGGGGTCGCGCCGGCGCCCTCGAGCGCGGTCCGAAGGTTCGCAAACACCTGCTTGACCTGGCCCGCAAAATCGCCGGGCGCGACCAGCTTGCCCTCGGCGTCGATCGAGACCTGGCCGGCGACGAAGACCATGCGTCGACCGGTGGCGACCACCACCTGGGTGTAGGCCGCCGGTTTGAATAGACCCGCCGGTGTGAGCCGCTGCAGTCCCATCGAACAATCTTAGGTCTCCCTTAACGGTCGCTCAGAAACACCTCATCTCGACCGGCTTCAATCGGAGGACTGCCATGCAAGGGAGGGTTTCATGATCAATCGACCGCTCGTCGCTCGCGAAGAAGCCGCGAGCCCGACCCAAGCCGCTAGGGAGCTCGCGGCCCGCGTGCCGGCGCCCATCGAGCAGATCCTGTTCGAAGTCAAACGCCTGATCGTCGGCCAGGACCGCCTGCTCGAGCGTCTGTTGATCGCGCTGCTCTCCGGGGGGCACGTCCTGCTGGAAGGGGTTCCGGGGCTGGCCAAAACCGTCACCGTGAAGGCGTTCGCGCAGGTGATCGGGGGCGCCGCCGGCCGGATCCAGTTCACCCCTGACCTGGTGCCGGCCGACCTGATTGGGACGCGGATCTACAACCCCGGGCACGGCCAGTTCTCGACCGAGCTCGGTCCCGTCTTTTGCAACTTGCTGCTCGCCGACGAAATCAACCGCGCCCCGGCGAAGGTGCAGTCGGCGCTGCTCGAGGCGATGCAGGAACGCCAGGTCACGATCGGTAAGGACACGCATCGCCTCCCCGATCCCTTCGTCGTGCTGGCGACCGAGAACCCGATCGAGACCGACGGCACCTACCCGCTGCCGGAGGCGCAGCTCGACCGCTTTATGCTCAAAGTCCTCGTCGACTATCCCACCTTCCAGGAAGAGGTGGTCGTGGTCGAACGCATCACCGGACCCGAGATCGAGCTCCGCCAGGTGGTGACGCTCGATCAGCTCAAGGAGATGCAGAAAGCCGTCGGCGAGGTCTATGTCGACCCCGCGGTGCGGACCTACGCGGCCACGCTCGCCTATGCCAGTCGACCCGGCAAGGTGAAGGGCCTCGAGGACCTGGCCTTGGCGATCGCCTACGGGGCCAGCCCGCGCGCATCGATCAACCTGGTCACCGCCGGCCGGGCGCTCGCCTTCATGCGCGGGCGCTCCTACGTCCTGCCACATGACATCAGCGAAGTCGCGCCCGAAGTCATCCGCCACCGGCTCGTCCTCACCTACGAGGGGATCGCTGCAGGCGTGACGGCGGAAACCGTCGTTCGCCGCGTGCTCGAGCGCTTCCCACCGCCCCGCATCGATCTCGGAGATCGGGTTGCCTCCTGACATCGCGAGCGGTATCGCCGTCGACGACCTGCTGCGTCGCGCCCGCTGGCCGGTTCTGCGCCGTCTCGGATTTCATCCCGGCGGTGACGAACGCTCGTCGTTCCGGGGCACGGGCCTGGAATACAGCGATGTGCGCGAGTACCAGGCGGGCGACGACCCGCGCACCATCGAATGGAACATCACGGCGCGCTCAGACCGACCGTATGTCCGTGAGTCCCTCCCCGACCGCGGCCTCGATGCCTGGCTGCTGATCGACGTCTCGCGGTCACTGGACTGGGGCACGGCCCGCTGCCTGAAGCGCCAGCTCGCGCTCGAGTTTTCGGCGGTGGTAGGGCAGCTGCTGATCGGACGGGGGAACCGGGTAGGCGCGTTGCTCTTCGACGAGCGCGTCCGGTCCATCACCCCGCCGTCGGCGGGCCGCACCGCCCTCTTGCAACTGATCGCCCGGATATCCAGAGCGGCCGACGGCTCGCAATTTCCCGACACCTCTGCCGGAGGGCAGGGTGGGGGCCAGACCGACCTCGGCCGGGCCCTGACGGAGGCGGGCCGGTTGATCCGCCGTCCCTCGCTGATCGTGATCCTCAGCGATTTCATGACGCCGGGCGGCTGGCAGCAACCGCTCAGCGCGCTGGGGCTCCGCCACGAAGTCATCGCGGCCTGGATCACCGACCCGAGAGAGCGTGAGATCCCGGACGTCGGCGTCGTCACCTTCGAAGACCCGGAATCCGGGCGGCAGATCCTGGTCGATACCCGGAGCGCCTCGCTGCGCGCGCGTTTCCAGGAGATGGCGAACGCCCAGCGCGCGACCATCCGAGCCGACCTCGTGCGGGCCCGCACCGCCGTCGCCGAGCTGAGCACTGCCGCCGAGGTCGTCCCGCAGCTGGTCGCGTTCATCAAACAACGGGAGGCCCAGCGCGGCCGGCGGCTCGCGCCGGTGACTGCATGAGTTTCCAGGCACCCTGGCTGCTGGTCGGCCTGCTCGCGATTCCGCTGCTGGTCGGTCTCTACATCTCGAGCCAGCAACGCCGCCGCGCGTACGCCGTTCGCTTCACCAATCTCGCCCTACTCGGCCAGGTGATGGGCAAGGGCCCCGGCTTCCGCCGTCACCTCCCCGCGATCCTCTTCATCGCCGGCATCGCCGGACTGCTGCTGTCGATCGCGCGGCCGCAGGCCACCATCCGAATCCCGAAAGGTCAGACCAACGTCATGCTGGCGGTCGACGTGTCCGGTTCGATGGCGGCCACCGATGTGCAGCCGACCCGGATCGAGGCGGCGATCGCGGCGGGACGCACCTTGATCGACAAGCTCCCGAGCAACGCGCAGGTCGGTCTTGTCATCTTCAACTCGCAGGCCGAGGTGATCGCGCCGCTGACCGCGGACAAGGGCTCGGTCAAGGATGCGCTGGGGACCCTGGCCCCGGGCGGGGGAACGGCGATCGGTGAGGCGATCCAGGTTGCCGTCGCCCAACTCGCCAATATCACCGACCCGAATAGCGCCAAGTCTCAGAACTACGCCATGGTCGTCCTGCTCACCGACGGCTCGTCGAACACGGGCGTCGATTCGATGACCGCTGCCGCCGGCGCGAAGCAAGCCAGGATTCCGGTCCAGACGGTGGGGATCGGGCAGCGCAACCAGACGACCATGGTGCAGGGCCGGGTTGTGGACGGCGTCGATGAGCAAGCGCTGCAACAGATCAGCAGCACGACAGGCGGCCACTACTATTTCGCGGCCGACGAAGCCCAGCTCAGCAAGATCTACAGCGAGCTGGGATCACGGATCGGCTGGGTCACGACCAAGCTCGACCTCACGGTGCCCCTGGTTGCGCTGGGCGCCATCATCCTGGTGGCGGGCGGCTTGTTCAGCCTCCGCTGGTTCCGGCTGCTGCCCTGAGCTAGCGCGCGACGGCCGGCTGGCGAACAGCTGGTAGATGCCGCTCGGCCGGTCCGGTGTAGACCTGGCGCGGCCGCGCGATCTTCTGCTCCGGATCGAGCAAGCCTTCCTGCCACTGGGCGAGCCATCCGGGGGCGCGCCCGATGGCAAAGAGCACCGGGAACATCTCGACCGGGAAGCCGATCGCCGAATAGATGATGCCCGAGTAGAAGTCGACGTTGGGGTAGAGGCGGTGCTTGATGAAGTAGTCGTCCGCCAGGGCCACGCGTTCCAGTTCCAACGCGATGTCGAGCAGCGGGCTGCGACCGGTGACCGCCAGCACGTCATCGGCTACCTTCTTGATGATCTCGGCTCGGGGATCGTAATTCTTGTAGATGCGATGACCGAAGCCCATCAGCCGCATCTCGCCGGCGCGGACCCGTTTGACGTAGTCGGGAACCCGGCTGACTGACCCGACCTCCTTGAGCATGCGAAGCACCTGCTCGTTGGCGCCGCCGTGCAGGGGCCCGTACAGGGCCGCGGCGGCCGCGGCCGTCGCGCTGAAGGGATCGGCGTGTGAGCTGCCCACCGCCCGCATCACGTTGGTCGACAAATTCTGCTCGTGGTCGGCGTGGAGGATGAGCAACACGTCGAGCGCCCGCTCCAGCACCGGGTTGGGCTCGTATTTCAGTTCGGTGGCCTTCCACATCATGTTGAGGAAGTTGCCGGCGTAGGAGAGGTCGTTGTCCGGATAGGCATAGGGCATGCCGATGGCGTGGCGGGCGGCGAAGGCGGCCAGCGTCGGCATCTTGGCGATGAGCCGTAGGATCTGGAGACGCCGGCTCTCGACGTTGAAGATGTCCTTGGCATCCGGGTAGAAGGTCGAGAGCGCGCCGACGGTGCCGACCAGGATGCCCATCGGGTGCGCATCGTGATGGAAGCCGTCGATCAGCTTCTTGATGTTCTCGTGGAGCAGGGTGTGGTGGGTGATCGCGTCCACCCAGACGCGATGTTGGGTGGGGTCGGGCAGCTCGCCGTGGATCAGGAGATAGGCAACCTCGAGGAACGTGCTCCGTTCGGCCAGCTCCTCGACCGGATAGCCCCGATAGCGGAGGATGCTGCGCTCGCCGTCGATGAAGGTGATCGCGCTGCGACAGCTCGCGGTGTTCAGGAAGGCCGGGTCATAACTCAATAGACCGGAGCCCGGTCCGTCGCTCACGATCTTCTGGAGGTCGGTGGCGGCGATCGCGCCGTCCCGGATCCGGACCTCGTAGCGAAGGCCGGTCCGGTTGTCCGTGATAGTCAGCGTCTCTTCTGCCATGGCTCACGGACATTATCGGCGTCTTGTCCTCTCCCTCACGAGCCGGCGATCGCTTCGTTCCATTCGCGAATGGACCAGCATACTTCGGCATCCTTTAATTGTCGGTACTCGCTTGCCGGTGCGCCACCTGTGGTGCCGGCCGGCCAGCGTCGATCAGGACGGCGGTCGAAACGGCGCCGAGCACCAGGACGCCCGCGGCCCATGCAGTGGCGACGGCATAGCCGTGGACGAGGGCCTGGTTCACGATCGCGGGTGA
>VBHO01000060.1 GCA_005882045.1 Chloroflexota bacterium | reverse complement strand
AGGGCGACGTCACCGAGTCGCACGCCAACTCGGACTACGTCCCCAACCTGACGAACTACGCCACCCGAGGCTATGACCTCGTGATCGGCGTCGGCTTCCTGATGGCCGAGTCCATCGGCACGGTTTCCGGCAACTTCCCCAACATCCATTTCGCGATCATCGACGGCGTCGGCACCGACTCGAAGGGCAACGACCTGAAGCACGCCAACGTCGTCGGCCTGCTCTTCAAGGAACAGGAAGCCGGTGCGCTCGTGGGCACGATCGCCGGCGTCCTGGAGAAAGACAACGCCGGGGCGAAGAAGAAAAACACCATTGGCTCGGTCGGCGGCATCAAGATCCCGCCTGTCGACCACTACATCGCGGGCTACCAGTGGGCGGCCAAGCAGGTGAACCCGTCGATCACGACGCTCAACGGTTACTCGAATAACTTCTCCGACCCGACCAAGTGCGCCGGGATCGCGGCCAACCAGATCTCCAGCGGCGCCGACATTCTCTTTCAGGTAGCGGGCGGCTGCGGCAACGGCGTGCTCACCGAGGCCGGCAAAAGCGGCGTGTGGAGCATCGGGGTGGACGCCGACCAGGGTGCCGTAGACAAGTCCGTCATCGCCAGCGCGCTCAAGCGCGTCGACGTCGCAACCTATACGGCCATTAAAGACGTCAAAAACGGTGCATTTAAGAGCGGCGTCACGCTCTTCGGGCTGGCCAACGATGGGGTTGGTTACCAGGCCGACAACGGCACGTTGCCGGCCGACGTACTGGCCGCGGTGGCCGACATGACCTCGAAGATCAAATCCGGCTCCGTCACCGTGCCGGACACCGTTCCCTAGAGATTCGCAGCTAGAGTGAAGCGGCCACATGGCCGCAGCAGCTAAGCGCAGCGCCCGGCAGGAGCCGCCGCAGATCGTCAAGGGTCTGCGGCGGACCGGTCGGGCGCTGGCCGTCCCAGCCCGCTCGGTGCTGCTGGCGTTCGTCGTCGGCGCCGTCATCGTGGCCGTTACCGGCGGCGACCCGTTCAAGGCCTACCAGGCCCTGGCCTGCGGCGGGTTCGGACTCTTCTGTTTCGGCGGTGAGCCGTCCGTCCTGCAGCTCGCGAACACGCTGGTCGTTGTGACCCCCCTGATCATGGCCGGGATCGCGGTCGCCCTTCCCTTCCGGGCGGGCATGTTCAACATCGGCGCCGAGGGCCAGCTCATCATGGGCGCGATCGCGGCGACCACGGTCGGGATTCACTTCGCGGGCTGGCCGGCGTTCGTGCTGCTGCCTTTCGTGCTTCTCGCTGGCGCGCTCGGCGGCGCCGTCTGGGGTGGGATCGTCGGCGTCCTGAAAGCCGTAACCGGCGCCCACGAAGTCGTCACCACCATCATGCTCAATTTCGTCGCCCAGTGGTTCTTGCGATTCTTGATCATCGGCGGTCCACTCCAGCTCCCGGGGGGCAGCTCGAAGTCATCGCCGATTGGCACCTCGGCCCAGCTTGCCACGCTGGTCCCGCATAACAACCAGCTGTTCCTCGGACTGCCCGGCGCCGTGTATCGGGCCCACACCGGCCTTTTCGTGGCGCTCGCGGCCGCCGCCGTGTTTGCCTTCTTGCTCTGGCGGACGTCCCTGGGCTACGAGATTCGTGCCGTGGGCCAGAGTCAGCGGGCGGCCCGCTATGGCGGCATCAGCGTGCGGAAGACGCTCGTCACTAGCATGCTGATCGCGGGCGCCTTCGCCGGCCTGGCCGGTGCCGTGCAGATCGCCGGGGTCGATCACAACCTGACCGACCAGTACTTCACGGACACGACCGGTTTCGATGCCATTGCCGTAGCGCTCCTGGGCCTCAACAGCGCCGTCGGCATTATTCTCTCGGCGATCTTGTTCGGCGCCTTGCACGCTGGTGGCAGCGTGATGCAAAGTGACGCGGGCGTGTCTGGCAATCTCGTCTACGTCTTACAGGCCTTGATCCTGTTCTCGATCGCCGCGAATTTTCTCCGGGGATTCAAGCTGCGGCTTCCGTCACCGGGACGGGTGCCGGAAACGCCGGCGGCCGACGCCATGGCGTCCGCGGTCGCCCAGGAAGCCGACATCGAGCTGGCGGGCGACGACAAGGACACGGCATGAATCAGGTCGAACCATGAGCTTCTTCAGCGACATCCTGCGGCTGATCGGGACGCCGGACTTGTGGCATGCGTCACTCCAATACGCCGCGTTACTCCTGCTGCCGGCCCTGGGTGGGGTAATTTCAGAAAGGTCCGGCGTCGTGAATATCGCCATGGAAGGCATGATGCTGACCGGGGCGTTCTTCGCCGTCGCCGTCGACCTCGCGGTGCACAACGTGTTCATCGCCGTGTTGGGGGCAATGATCGCCGGGGGCCTGATGGCGTCGATCCACGCCGTCGTGTCCATCCGGTACCGGGCGGATCAGATCGTCAGTGGCGTGGCGATCAATATCTTTGCCGCCGGCATCACGGTCTTTTTACTCAACCGCTTCTATGGCCTCGCCGACGTCGGCCAGGTGGCGTCCAGCAACGCGCTCCCCAACTGGAATGTGCCGCTGCTTGGCCAGATCCCGTTCCTCGGCCGGGTCTTCTTTCAGCAGAACGTCATGGTCTATGTCGCGATCATCGTTCTGGTCTTAACCCAGGTCGTGCTCTTTCGGACGCGGCTCGGCCTTCGGTTACGGTCCGTGGGCGAGCATCCGCAGGCCGCCGATACGGCGGGCATCAACGTCTACGTGCTGCGCTACGGCGCCGTGATCACCAGCGGCTTACTCTCCGGGCTGGCGGGAGCGTTTCTATCCATCGGCATCGCCAATACGTTCGTTCCGGGCATGACCGACGGCCGCGGCTACATCGCCCTGGCCGCCATGATCTTCGGCAAGTGGACGCCGATCGGCGCCTTTATCGCAACGCTGATCTTTGGTTTCGGCCAGGCGATCTACGATGCCAACTCGAGCATTCATATCTCGCCCTACTTGCTGAGCATGACGCCGTATTTATTGACGCTGGTCGTGCTGGCGGCCGTCGTCCGTCGAAGCAGCCCGCCAGCTGCCGACGGCATCCCCTACGTGCCGGGCGCCGAATGACGGACCAGGTCAACCCCGAGCGGCTCGCCGTCGAGATGCGCGGCATTGTCAAGATCTTCCCCGGTGTGGTCGCCAACGATCACGTCGATCTGATAGTTCGTCAAGGCGAGATCCATGCGCTCGTCGGCGAAAACGGCGCCGGCAAGAGCACGCTGATGAACATTCTTTACGGCTTGATTCACGCGGACGCCGGCGAGATCCTGATCGAGGGCAAGCCGGCGCCGATGCAGGGCCCACGCGACGCCATCCGACAGGGCATCGGCATGGTGCATCAGCATTTCATGCTGATCCCGGTCTTTACCGTCGGCGAGAATGTCGTGCTCGGCAGCGAGCCGGTACGGCCGGGTGGCTTCTATGACTATGCCAGGGCGCGAACTGCGATTGCTGCTTTGACGCGGCAGTATGGCCTTGCCCTGGATCCCGACGCCCGCGTCGAAGATCTCCCCGTCGGCCTCCAGCAACGCGTCGAGATCGTAAAAGTCTTGTATCGTGGCGCCAGGATCCTGATCCTTGACGAGCCGACTGGCGTCCTCACGCCCCAGGAATCGTTGGAACTCTTTCGGGTCCTGCGCGGCCTGGTCCAGCGCGGTAAGACGATTATTTTTATTTCGCACAAGCTAAAAGAAGTCCTCGAGATCTCGGACCGGATCACGGTCATGCGCAGGGGCAAAGTCGTCGGCCACCTGATCACGAAAGACACGGACGAGCAGGAGATCGCCAGGCTGATGGTTGGTCGCGACGTCCTACTGAGGGTCGAGAAGACCCCCGCCAAGCCCGGGCCCATCGCGCTGCGCGTTGAGAATCTCTATGCGAACTCTGACCAGGGCGTGCCGGCATTGCGCGGCGTCTCCTTCGAGTTACGCCAGGGCGAGATCCTCGGCATCGCCGGCGTCGAAGGCAACGGGCAGAGCGAGCTGGTCGAGGCCCTCGCGGGCACAAGACGTTCTTCTGGTGGCCGCGTGTTCCTGGCCGACCACGAAGTCAGCAACCTCACGGCGGCCACGATCCGTCTGGCCGGCGTCAGCCATATCCCGGAAGACCGTCGCGGCGCTGGCCTGGTGCTGAACTACTCCGTCGCCGACAACCTGATCCTGGGCCGGCAGCGGACGCCGATCTTCGCCTGGGACGGGCTGGTCCTGCGCCTCAAGGCGATCTTCAACTGGGCGCAGCGATTGATCAAAGAGTTCGACATCCGCACGCCGAGTTCGACGACGCCGGCGAGGACGCTCTCGGGGGGCAACCAGCAGAAGATCATCGTCGCCCGGGAGATGGCGACCCAGCCGCGCGTGCTGTTGGCAGCCCAGCCGACCCGAGGCGTGGACATCGGCGCGATCGAGTTCATTCACCGGCGCTTGATCGCTGAACGTGACGGCGGTGCGGCGATCTTGCTCGTGTCCGCTGAGCTTGATGAAGTCCGGTCGCTGTCGGACAGGATCGCCGTGATGTACGAAGGCCGAATCGTGAGCATCGAGCCCCCGGACGCGCCAGAGGAACGTCTCGGCCTACTGATGACCGGAGGTGGATCCGGCGATCGGCGCAAAGCTGGCTAGCCGGGCCCACTTTTCCCTCGCTTGCGCGCGAGGGAGGGTCAGGGTGGGAGGCGGAAAGAATCTCCCTCCCCCCCTGCGGGGGAGGGTCGGGGTGGGGGGTCTGTGGGCCATGTTCGTCCTGCTGGCCGGACTCGTGGCGGCATGCAGCGGGCCCAGCACGGCTCCCGACAGCGCCCAGACGCACGTGTGCATTGCGACCGACGCAGATGGGTTGGCCGCGCACAGCTTCAACCAACTTGCCGTCGACGGCGCGCACAGCGCCGGCGCCGAGGTGCAGGTGGTCATCTCGCATGCCACCAGCGATTACTTATCCAGCTTGCAGCGCTGCGCCGCCCCCCATCCGGATCTCGTGATTGCGATCTCACCGGACATGGCGAGCGCCGTGTGGCGCGCCGCGCAGTTGCACCCGACCCAGAAATTTGCGCTTGTTGATGCCACCCCGATCGACGACAACGGCCAGTCGGTCGACCTGGGCAACGTGGCCGACCTGCTGTTCAATCAGCAAGAACCCGCCTACCTGGTTGGCGCGCTCGCCGGTCTGATGGAAAAAGAAAAAGTCGGCAACGCCACTCACAATGTGCTCGGCATCCTGGGCGGCAATCATGGCTCCGCTGTCGATCCCTACCTTGCGGGCTACATCGCTGGCGCCCGCGCCGTCGACCCCGGCGTGGTTGTCAAAATCACGTACTCGGATTCGCAAGACCCAGCCTTCTGCAAGCAGCTCGGCATCACCCAGATCTCGGGCGGCGCCGATATCGTCTTCGAAATCACGGGGCGTTGCGCCTCCGGCTACATCGACGCCGCCTACGACGCGTCAGCGTATGCCATTGGCTCCAACAACGACGAGGCCTTCGTCAGCCCGGCCGTGATCACCAGCGCGCTGAAGCACGTCGACCACGTT
>VBHO01000147.1 GCA_005882045.1 Chloroflexota bacterium | reverse complement strand
ATGGTCTCGAACCAGCTGGCGTCACTCCCCATGTTCGACAAGGTTCCGTTGTCCTGGGTCCCACCGAGCAGGTCGTTCGCATTCTGTGGGTTGACGGACAGGCTCTGGAACTGCAGCGTGGCCAGCCCGCCATTGATCGCAGTCAGACCGGTTGGAATCGCGGAGAGCCACTGCCGGCAATCGGCCAGGTCGGCGCCGGTCACGCCGCGTGCGGCGCAGGCGCCCGAGCTATCCGTGAACGTCCCGCCGGTCCGGAACACCCCACCGTCGTTGCCGATGAAGGCAATGTCTGGATTGTTGGGAGCGAACGCCAAGACATGCTGGTCGGGATGCAACCAGTCCGGCGGTGACTGGGCATCGTCTGTCATGTCGGTGAAGGTGACGCCGCCGTCCGTCGACCGCATGACGGCGCGGCCGTTCGAGGGCGAGTTGGGCACGAGCTCGCCGTAGTGCATCGACCCGCCGATCCAGAGCGTGTCAGGATGGCCGGCCGGCGATGCAATCGGTTGGTCATACCAGCATTGTCCGGTACAGAAGTTGTACGAACCGTACCCTGGCGTTCCCTTCGTAGAGCTTGATAGATCCTGCCATCCGCCACGCCCGGTCGTCCCGGTCAATGTCGCTGCAGGTTGATCGGCGCTGCTGGTGCGCCATAGATGGGCCGCCTTATCGCCGCCCTGGCCAACGTACACGCGCGTGTGACTCGCCACGGCCAGGCTGTTGCGCTCGCCGGTCGAGTCCGTGGGGTTGCTCGGTGTGATGATCTGCTTGAAGCTGGCGTCGCCGCCCTCGAGATTGGGAGCACGGCGCCAGACGCCGAACCCGAAGGTCGCGGCGTACACCGTCGTGGGATCAGTCGGATCGAACGCCAGCACGGGCACGCCGCCCCGAAAGAAGTCAGCGCCGTTGGCGGTGCCGGGCACGACGACATCCTGCGGCTGCGGGTTCAGAACATGCGCCCAGCTTGCTCCACCGTTGCTCGACTCATAGACCCCAAGCGAGGGTGCGCCCGGCGGTGTGAACCGGCCGCCGGCCACCGCCGAGAGTCCGTGGCGGGCAACGTCGGTGCCAATGTAGAGGTGGCTGGCGTTGGTGGGATCGACGAGGATCGCCCCGATCGAGCGGTTCTTGCTGACCGGCACGCTACCGCTGACGAGACTCCAGCTGGAACCGCCGTTGGTCGACTTGAAGAGGCCGACCCCGGCTTCGGAGTCGGACGAGCCGTTGGGCTCGCCGGTGCCGACATAGAGCGTGTTGCCGCTGGCGTCGTTGGGGTCGACAACGATCGACCCGATCGAGTTGGAGGTCAGTCCATCCGAGGACGAGTGCCAGCTGGGTGAGGCCGCCAGCCCATTGCTGGTCATCCAGATGCCGCCACCGGCCGCGCCAACCCAGACACGGCAACTGCTCGCGCTACAGTCGGGGGCGACGGCGATCGCCGAGACTCGTCCCGAACTTATGACACCCGCGCCGGCGCCGGGGGTGTAGCTGAGGAAGCTGTCGACCCGATCCGAGGATGGACCGATCAGCGTCCAGGGTGACGAATTCGCACTCCCGACTTCGGCTGCGCCCGTGCTCGATGACGCGCCCGCTTTCCCGGATCCCTTACCGTGCTGCTTGACCGCCTGAAAGGCCTGCTGGCTGGCGATGACTTGCTCGAAGCCGATGGTGGTGTTGGGATAAGCGCGGTTGTCGTACTGCTCCTGGGCGGCCGTGGCAACCGGCCCCTCGCCGCCCTGTCTGTCTGGATCGCGGGTAAACGAGATCGCTTCTGCCTGGCTCCCGTGCTGCTGCCCGAGGGCACTGACCCGACCGGGACCGCTTACGGCGACAACCCCAATCAGAATCGCGCCGAGACCGGCAATACTCAACATGCGGAGCGCGCGCGGCTGCCGATACGCGTAGTGGCTCAAGTGTTCCCTCCCGTGTTCCCCAGAACGTTGCCGACTTCGCCCGCCTGCAGCGTAGCGTGCCCGCGGTCCCGACGTCAACATCGGGTAAACCGCGGTTAAGGTGCGGCTCTCAGGCGGTCCGGTGCCAGCTCCGGTTGTCGTGGCAGAAGTGCACGGTGGCTGGCTTGAGCCGGCGCATCTTTTCCAGCGACCGGCCGAAGGTCGCGTCGTCTTCCATCATCCCCTCGCGTGGGGCCTCGCCGTCGAACATGCGGACTGTCCAGCAGGCATCGCCGGTCAGGAGGGCCGGGCCGGCGCTGGTATCGACCTCGACGCTCTGATGGCCTGGGGTATGGCCGGGGGTGGTGATGACCCGGACGCCGGGCACGATCTCGCGCTCCCCGTCGATCAGCTCGTAGCGCGCGCCGGCATAATCGAGCCAGGCTGCGGGCGTGCCCGCGTACCGGTGACGACGTTCGTACTCGGCTCGTTGTACATACAGCGGCGCCTGGGGGAACACGGCGTTCTGGCCGCAGTGATCGAAATGGAGATGGGAGTTGATGACCCAGCCAATGTCGGACGGATCGACATCATGCTTGCGCAGCGCCTCCGCCACGGAGGCGTTGACCGGGCGGTAATCCTTGATCAGCTCCAACGGGGTGCCGTAGCCCGTGTCGATCAGCCCAGCCCCGCCGGGATGCTTGATCAAGAAGCCATGCACCGGGATCTCCAGGGGGAACTCGGCCAGCCAGAGGTGGCCAAGATTCAGTCGGATGATCGCTTCGGGTTGGAGCGGCACGCCCTGATGCTAGCGGTGACTATGCCTTGAGCAGCGGGAGGATTTCGTAGTTGCCACCCAGCAGCTCCGACGCTGGCGCGTTGAGGTAGCCCTGCAGCACGGACGCATACACCGAACGGAAGTCGGTGGTGAACTTGAGGTTCCCGTTGTCGAGATCGGCCAGGCTCGGCTGCTGGCCGTAGAGACCGCCCTTCACCGGTGCACCCAGCAGGAACATCGGCGCGGCGGTGCCGTGGTCGGTCCCGGCGCTGCCATTTTCTTTCACCCGCCGTCCGAACTCCGACCAGGTCATGACGAGCACCTTGTCGCCGTAGCCGTGGCCCGCCAGGTCTTGCATGAATGCGGCGACCGCCTGGTCGCGGCCGAGCAGCAGCTTGTCGTGGACCGGCTTCTCCCGGGCGTGGTTGTCGAACCCGCCCAGGGTGACGTGGGCCACGCGCACCCCCAGTCCTGACACGATCGTTTCCGCCACCAGCTTGAGCGAGCTGGCGATTGGGCTCTTCGCCGGATAGGTGGCCTTGGGCTGGTAGGTCGCATCGGTCGCCTGCAAGGCGTGCGACGCTTGCAGCGCTTCCTGCAACGTGGTGTCGAGCAGGGCCCCAAACGGCGCTGGGCCGGCCGTCTTGAATGCGCCGTAGAACTTCATCAGCGGGTTCTCCACGTCGACCTGGGTGCCGTGCTCGTTGACCGGCTGCAGGCGGAAGGTGCTGAGCGACTGGAGCGCCGTGACTGGCGTCTTCGAGCGCAGTTCCGGCGGCACCAGTGAACCGGCGCTCACGCCTTCGAGCGCGTGGTTCGGACTCTCGCCGACCTTGTCGAGGTAATTGAGGTAGCGTCCCAGCCAGCCGTCGCCGATGCCGCCCTGCACGCTGGCGGTCTCCCAGATCGACATGGAGGCGAAGTGCGACAGGTTGGGGCTTGGATACCCGACACCCTGCACGATGGCGAGCTGCCCCGCGTCCCAGCTGGCCTTGAGCCCCTTGAGGTTCGGATGCAGGCCGAGTTGGTTGTTGAGTGTCAGCACACCCGTGTCCTGGCGCAGCGTTGGCCGGGCGTCGTGGTAAGCGCCGTCCTGGAAAGGGATCAGGGTGTTGAGGCCGTCGTTGCCGCCCGCCAGCTGAACCAGCACGAGGATCCGGCCGTTGGGGGTGGCCTGGGGCGAGTCCGCGGCGGCGGCTGCCAGGCCGTTGGCGAAGATGCTCGGCACGGCCGACCCGGCAAACACCGGCAGCAGGCCCTGCTTCATGAAGTCGCGGCGGCTAAACATGAGTGCTCATCTCCATCAGTTCAGTTGAAACTCCGGCGTCGCCATCGTCATGAACAGGAGGCCGGCGTGGTCGTCCGGATGGGCGGCCGCAAAGGCCTGCAAGCCATCGCGCGTGTTGCCTGTGATGTTGCCGTCAACCAGGGTGGCCGTCAGCTGGTCGCCGGTCTGCGCGGGCGACGACATCGGTGCGCGTCGCGCCGCCGCGTTGGCGAAGTTGAGGCGGTTCAGCAACGTCGAGCTGTTGATCCACGAGGCGCCGCCTGGCCAGCCGGCCACGTTCGGCGGATAGAAGAGCACCTGGCCCATCGGCGCCATCGCGTTGGCCGCCGCCAGGTACGCCCGCGCATCGGCGCCGGTTGCGCGCAGGGTCTGGGCCGTCAGTTCGGCCGGGCTCTTGACCAGCGCACGATATGCCTTCGCGGAATAGAAGGCGTCCATGCTGAAGATTTCGCGGACAACCGCCCCCACGTTGTAATGCGATTGCTGGAAGGTGTTGGCCAGGTGATGCACGATCTCCGGCTCTGGGTTCTGGTAGGCGAAGAAGCTGAAGAGTCGCGTGGAGAGGCGCTCGGCGGTTGCCCGCAGCGGCACCAGTATCTCCACGATGTCGTCGCCGGTGAAGTTGCCGGTCTTGCCCATGAAGGTCTTCTGCCCGCCGTCGAAGTAGCGCGGGATGAAGGCCGACTGCATCGTGTAGCGCACTTGCTTGCCGCCTTGAAGCGTCCAGCCGGTGAATGCCCGGGCGGACTCGCGGACATCGTCCTCGGTGTAATGCCCGATGCCGGTCGTGAAGAGCTCCATCAGCTCGCGGGCGTAGTTCTCGTTGGGCTTGCCCTTGCGGTTGGTCTCGGTGTCGAGGTAGATCATCATCGCCGGATCTTTCGACACCGCCTTGAGCAAATCATCGAAGTTGGCGAGCGCCATCTTCCGAAACAGCTCGTTCTGCACGTACATCTGACCCGGACCGGCTTTGTCGAGTCCGCTGGTCAGCAGACCGTGCCAGAAGAGGGTCATCTTCTCTTCCAGCGGCCGCGCCGTCTGCACCATCCGTTGCAGCCACCAGGCTTGGACCGCGCCCGGATTTGGTCCCTTGGCCGAGCTAAGGTCCAGCGTTGGCAGCTGTCCGTCGAGCGTGGCATTCGACGTCTGCTGGTAGTCCAGCAGTGACTGCGCCATGTCCGTGGTGGTCATGGCGGCGAGCCGGTCGACCTCCTGCCCGGTGCCGCCGAAGCCGGCCCGGCGCAGCAGGTGCGCCGCCCGAACGCGCGGGTTGCTCAGGGCGCCCTGGTAGTCATGCGTCAGATCCCGCACTCGGTTCAGGATCTGCGTCAGGTCGGCGCCCTTCCAGAGAACGGCCAGCGCGGCCGCCCCGGCCCCGGCTGCGCCGGTGGCCAGCACCGCTCGGCGTGACACCGGCCGCCGCCAGATCGGCAGTGATCTCGTCGCGGACGTCGGTGTCGGCGCGGCGTCGTCCATATTCATAGGTAAGGCTATGGCCGCGGTGTGAACCGGCCCTGAGAGGCCCCTTAGAAGGTTCAACGGCGGTTCGCCACCCGCTCCGGCGGCGGCTCAGATCGCTTAGTAGCCGGGCCGCGAGGTGCTCGAGGTGTCGCCCGAGCCGGAGCCGTTCGAAGATCCGCAGCCGGCAATGCCACCGACCAGCAGCATCAAGCTCACCACGAAAACGACTGCGCGTTTCATCGCCCTTACCTACGGCCTCAGGTTACGGTGGCGCCGGCTCGAGGGGCGTCCATATACTGGCTAAATAGCGAGCCCCGGTGTGGAAAGGCGAGCGAGATAGGGCGGCACGCGACCTGTAGGAGGCGCATTTTGGCCCAGCCGGTGTCGCGCGAATCGATCGAAAAGGAACCCCGCACTCGCCGCGCCGACAAGGCGGTCGCCTCCGTTTGTCCTTATTGCGCGGTCGGATGCAGCCAGCTGGTCTACGTCAGGGACAAGCGGATCATCGACATCGAGGGGAACCCGGCCTCGCCCATCAACGAAGGCACGTTGTGCCCGAAGGGTGCCTCAACCTTTCAATATGTGGTCAACCCCAACCGGGTAACCACGGTGCGATACCGCGCGCCCTACTCGGACCACTGGGAAGACCGGCCGCTCGAGTGGGCGATGGACCGCATCGCGACCCTTATCAAGGAAACGCGCGACGCCACCTTCGTCGAGCGCACCGCTGAGGGCAAGCTCGTCAACCAGACGACGGCGATTGCGACGCTGGGCGGGGCGACGATGGACATCGAAGAGAACTACCTGATCAAGAAGCTGTTCAGCGGCGGCCTGGGCGTCGTCTCGATCGAAAACCAGGCGCGAATATGACATAGCTCCACCGTCCCCGGTCTGGGGACAAGCTTCGGACGAGGTGGGGCGACCACCTTCCAGCAAGACCTCGCCAACGCAGATGCCATCCTGATCATGGGCAGCAACATGGCCGAGAACCACCCGGTCGGCTATCGCTGGCCGATGAAGGCCCGTGAGAAAGGGGCCACCATCATCCACGTCGATCCGCGCTTTACACGCACCTCCGCCACCGCGAACCTGTACGTGCCTATCCGATCCGGCAGTGACATCGCATTTCTCGGCGGGCTCATCAACTACGTGCTGACGCACGACCAATGGTTCAAGGAATACGTGCTCGCCTATACGAATGCGTCGACGATCGTCAGCGGTGACTACGTCGATGCCGAAGACAACGGCGGCCTGTTCTCCGGCTACGATCCGCAGTCGGGCAGCTACGACAACGCCAGCTGGTCCTATGCGGGGCCGCCGCACGGACCGGCTCGCGACGAAACGCTGCAGCACCCGCGCTGCGTGTTCCAGATCCTCAAGCGCCACTATGCGCGCTACACGCCCGAGATGGTGGAGCGCGTGTGCGGCTCGCCGAAAGAGCTCTTTCTCCAGGTGGCCGAGGTCCTGACGAAAAACTCTGGGCGCGAGCGGACCAGTGCGATCTGTTACGCGGTAGGCTGGACCCAGCAGAGCTACGGCGCCCAGATCATTCGGGCCGCCGGCATCCTGCAGCTGCTGCTGGGCAACATCGGCCGGCCGGGCGGTGGGATCATGGCGCTGCGCGGCCACGCGTCGATTCAGGGATCGACCGACGTGCCCACGCTGTTCGACCTGCTGCCCGGCTACCTGCCACACCCGGCGGTCATCAGGGGCGATGACACGCTCGAGCAATACATGCGTGAGTCGCTCGTCCGGGGCGGCTACTGGTCGAACCTGCCGAAATTCGTGGTCTCCCTCTTGAGGGCGTGGTACGGCGACGAGGCCCGGAAAGAGAACGAGTACGGCTATCAGTGGATTCCCAAGCTGACGGGCGATCACTCGCATGTCTCGACCTCGGCCGCGATGGCGGACGGCAAGGTCAAAGGCTTTGTCGTCTTTGGGCAGAATCCCGCAAACGGGAGTCCCCACGCCGGGCTCCAGCGCAAGGCTCTTACCCAGCTCGACTGGATGGTCGCGCTCGACCTCTACGAGACGGAGACCGCAGCCTTCTGGTACGCCGCGCCGGAAGGATGGAAGCCGGCCGATATCAAGACCGAGGTCTTCCTGGTCCCGACGGCCGGGCCGGGTGAGAAAGAAGGCACCTTCACCAACACCCAGCGCCTCCTGCAGTATCACGACAAGGCGGTCGATCCGCCGGGCGACGCCCGATCCGACCTCTGGTTTCTCTATCACCTGGGCCGGCGGTTGAAGGAGCTCTACCTCGAGTCGGCGAATCCGCACGACCAGGGATTGCGCAACCTCACCTGGGACTATCTGCCGGAGCGCCCGGATCCCGAGTATCGAATCCAGGACGAGCCGTCGGCCGAGAAAGTCCTTATGGAAGTCAACGGCTACACCGTCGCCGATCACGAGCGGATCCCCGGGTTCGAACGGCTGAAGGATGACGGCTCCACGGCCTGCGGCGTCTGGATCTATTCCGGCGTGTTTCCCGCGCCCGGTCAGAACCTGGCACGTCGCCGAAACCGCACTCCCGGAAACTACGTCGATCCCGAGTGGGGTTTCGCCTGGCCTGGCAACCGGCGCATCCTCTATAACCGCGCTTCCGCGGACCCGGCCGGCAAGCCCTGGTCCGAGCGAAAGAAGTACGTCTGGTGGGACGCCGGCGCCGGGAGCTGGACCGGGCTCGACGTGCCCGATTTTCCGCTGGGGAAGGCGCCCGACACGCCAGCGAAAGGGCAGGGCACCGGGATGGACCTACACTCCGGCTCTGATCCGTTCACGCTCAAAGCCGATGGTCGCGGCTGGCTGTTTGCTCCCAGCGGGCTCAAGGACGGCCCGCTGCCCACCCACTACGAACCGCTCGAATCACCACTCAGCAATGATCTGTACCCGCGCCAGGACAGCCCGGTGGCCAAGCGATTCCGTCGCACGGACAACCCAATCAGTCCACCCGGCGACCCGCAGTATCCGTACATCGTCACGACCTATCGCGTGACCGAGCAGTACACCTCGGGTTCGATGTCGCGGTGGAACAGCTGGCTCAGCGAGCTGATGCCGGAGATGTTCGCCGAGATCAGTCCCGAGCTGGCCGCCGAGAAGGGGATCGAAAATCTCGATTGGGTCGTCGTGTCGACGCCGCGGAATCAAATCGAGTGCAAGGCGCTCGTCACCCGACGCGTCCGTCCCTTCCGCCACAACGGCAACCTGATTCACGAGGTCGGTCTGCCCTATCACTGGGGCTACAAAGGGCTGGTCACGGGTGCCATGGCGAATGACCTGGTGGCGCTCTCCGAGGAACCGAACGTCTACATCCAGGAAGACAAAGCGCTGACCTGCAACCTCCGAAAGGGGCGCTTGCGATGATCGATGGCTACAAGCGGCTCATGAATCTCGAGGAGCCGCCGCCGCCGAAGAAAGCGAAGGGCTTCTTCACCGACACCAGCCTCTGTATCGGTTGCAAGGCCTGCGAAGTCGCCTGCAAGCAGTGGAACCAGTTGCCCGCCGACGGCTTTGCCATCACCGGAAACAGCTACGACAACACCGGTCACCTGGGTGCCACCACCTGGCGGCACGTGCAATTCATCGAGCAGGCGAAGGCCAACGGCAGCCGGCAGGAGCAGCGCTGGCTGATGATGTCGGACGTCTGCAAGCATTGCGCCAATGCGGCTTGCCTCGAGGCGTGCCCGACCGGCGCGCTCGTGCGCACCGAATTCGACACGGTCTACGTCCAGCAAGACATCTGTAACGGCTGTGGCTTCTGCGTGCCGGCCTGCCCCTTCGGCGTCATCGACCGGGTCCCGAAGGAGAGCACATTCGAGGTTGGGACGGCCCACAAATGCACCCTCTGCTACGACCGGTTGAAGGATGACATGACCCCGGCCTGCGCCAAGTCGTGTCCGACGGCGTCGATCCAGTTCGGCGACGTCGAGGAACTGCAACAGCGGGCTCGTCAGCGTCTCGGCGAGCTCAAGGCACGCGGCGAGTCGACGGCGCGCCTCTACGGAATGCCGGAAGGAAAGGAGGCGGCGGAGGTCGGTCCGTTGCATGCCTTCTTCCTGCTGCTCGACAAGCCGGAGGCTTACAACCTGCCCGAGGTCCCGCGCTTGCCGCGCAAGACCATGGCGGAACGCTATGGCTGGAGTGCCGCCGTCGGGATTGGATTCGCGATGGTGGCGGCCCTCGTGTTTCGTGGCGGCCGCCAATGACCGGGGGCAATTTCTCTCTCCCGCACGGAAATTCCCCTCCCCCGCTCGCGGGGGAGGGTCAGGGTGGGGGCAGTGCGGGCACTGCGGGCTATTACGACTACCCGGTCGTGCGCCGTCCGGTATGGACCTGGGAGGTGCCCGCCTACTTCTGGCTCGGTGGGCTGGGTGCCGGCGCCTTCGTCACGGCGTCGCTGGCGCAAACGTTTGGATCCGCCGACGACCGCCGAATCGCTGCCGACGGCTTCTACGTCGCGGCGGCCGCCCTCCTCCCCTGTGCGCCGCTGCTAATCGGCGACCTCGGTCGACCGGAGCGCTTTCATCACATGCTGCGTATCTTCAAGCCCCTCTCGCCGATGAATCTCGGCGCATGGACGCTGACCGGGTTCACGCCACTTGCATTCGCGAGAGCCGGGTTGCATGCGGCCGATACGGGACTGCTTCGCGGGCCCCTGCGCGCGCTGGTCGGGCTCGTGCCGCGTCGCCTGACCGAGCTGACCGGCTGTCTTCTCGGCTTGACGCTCGCGGGCTATAGCGGTGTGCTTTTGGGCGCCACCAATGTCCCGTTGTGGGCGAAGAGCAGGTTGCTGGGCGGCGTCTTCATGGCTTCGGCGTTGTCGAGCGGCTCGGCCGCGGTCACCCTCCAGGCCGCGCGCCGCGGCGCGCCCGAGGCGACCCTCCACCGGCTTGCCACCGTCGAATCGGCGGCGTCGCTCGGCGAGATGGCCATTCTCACTGGCTACCTCGTGCAGTCCGGAAAGGCCGCTCGACCGCTGACGACCGGTCGATTCGCCCCGCCATTCTGGTTGGGCGCCGTCTTCGCAGGAGGGTTGCTACCGCTCCTGCTTCATGGCTTCGCGCGTCGCGGGCATAGTCGCACGGTGCGATCGTTGTCGACGGCTGCGGCCATGTGCAGCATGATCGGATCCCTAGCACTACGCTGGAGCATCTTCGAGGCCGGCAAGGACTCGTCAGAAGACCAGTCGGCATCCTTCGACCTGTCGAAGGCCGGAGAAAATCTCGGCGGGTGCGGCAGCTCGATCTGAACGCTGACGTCGGCGAAGGTGACCCGCAAACCGATGCGGCACTGCTTCCACTGCTGAGCTCCGCCAACATCGCCTGCGGACTTCACGCCGGTGACGCGCGCACCATGCGAGCAACGGTAGTGATAGCCATGCGAAATGGCGTTGCCGTCGGTGCCCACCCAGGGTTCGATGACCGCGAAGGCTTCGGTCGGCGGCCGCAGCAGCTGACCGCGGGCGAAGTCCGGGAGCTGCTCTTGCCTCAACTTGGTGCGCTCGATGCGATCGCTCGTGCCGAAGGCACTGCGCTGCACCACGTCAAGCCGCACGGCGCCCTCTACAACCAGGCAGAGACAGATAGCGCCCTGGCGGTCGCGATCGTTGCGGCCATCCGCGCCTTCGCTCCAAGCCTGCGGTTGGTGGGTCGTGCCGGATCGGCGATGGGGGAGGCGGCAGTCGCTGTGGGCCATCCTTTTACGGCGGAAGCCTTTGCCGACCGGCGTTACCGTCCGGATGGCACATTGCTGCCGCGGTCCGAGCCGGGCGCGCTGATCACCGATCCGGCGGAAGTGGCACGGCAAGTCCGCTCCTTGGTCACCAAGGGTGAAGTCCGCGCCAGCGACGGCAGCCGGCTTGCAGTATCGTTTGGAACCCTGTGCGTACATGGCGACACCCCTGGCGCCGTGACCCTGGCCAGGCGGATCCGTCAGGAACTGGGAGCGCTTGGGGTCAGCGTTTCCACCCCAGGCTGATCGCCTTCGTCGTCGTCGGCCGCGGCGGTCGCGTCGTGAACGCCGTCAGTGCCAGCACCGGGTCATACGAGATCCGGGGAGACGAGGGTTACCTTCGCGTCGAAGCAATCGGCGCGGACGGCGCCCGGGCTTGGAGTCAGCCGTTCTTCGTCAGCTTGCAGTGAGCCTAAGACGAATGAACGGTGACGTTGATGCCATTACCACCGCCGTTGCCAAACAAGTGCCCGCCGGCAAAGAACCCATACCAGGCGAAGAGCACGATGAGCACGATAACGACCATGGCGAAGACTGCGACCACGCTGGCGGACGACGAGTCGCCAGCCTGGCTGCGCAACCTCGACGACCTCAAATGGCCCACCTCCTTTCGCTCCCACCATACGGAGAGAGCCGCCAGTCAAGCCAGTGTTCGAATCGAGAAGGCTTGCCCTCGGGCGGTTTGAGCCGCGCTGTTTGCGCTCGGCGAGCCAGCGACTTGGATGGCATCCAAGTTTGGCATCCCCGTTGGATGACGGGTATTGACTGTGTTCAAGGCGCTCACCAGACCCGAGGGGAGCTGAGCTCGGCGGCAGCGGTCTGGGATTGAGGGGTTGGGCTCGGACCGGCCGTCGTCGAGAAGTGCCAGAGCCTTCGACCAGCGATCCCGTTGAGGGTATAGGTCAGCTCGGCGGTGTAGGTGGTCCCCGCCTGCAGGGGCACGTTGGCGAGGAAGGCGAAGGAATTCTCGGTTTCGTTGCCCGGTTGCAGCGAGGTGCCCGGCAGCTCGGTGCCCGATGGATCGCGCAGGTGAAAGGCCGTGATCGTGACCCGCGCATTGCGGTCGAAGGTGGCGGAGACCGGATAGCCAATCGGGTAGCTGGCGTTGGGCGCGGGATCCGGGATTTCGTTGCCGTTGAAGGCGGTCGGCACGTTGACCTGGTTGTCGGCTGGATAGAGGATGACGCGGCCACTGGCGGTCTCCCGGTACGACATGTCCATCACCTGGACCGTCATCGGTCCCAGGTAGGCGTCGCCGTAACCGAGCTCCAGGAGGTCCGCCCGGAGCAGCGGGAAGCGGTGATACACGGAATCGATCCAGTCGCTGACCGCGGCCGCAGGGTCGGTGCGGTGGGTGATGACTTCCGCCATCGACCGCTGCGGGTAGCCAAAATGTTGCGCGCGCGTCAGCACGTTGTCCCCGATGTAGCCCTGGCCGCTCGCCTCCTCCTTGTGAATGCCGAGGTCGCGGATGCTGGCCAGCGCCCCATTGAAGAAGGTGTAGAAGGCGTGGGCCAGCCCCGACTGGTGAATGACCGTCGAGCTGGTCACCGGTCCCAACCCGGCTAAGCGCCGGTAGCGGTTCACCGTTGCCAGTGCGAGAGCCTGCCGGTCGACCGCCGCCTTGTCGAGATCGACGTAGGTCGCGGCAGGTGCGGCGCCCACGCCGCTGGGGGCCACCGTCTCCATGGCCGCCTTTGCCGCGGCGGTCTCGTCCTTGTTCAGATAGCGAAGCACCGCGACCAGGTACGCGCCCGCCTCCTGGTCGGTCGGTTCCGCCGCGATCGCGGCGCGCTCATCCCGAATGGCCGTGGTCGGATCCTTGTCCTTGGCGACCGCGATGTCGCCCAGCAACTTGAGGTCGAGGGCGCTGCGCGGCTGGAGCTGCAGGGCTGCCTGGTAGGCGCTCTTGGCGACGTCGTAGTCCTGCGCGAATAGCGCGACCTCGCCCAGTTGCTCGCGCAGTCCGGCGTCATCCGGTGACAGGGTCGCAGCTCGCTCCAGGAACTGGGTCGCGCCAGTCAGATCCTGACGGGCGATGGAAAATCGCGCCAATTCGAGCAGCCGCTCCACCCATTTCGGCTGCGCGCCCGCCGCCAGCTTGAGATGCGCGAGCGCCTGCGGGTAGTCCTTCTTGTCGCGGTAGTAGTTGGCCCAGTTGCGCTCGACCTCCGCCTTGTCATAGTCGGACCCCTTTTTGGCCAGGTCCGCGCCTTTCGCCAGGTGGGTCTGGGCGTCGGCGTACTGGCCGACATCGGCGAGGGCTTCCGCGTAGAAGACGTGGGCCAGGGTCGACTTGGGCGCCGCCTTGACGGCCGCGGCCCCGTCCCGGGCGGCCGACTGGATGTCGTCGTTCCAGTCTTCGACCCGGGTCAGGATGGTCAGCACGAAGCCGTCATGGGGAGCGATGGTCTGGGCTTTCTTGGCTTCGTCGAGCGCGGCCTTTTGCTTGGTCTGGTAATTGAGGACCAGCGCATAGGCGGCGTGGTCTTTGGCGTCCTGCGGATGCGCCTTGATCAGATCCTGCAGCTGGCTGGTGGCCGCTGCATATCTGTTCTGAAACATGAGGGCCAGCGCCGATTCGGCGCTCGGAGCGCTGGGCTTGGCTGCGACCGGGTCGCAGGCGGCCAGCAGGACAGCAAGAAGAAGGATCGCGCCGCCCCGCCGCCTCACGGGGTCAGTCTATCGGGAGGTTCTTAAAGAGTCGTAAGGGCCGAATTCGTGACGATCTGGTGACGCCGCTCCGCTGGAAAGCGGCCGGCCAAACGTCGCACTCGCATGACCGAGCGCGCGCGCAAGATGGACGCGAGCCGGCTCAAGGTAATTTCCGGCGGCAGTCCAACACCGGCGCCGTCGTACCGGCTGCTGACGCAGGTCAGCGCCGCGCTCAGCAGCTCGCTCGATCTCGATCGCACCCTCAAGGACGTCCTCGAGCGCATGAACGCGCTGGTCGCCTTCGATGCGGCCACCATCTTTCTGTTGGACGACTCGCGTACCGAGCTCCATGTCAAAGCCGCCCTCGGCGTGCCGGTCGCCCTCAAAGAAGTCAAGAGCTTCAAGGTTGGGGAGGGTGTGGTCGGCTGGGTGGTTCGCCACGGCGCCACCGCCGTGATTGCGGACTCGTCCAAGGATGCCCGTTACAAGGTGACCGGTGCAGAACGCCGGTCCAAGACGGTGCTGGCCGCCCCCCTGCGCGCGCAGGAGAACCTGCTGGGGGCGTTGGTCCTGGTTCGGGCCGCCCGCGAGCCCTTCGGCCCCGAGCATCAGAAGCTGGTCGAGGCGATCGCCACCCAGGCGGCGGTGGCCATCGATCATGCCCGGCTGTTCGAAACCGAGCGCGCCTCCCGGCGCCGGGCGGAAGCGCTGCTCGCCACGGCTCAAGCCGGCAGCGAGGCCGTCACCACGCCGGAATTGCTGCAGCGGGCCGTTAAACAGGTGGCCTTTGCCATGCGAGCCACTGCCGCCGCCGTCATCCTGCCGGACGAGGAAGGCGAGATCATCGAGGCGGCCTTCGATGCCTCAGATCCGCCGGCCTTCGGTCTCGAGTCACTTCGCAGCCAGCCCGTTGGCGCGCTGCCGATGATGGCCGGCCTCGCGGAGTCGGTGCGGCCCCTCGTGCTGCTGCGCACGACCCGGCCGTCACTGCTCGACGACGCCTTCTGGTCGCACAGCGACGCGCAAGCGGTCGCCGCGGTCCCGGTTCGCTGGCAGGGACGGATGACGGCCGCGCTGCTGGTCGGCTTCGCCGATGCCGACCGCCTCACCCCATCCGAGCTCGAGCTGCTGGACGAGATCGGCCGCCAGGTGGCGTTGGGGATGGAACGACTCCGGCTGCAAGCCCGCGTCCAGGACCAGCAGAACGAGATGGCGGTGGTGTCCGAGCGCAACCGGATCGCTCGTGACATGCACGACGGGCTCGTCCAGTACGTCTACGCGCTCGGGCTCCAGCTCGAGCACGCGCGTGACTTGGCGGTCAGCCAGCCCGATGCAGTGCCGCCGGTGTTGAGCGGCTCGATCCAGCAGTTGAACCATGTCCTCTCCGAGATGCGGACCTTCATCTACCAGCTGCGCCCGATCATCATGAAAGAGAAGGAGATCGGCCAGTGGGTGGCCGATCTGTGCACGCACTTTCAGGAGGCGACCGGCATCCCGGTCCAGGTCGAGGTGGGGGCCTCGCCAAGCGAGGAGCTCTCGCCGGAGATTTCGATCGCGCTCTTTCGCATCATCCAGGAGACGCTCGCCAACGTTTACAAGCACGCGGACGCCACGCACGCCAACCTCTCGCTCAACTTTGGCGCCGAGGCGGCCATGCTGGTCATCGAGGATGACGGCAAGGGCTTCGATGTCGACGCTCGGCCCACGCCAGGGATCGAGCGCGGTCGGGGGCTGCCCAACATCGAGGAGCGCGTGCACGAGCTGGGCGCCACGCTGACGCTGGAGAGTGCCCCCGGCGCCGGCACCCGTCTGGAGGCGGTGTTTCCATACCGCCGATGAGCACCGGGACGGTTCGTCTGCTGATCGCCGACGATCACGAGATGATCCGGCTTGGGCTGCGCACCATTCTCGAGTCCGATCCGCGAATCCGCGTGGTCGGTGAGGCCGCCTCGCCGCAGGATGCGGTCTATCAGGCGGCGCTGCTGCGTCCCGACGTGGTGCTGCTCGACGTCCGGATGCCGGGCGGCAGCGGGATCGACGCCTGCCGCGAGATCCTGGGACGCAACCTGGGCAGCAAAGTCATCATGCTGACGTCGTTCGCGGACGAGGACGCGGTCTACGAGTCGATCATGGCCGGCGCCTCCGGCTACTTACTGAAAGAGATCAACAAAGCGGCATTGATCGACGCCGTGATCTCGGTGGCTGATGGCCGTTCGCTGCTCGACCCGGAGGTGACGCGCAAGGTGCTCGAGCGGATCCGGAAGATGGCCGCCAGCTCCGACGAGGTCGTCCGTGCGGCGCTATCCGACCAGGAAAAGCGCGTCCTGCGGCTGGCCGCCCAGGGGAAGACTAACAAGCAGATCGCCGCCGATCTCTTTCTCTCGGACAAGACGGTCAAGCATCACATCTCGAACATCCTGAGCAAGCTGAATCTAAGCTCCCGCGCCCAGGCTGCCGTTTGGGCGACCCAGCACGGCCTCCTCGACGACGGCTTCCCCGAACGCAAAGCCAGCTAAAGCCATGCCGGAATCGGCGCAAACTCACGTTTCCCTTACGGAGCCGCTTGCGCCGGGTATCCGCCGTTCGGCCCAAAGCTGGGCTGACTGGCAGATAAGCCGGGGGGCCGGCGCAGGCTACGCTCCCGATGCGACGTTGTCGCTGTCTTTATGAATCCAGGAGGACTGCATGCTGCTCGTTGACAAGCTCAACAAAGGCAAGCTTCCCGAGAAGCCCCAGGGTGGGGAACCGGGTGCGCCGGCGAGCCTGTCCAGTCTGACCGTCAAGCCTCAGAACATTGCGGCGCGCGTTCCCAATATCGATCGCATCAAGAAGGCCGTCCACGAGCGCCTGATCACCGCGCTCGGCGGCAACTCGGACACCGCCAGCGCCGACATGGTGCAGCGCCGCATCGCCGAACTCGTCGACGAGTATTGCCAGGAGACCAACCTCAAGCTCACCAAGCACGACCGGGAAGAGCTTGCCGAGCTGATCATGCACGACACCCTGGGTCTGGGCCCGCTGGAGTCGCTGCTGGAAGACCCGGAGGTCAGCGAAATCATGGTCAACGGACCGAAGACGATTTTCGCCGAGCGCCGCGGCCGTCTCGGGCAGTCCGAGCTGGTCTTCGAGGACGAGCGTCAGCTTCGCCGGGTCATCGATCGGATCGTCGCCCGCATCGGTCGCCGGGTCGACGAATCGTCGCCCATGGTCGATGCCCGCCTTCCCGACGGCTCGCGCGTCAACATCGTGATCCCGCCGCTGGCGGTGCAGGGCTCGAGCATCACGATCCGAAAGTTCTCGCGGGTGCCGTACAAGGTATCGGACCTCGTCAACTTCGGCACGCTCAACAAAGAAATGGCGGACTTCATCCGCGCCTGCGTGCGCTCGCGAATCTCGATGGTCGTCAGCGGCGGCACCGGCTCCGGCAAGACGACCACCCTCAACGTGCTGTCGAACTTCATCCCGGACACCGAGCGGGTCGTGACGGTCGAGGATACCGCCGAGCTGCAGCTCCGGCAGCGCAACCTGGTCACCCTGGAAGCGCGCAGCGCCAACGTCGAAGGCCGCGGCGCGGTCGCGATCCGCGACCTCGTGGTGAATGCTCTGCGCATGCGGCCCGACCGCATCGTCGTCGGCGAGTGCCGCGCCGCCGAAACGCTGGACATGCTGCAGGCGATGAACACCGGCCACGACGGCAGCATGACCACGGTGCACGCCAACAGCCCGAAGGACGCCCTTAACCGGATCGAGACCATGGTCATCATGGGCGGGTCTGACCTGCCCTTCCAGGCGATTCGCGAGCAGATCGTGGGCGGCATCACGCTCTTCGTGCAGCAGGCCCGTCTGCGCGACGGCCGCCGGGTCGTCACCCACATCTCCGAGATCACCGGGATCGCCGCCAACGTCATCCAGCTGCAGGACATCTGCGTCTTCGACCAGACCGGCATCGACGAAGAGGGCAACGTCCTCGGCGCCTTCCGCTGGACCGGCGTGCTGCCCAAGTTGCTGCCCCGGCTCAAGGCCAACGGAGAAGACTTCCCGATCGAAGTCTTCGGCAAGACCGGCCTCCAGGTCATCGAGGGGCAGTCAGCAGCGGCCGCCGACGCGGCGCTACGCGCCACGGCGGAGTGACGGATGTCAAAGTGGTCCTTCTCTCGTCGGCAGAAACCCGCCGATAAACCGGCGGCTCCAGCGCACTCAGCGGCGGACAAAACGCCCGCGCCGCGCGCGATCCCGTCGAGCGCCCCAACACCATCGACCTCCTCCAGGCGGTCTTCCGACGCCCAGACCTCAGACCGCTCCCTCGAAGCCCAGCTGGACGAGGCCGGCACCACCCAGGCACGCTTGCGGCTGGACCTCGCCGAGTTGCTCAAGGCCCATCGTCAACAGGGTCGGGTGCTGGAGCGGAACCAGAAGTTGCTCGAGCAGACCGAGCAGGAACTCGGCCGGCATCGGGGCCGGGCGACCGCGCTCGAGGCTGAAATCGCCGAACAACGGACGCTCGCCGAGCAACATGCCCGGCGGGTCCAGGAGCTCGAGCACGTCGCCGCCAAGCACGCCACCCTCCAGACCGCCTATGAGACCCTCGATCGCGAGCGGCAGGACCTGACCGCCCGCCTGTCGGAAGCAACTCGCAGCCAAGCCACGGCCAGCGTCGAGCGTGACCGTCTCGCGGGCGAGCTCGCCAGCGCCCACGCGACGATCGCGGCCCGCGACGCCGAGGTCGCGGCGCTCAAGGTGGAGCACGAAACCGTCGAAGCGCGTTCCAATCGCCTACGCGCCGAAGTCGAAGCCGCCAAACGAGCCAGCGACGGAATGCGGGCTGACCTCGAGCGTGCGCTCGAAAACCAGGCCGCTCACCACCGCGTTCAACTGGAGTTCGACGCGCTTTCGGCACGCTGGGACGTGGCGCGCGCCCAGCTGGCGGAGGCCGAGCAAGCCTTGAAAAGCTCGCAGGCCACCATCAAGGCGGCCCAGCGGCTGTCGTCCTCCGTGGAATGGCGCACCGTCCTCGACGGCGTCCTCGATGCCGCGTCCGAGCTGGTGCGCTTCGAGCGCGGGACGCTTGCGCTGGTGGATCACCTCCAGGAAGAGCTCAAGGTCGAGGCGGCGCGCAACAGCCCGATCGCGATCAGCGAGATGTCACGCTTCAAAGTCGGCGAAGGCATCGCCGGCTGGGCGTTGTCGCATCGCGAACCGGTGCTGGTCCGCGACAGCCGGTCCGACTCGCGTTTCAAAGCGTCTGACCCGAAGCATCAGCCCCGATCCTTCATCGCCGTCCCGCTGCTCGCCGACAAAGAAGGCTTGGGGGTGCTGACGCTGGCGCGCGCGGCGAGTGATCCGTTCACGGAGCACGACCTGCGCAACCTGGCACGTGTCGCGACCGACGCCGCCAATGCCTTGATCAACGCCCGTCTGGTCGACCTGCTCAAGCAGCGGGAGGACCGCCTGACGACCCTCGTTCGAAAGGCCCGGGAGCTGTCGGTCGCCAATGACAGCAAGCAGCTGGTCGAGTTCGTGCTCTCCAGCGCCAAAGAACTGATTGGTGGCAACGCCGCGTTGCTCGCCCTGCGCAATCCGAAGAGCCTGGAGCTGGAAGTCGCGGGCTCGCAAGGTGTGGCGGAGGTCATCATCAGCCAACGGATCGCCTGGGGTGCGCCGGCCGCCGGTGACGTGATGCGCACCGGCAAGCCCTGGGTCTCGCTGATGCGGGAAATGCTGCCGCCGAACCTGGTCGAGACCGTCGAGACTGCGGGTCTCTCGATGATCGCCTCGGTGCTATGCGGCTCGCTGCGCGAACAGGATGCGACCGATGACGGCGCGCTGCTCAGTCGCTCCGAGGTCGAGGTCTCAGACGAGGTGAGCGGCGTGCTCAATGTCTATCGCGACAACCTGGATCCGATCCCCGCTGGCGACCTCGAGCAGCTGAAGGCCTTTGCGGAGCAGGCGTCGGTCGCGATCCAGAACGTCCGGCGTTGGGACCGGGTCAAGGAACAGCTGCAGGCGACCGCCTCGATGAACACCCGCCTGATGGGCCGCGAGCGCTATATCAACCAACTGCTCTTCCGCATCCAGCAGCTCGAAACAGAACTCAGCCGCTACAAGGCGGCTTAGCGAGCCCGCAGGGCGAGCCGCGCTTTCGCGCGTAAGCGCATCGGCGCGTTTTAAGTCACTGACTTGACTGTGCTTCGGCGCAGCCGTGATGAGCTCGCGTAATGGGGCGCTAGCCGCTGATACGTCGTCGGCGCTTGCCGGCGAGGTTGAGCCGGCCGACGGCCTTGAGGTCGATCAGGTATTTCTCCTGCTGAGCCCAGACCAGCTCGATCAGCTTGCTGAAGTTGGTGTCATCGTCGACCGTAATCCCTTCTTTCTCGATGCGCTCCTTGACGGCCACCGGGAGGGTCTTGGCCTCGGCGAGGTTCAGCCGCTCCAGCGCCTCCAACAGGTCGTCGAGCCGTCGGAGGTGATAGCGACGCTCCGCTTCATTGCCGTACGCGCGAGGTGATGCGTCCAAGCGGTCCTCCTCGATGGTGGTCTATACCCTTATAACTCCGGAGCCTGCGATTACTTCGAGTCCGCGCTGTTCCAGGGCCGCGATCACGCGGTTCATCCCGATCGAGTCGCTCGGCATGTGGCCGGTGATCACCAGGTTCGCCTTGGGCAGCTGCAGCTGCTCGAGTTCACGCAGGTCCCGGTCATCGATGTGCATCGCCAGGATGGTATTGATGCCGTGCTCATAATACGTGCGATAGATGGCGGCGCCGCCATTGGTGCCGGCGGCCATTTGGACAATCCAGCGTCCGACCGGGTTTTCGGCCCTGCCGAGCCAGAGCTCGGGCTGGACCAGTGAGGCCTCCATCTCCGGGATCGTCTTGAGCTCATCGACCAGGCTGCCGACGTTGCTGCCTTGACCATCGACGGCCCGCCCGACAAAGTCGATGAAGAACCGGCGCCCGACGATATCGGCCGCCAGGTGGATGTTCATTAACGGCATCTGGAGTTGTTTGGCCGCACCGACCACCCGGTCGTAATTGCTCGTGTGCAGCGTGTGCGCCACCGGGTCGCGACGGGCGAGCATCAACTGGTGGGCGATGTCCTCTGGGATGCCCTCCGCACGCATCTGGGCCTCGTGCCGCTCGATTACCGCTGCGATCCCGTGGCGCGCGCGCGAACCAATCGGGTGGTGCGCGATGACGCCGTCCACCCCAAGGTTTTTCGCCAGGAGGAGTTCGGCGACATCGATATCGATCCCGACATAGACGCGGCGCACCTCGCCGTCGAGGTACACCTCGGAATCAGGCGGGGTATCGGCACAGCCGGCGAGGCCGTTGGCCAGGGCCATGATCTCGGTCAGCCGCACTTCGGCATTATCGCGATTGGCGGCATTGCGCAGCGGTGCCGGCGATCCGAATTAGAATCCGTCCGTGCCGGCGAATGCGGGGGCCGACCGCCGCGGCGGCGGAGAAGGCGGTTTCGCCCCAACCTTTAAGGAGGCGGTCGGTCGCTGGCGGCGCCGTCACCGCCATCCGCCGGCGAACGAGACCTGGTTTGCCGTGCACTACCGGGTCGGCTGGCTGGTCGAGCGCCTCTCCTTACTGGAGAGCATTCACCTGCTTCGCCAGGGCCTGGACGTCCGTTCTCTGTCGGCGGAACGACCCGCCCGGCGCAAAAAGGGTGATCCGGGCACGGACGAGCTCCACCACGACGACGACGACGGCGGCCTGGATGTCGAAGATGAGCCCCACGAGGCGGTGACCTCCAGCGAGACAGGCAGACCGACCGGCGATGGCGGATAATCCGCCCATGCGGCGCTTTCGGCCGCGCTGGCTTGCTGCGCTCCTCGGGGGCATCGTCCTGCCGTTCGACCCCGTTCTCGGCATGGTGATGTTGATGGTCGGGCTCTGGCGGCCCAAGCGCAACCCTGCCCCCAAAGTGCTGCCGTGAAGGTCTACCTCGGTCGGGCGGTCAGTGGCGAACTAGGTCCGCGCAGCCTCGAGGCCATCCAGCTGGCCCATCGGGCGCTGCGGGAGTATGGAGCCGGGATCCTCGCCGAGCGGGTGGCGGATCCCGATTACCGGCCCGGCTTCGACCGGCCTGAGTTGATCGCCGAGATGATGCACCGCGAGCTGCTGGAGGCGGACGCCGGCTGTATGGAGATGACCGGGCGCAGCACCGGGGTCGGGTTCGAAGCCGGCTGGCTGCTCGGCCGGGGGCGTCCGGTGCTGGCCCTGTACGACGCCGACCTTCCGCCCGCCTCGGCGGTGGTTCGCTTTCCCCCCTTCGACCACTGCGTCCCCTTCGGCTATCACGACCTGATGGAAGTCGGCGGCGCCGTGACGGATTTCTGCCGCACGATCGCGGCGCACGCCGCCTACCGCGCCGAAGGCTAGTTAGCTCAAGTTCCCGCTAGCGACCATGCTTAGACTGCTGGCATGAGCTTTCGTGCCTGCGTCCTGACCGTGAGCACCAAGGGCGCCCGCGGTGAACGCGTCGACGAAAGTGGCGAAAAGATCAGCGAGGCGCTGGCCCGCATCCCCGCGGAGGTGGTCGGGCGGGCCATCGTCAGTGATGAGCTGGCCGACATCCAGCGTCAGGTCCGCGAGTGGTTGCGGGTCGCCGACCCCGACCTGATCGTTTTGACCGGTGGTACAGGGCTGGGCCCGCGCGATGTCACGCCACAGGCGGTTGAGCCGTTGCTCGACTACCCGGTGCCGGGTATCGCCGAAGCGATGCGAGCCGCGGGTCTGCGCAAAACCCCGCACGCGATGCTGTCGCGCTCGCTGGCCGGCGTCATTGGACGGACCTTGCTGCTGGCCCTCCCTGGCAGCCCGCGCGGGGTAGTCGACAGCCTCGAGGCCGTCATGGAAGCGCTGCCACACGGCCTGCGCACGCTGCGCGGCGAGGTCAGCGACGCTCCCGCCGCCCACCGCCCCAGCTGATGGGACGCATCAAGGTCGGGATTTCTTCCTGGACGGAGCCGACTCTGATCAAGAGCGGGTGGTATCCCCCGGACGCGACGACGGCGGAGGAGCGGCTCCGTTATTACGCCTCGAAGTTTCCTGTGGTCGAGGTCGACAGTACCTTCTATGCGATCCCCAATGAGAAGACCGCCGAGCTGTGGGTCGCGCGCACATCGAAAGAGTTCACCTTCAACGCCAAGGCGTACGCGCTGCTGACCCAGCATCCCACCCCGGTCGCCCGCTTGCCGAAAGACCTGCGGGAAAAGGTGTCCGATTCGAAGACCAACCTCTACTTCAAGGATCTGGGGCCCAAAGAGAAGGAAAGTGTGTGGGATCGCTTCCGCGAGGGGATGCAACCGCTGCAGGATGCGGGCAAGCTGGGTGCGATCGTCTTCCAATTCCCCAAGTGGTTTCTTCCCTCGCCGTCGGCCTATCGCTTCATGGAAGACCTGCGCGAGTGGTTGCCGGACTTCGGGATCGCGATCGAGTTTCGCCAGGCGCTGTGGATGAAGGAGTCCCGGCGTGAGCGCGTCGTCGAGTTTCTGAAGGACCACCACTACACCTACGTAGTGGTTGACGAGCCCCAAGGCTTCGCGTCCAGCGTGCCGCCGGTAGTCGCCACCACGGCGCCGCTCGGCATGGTGCGCTTTCACGGCCACAACGCAGAGAACTGGGAGAAGAAAGGCATCAGCACCGCGGAAAAGTTTCGCTACCTCTATCAGCCAAGCGAGCTGAAGGCGTGGGCGCCCAAGCTCCAGGACATGGCGAAGAGCGCCATCGAGGTTCACGCGATCTTCAACAACTGCTACTCGGACTACGCCGTCCGTAACGCGGAGGAACTGGGTCAGCTGCTTCGCTGAAGTCGGGGCTTGACCGAAATCGCTCCCTCTGGTATCGATGGAGTTGGGGAGAGTTTCAATGGAGTCCGAGTCGGTCGCGCCGACGCTGGTTCGCCGCCGCAGCCGGGGCGGGCTCCTGGTCGCGGTCGTGGCCATCGTTTTGCTGCTGGTTTTCGCTGTCGCATATGCGCTGAACAGTGCCCGAACGGTAGACGCCCAGGTTCGTCAAGCGGACCAGGCGCTGAAGCTCGCGATTCAGCACCGGGACACCGTCGACAAGGCAATCAATGACTACGTGGGCGCCAACGTGCCCAGCGACCCAGCCAGCTACAAGGCTCTCGTTGACAAAGACCTCCCTGAAGTTGAGGCCGCGCTCTTGACGGTTCGGAGCGATCAAGCCTCGGTCAAGGCGGCCGACGCCAATCTGGGGTCCGCGCGCTTGCTCACCCTGACGAAACGGGATGCGCAGGCTGCCGAGGTGAATCTGACCCAGGCCGCTCGGTCAGGACTGGCCAACGCGGAACAGGTGCTGCTCGATATCCACGATCAGCTATGGATGTTGCAGCCGCTCGTCCAGGGCGTCATCGAGATGCGTGGCCTGATCGCGAAGGCTCAGGCCAATGACTTGAACGGGGCATTGGCGGCCTTTGCGTCCGCCAAGCAGCAGGTGCAGACCGCCCTCGACCGTTCGCATCGGGCCGACATTCCGGCCGAATATGGTGTGCTTGCCGGCCTTCTCAAGTCGGGTCTGGACGCGCTGCAACAGGAGATCGCCGCTATCCAGGCGAACAACCCTTCGGCTGCCCGGCAAGCGCAGGCCCAGCTCCAGGCCCTGAGCGACCAGTTTGACGCACTCAAGGTCCGCTTCGACAGCGTCGACGCCAGCAACCGACAGATGTTCCAGCCGCTGATCGACAGCTACCACAAGGGCGTCCAGGCAGCGACCGTCGTTTGACTGACGGACGGTCCCGAAGGAATCCGGTGACCCGGGCAGTTGAACCTGTAGCGCGTCGGCGCCACTATGCAGGCTTACCAATCAGCTCCGTGTCCGTACTGCGGCATAACCTGGAACCAGCCCGGCGCCCAGACCTGCGCCAACTGCCGCAACCAGCTGCCCCCGCCGCAGGCCAGCTACGCCCCGCCCGGCTACGCTCCCGGCCAGCCAGGGCAGCAAGGCCAGCCCTACGGCCAGCCGAATTACCCGCAGCAGCCACAATATCCGGGACAACAGGGCGGCTATCCCGGCCAGCCGGGTCAGGAGGGCCAGTATCCCTCCTACGCCCCGCCGGGTTACGGGCAGACACCCGGTTACCCCCAGCAGCCCGGCTACGGCCAGCCGTACCCTGGCTACGGGCCAGGCCAGGGGCCGCCGGCCGCTTCCGGCACGACCCTTCGAATCTTCGGCCAGACCCTCACCCTTCCGGTCGCCGTTCCACCCCAGCTGCTGCGTTACCAGCGCCGGATCGTCACCGTGGCTGCCGGCCTGGTGGTGCTCCTGGTGCTCGTCTACGGCATCATGCCGGCCGTCGCCACCGCCCAGATTTCGGCCGGTGATAAATCGCTCACGACCGCCGCCTCGCACCAGGCCAAGGTGGACGCCGTGTTCGCACAGCTGATCGGCTCGTCGAACAGTTCCAGCGATCCAGCGGCGCTGAAGGCCCAGTTCGCCAAGCTGGCGGTCTCCTTCAACGATGGCCTCACCCTGGTGCAATCCGACGAGGCAACGCTCAAGGGCGTTGACCAGAGCCTGTCGTTCATCAAATGGGGCGCGCCCACGAAGAGCGCGCAAATCAGCAGCGAACGGGAGCGCCTCGCCGCGGCACTGGCCGGGCTCACTCAGGCCGACAAGGCGATGACCGCGGCGGTCAACGAGGCTAAGGTGATTCAGCCCTATCTCGATGCGTTGATCGACTACGCGAAGATGAGCGCGGCATTGTCCAAGCATGACCTGGTGGGAGCCGGCGCGCCCTATCCGGATGCTCAGCAGAAAATCGAGCTGGCGATGTCACTGTCCGGGGCACCCGGGCTTGCGCCGCAAATCGCCAAACAGGTGAGCAGCTTCAACGATGTCCTGACCAACACCGAGAGCCTGATCCAGGCGATCCAGGCCAAGGATCCCGCGGGCATCAAGAAATACACCGATGCCACTAACGCGGCCTTGAAGGCGATGTCGAGTCCCGAGGAGACCCTGCCCGCTGACTACGAAACCAAGACCTTCGGCCCGATGCAGAAGGCCTACGACGCGGCGATGAAGGCGATCAAGGCCGGCCGCTAGTCCGGACGACGCAGGTCGCCGCTCTTACCCCCGCGTTTCGCCAGCAGCTCGATATCCTCGATCGTCATCCAGCGGTCGACGCTTTTCGCCATATCGACGATGGTGAGGGCCGCCGCCGCCACCGCCGTCAGCGCTTCCATCTCTGCGCCCGTTCGCGCCACGCAACGGACCACCGACTCGATCTGGATGCCGGGTAGAGCCCGGTCGGGCCGGCACACGACATCGACCATGGTCAGCGCCAGCGGATGGCACATGGGGATCAGCTCGCTGGTCCGTTTCGCCGCCTGGATGCCGGCGATGCGTGCCGTGCCGATCACCTCGCCCTTGGGAAGGTTGCCGCGCAGGATCGCCTCGAGCGCCGCCTGGCTCATCTTTACCGACCCACGCGCCCGTGCCTCGCGGTTGCTGACCGGTTTGGCGGAAATGTCGACCATGCGGGCTTCGCCACTGGGTCCGATGTGGGTCAGCTTCGCGGTCTTGGGCTTGGCGGCCTTCACCCGTCGTCCCAGGTCATCACGTCTGACGTCTTTCTGATGGGTTGGCGCGGCCGTGCCGCGACTGATGACGTGCTCGCCAAAGCGCCCGCGCAGCTGGTCGAGTTGCGCGTCGAGCATGGCCAGCCGCGGCGACCGGCTCTCCAGCAGGCTCAGCTGTGTCGCGCAGGCTTCGAGATTGCTCACGCCGGCGCCGATCAGTCTGACGGGGCGGCTGGGGGCGACCTGGGTCTCGAGCAGATGACGTAAGGCCCCAGCCAGCTGGTCATCCCGATCGGTAGGGTAGGGGAGGGTGGCTTGCCGCGACTGGGTGTCGAAGGGCTGATAGCGAATCTTGAGCACGACGGTGCGCGCCGACAATCGATGTGCGCGCAAACTTTGACCGACGTCCTGCAAGAGACCGAGTGCGGTTTCTCGCACCTTGCCGGCGTCGCTCACGTCGCGGTCGAAGGTGACCTCGCGCGAGATGCTCTTCGGGTCGCCCGGCGGCGTGACAGGACTCGCGTCGAGGCCTCGAGCGTGGGCGCCGAGGGCGCGCCCGTACTGGCCGAATAGCTCGCCGAGCAGCGGGTCGGGCAGGGCCGCGAGGTCGCCGATGGTGCGAACCCCGACCCGCTCCAGTTTGACCGCGGTGGCCGGCCCGCAGCCGGGCAGCCTGGAAAGCGGTAGCGGGGCGAGGAAGGAGGCCTCCTCACCGGGCCGAACGACCACCAGGCCCCGCGGCTTGCGCAGCTCAGAGGCGACCTTGGCAACCAGCTTGCAGCTCGCGACGCCAATGCTGAGGTCGAGACCGCTGCGCGTCTTGACCTCGTCGCGGAGCCGGGTGGCAACCCCGGCGGGCGGCCCCATCAGCGCCTCCTGTCCGGTGAGGTCGAGGTAGGCCTCGTCGAGCGAGATCGGCTCGATGATGGGGGAGTAGCGGTCGAGGATGGCAAAGACCGACTTCGAGGCTTCGCGGTAGGCGTGGAAGTCACAGGGAACGAATATCCCGTTGGGGCAGAGGCGACGCGCCCGGCTGAGTGGCATCGCCGAGCGGACCCCGAAGGGACGGGCTTCGTAGGAGGCCGCAGCCACCACGCCCCGCTCGCCGGGCGTCCCGGCGCCGCCCACGATGACCGGCTTGCCGCGCAGCTCCGGGCGGCGCAGCTGCTCGACCGAGGCATAAAAGGCATCGAGGTCGACATGCATGACCACCCGCTGCACGCAACTATCTTGCCAGCATGTAACGGCTCGGTGACAAGCGGGTATATGCCGTGTCGCGGCGGGATAGCGTTGCTATGATCCGCGAGCTGGCTAGGCCCGCCGGCGTATCTGATTCCCGTCCCCCTCTTCGGATCCATCGCCAACCCCTCCTTCCGGCGGGCCGCGCTTTTCCCAGCAAGGATGGATCGGTCGAATCGTTGCGTGCTCGATGGGACGGCTGATCACGATTGCCGTCGCCATCGTTTCCTGCCTACTGGTGTGGAAGAGTGGCGCCATCAACGGGATGATCCCGGGACAGCAGTCGGCCCCGCCGCCCCTCGATGCCGGTCCCTTCATCAGCAAAAGTGGTGACGCGATGCAGGGCCTGAAGAGCGTCCACCTGTCGCTGGCCGGCAACCTGGTGCTCAACGGCTTGGCCGGCGTCAAAATCACCGGCTCAGGTGACCTGATTTATCCACACAAAGAGACGCTCACGCTCCAGATGGACGTCCCATCGGCGGACGGCGATGTGATCGTGGAAGTGGATGAGCGCATCGAGAACGGCCACGAATACATCAGGATCCCCTCACAGGGCCCGGCGTGGAAGGACGTCACCGGCAACTCGAAAAGTCAGATCGCGCCCGGGATGGACCCGATCGCGAACCTGGAGTTCGCCCACGCCTTCCGCGCCTCCGATGATCTGGGCGACATCACGATGGACAACATCGACGTCCACCATTTCTCGCTGACCGTCGACCCGGGCAAATACGTCGAACAGCTCAAAGCCGATCCGTCGAGCGGCCTCACCCCGGCAGACGAAGCCGCTCTGACCAACGCCGGCATCCAGGTCGAGGTGTGGATCTCCGCCAGTGACCGCTACATGCACCAGATGAAGATCGATATGAGTACCACCCAATTCACCTGGTCAGTCACCTACCACTTCTCGAGCTTCGTGGCGGGCGGCGACACGACCTCCGCTTAGACCGAGACCTTCTCCCGAGCCCGTTCCGGCTCTTTCGACGGCGGCGCCGGCGGGCGGCCAGTATATTCCCGCAGGTCGTCCTCCGTCAGGTGCCCGGCCGCGATCAACAGCTCGACGTAGGTCACTCCGAGATGCGGGGCCGCCCGGCGGAGCACCCACGGGGGCGGGTTTTCCTTGTTCTTGTTGACGGCCTGGTAGAAGTAAATCTGGTTCAGGTCGCAGCGGACCGCGAGCCGGTGCAGAGAAATGTTCTGCTCGCGACACTTGCGCTTCAGATACTCGCGGAAGTCCACCGCCCCGCCTACCTCCAGAACCCCATCCGCGACGCTACTCGCGCGACGTCACCTCATTATAGGTATCGGCCGCATGTCGCCCGGCCGCGAGACCGTTGAGGACCGTGAGTAAGTCACCCAGCCGTGCGATGACAAAATCTGCGGCGCCCGGGTCGTCTTCCTGCCTCCATTCCCGGGTCAGGACCGCGCGCATGCCCAGCGATTTTGGTCCCTGCACATCCTCCCGGACACGGTCGCCCACGAAGAGCGTTCTGGAGGGCTCGACGCCGACCTTGGCGAGCGCGTCCCGGTAGATCGCGGGGTGCGGTTTGCGCACGCCGACCTCGGAGGAGAACGAGACGCCGCTGAAATACTTCGCCAGGCCCAGCGCGGCCAGCTGCGCGTTCATCAGGCGGGGCAGGTAAGCCGCGTTGGAGACGATGCCAAGGCGGAGACCCCGGCGCCGGAGCTCCTCCAGCGTGGAAACCACGTCGGGGCCGACGTGCACGCTCTTCAGCCAGCCCTCCTGTTCGAGTTCCATGACTCGCTCGATCAGCGCCGGTTCCAGCTCCAGCCCGATGTCACGCAAGGCGGCGTCATAGATGGCGGCGATCTCGACTTCCTCCTCCCGGCCGGCGGCATAGTCACGCTGAATCTCCGCGTCGACTCGTTGCGAGACCTTCTCAATCATGACCTGCGCGACCGGCACCTCACGCTCCAACGTGTCCGCCAGCAACCGGTTGACGTTTTCGTAGGCGCCGAGCAGCGCCGAGTGCGGCCGCTCGTCGAAATAGATCAGCGTGTGACCGTAGTCCAACAGGACCGCCTCGATCGGCGCGCTCATCGCAGCGACCGGAGCGTGTTCAGGTTCTCGAGTCCTTCGAGCATCTCCTCGCCCGGCGTCTCCAGCACGAAGGCGCAGTGCGCCAGGGGATCGAAGTGAAGCAATGCTCTGAAGCCCTCGAGGCCCACATTGCCCTGGCCGATGTTGACGTGCCGGTCCGCCTTCCCGCCCAGGGTCACGGTGGTGTCGTTGCAGTGGCAGGCGCGGATCCGCTCTGCCGGAATGATGGCGGTGAGCTGCTCCAGCGTCGTGGTCATGCCCTCCGCACCGGCCACGTCGTAGCCCGACGCGTAGGCGTGGGCGGTATCGAAGCAGACGCCCAGCCGCTCCGCGTGTTGCGGCAACCGGGAAAGGATCTGCGCCAGGTCATCGAACTTGGCACCAACGTAAGCGCCGCCCCCCGCCGAGGTTTCGAGCAAACAGGTGGCCGAGCCAGCGGCCGTGCCCAGCACCAGGTCCAGCTGGGAAACCACGCGATCGATGCCGGCCTGGGCGCCGTCGCCCATGTGGCTGCCGACGTGCGTCACGACGTACTGCAAGCCGTACGCCTCGGCGCGCTCTAGTTCCGCCTTCAGCGCCTCCCGCGATTTCTTTTGAAAATTGGGGTTGGGCGAGGCCAAGTTGATCAGGTACATGGCGTGTGACAGTGCCGGGCGGACCTCCATCTCTGCGAGCGCCTCTTTGAACAACGCGGTGGCCTTGGGGTCGACTGACGCCGAGCGCCAGGCGCTCGGATTGCCGGTAAAGATCTGGACGGCCTGCAGCTGCAGCGCTTTGATCATCTCGGCGGCCTTATCGAGGCCGCGGCCGGTGCGCATGTGCATGCCGATTCGTCGTTCCTGGGCCACGTCACTCATTCTCGTAAATTCACCCTCCCCCGCTTGCGGCACGATTCCCCTCCCCCGCTCGCGGGGGAGGGTCAGAGTGGGGGCATGGGGCTCGATAAACTCAACCCGTGTACCGGCTCACGACGTTCTCCGTCGGTCCCTACGACAACAACGTCTACGTATTGAGCGATCCGAAGAGCAAAGAGGCGCTCTTGATCGACGCCGCCAACGACGCACCACGCATCATCAAGGAACTCGAGGGCCTGCGGGTCAGCCATATCCTGACGACGCATGGCCACGCCGACCACGTGCAAGCTCTGAAGCCGGTACGCGAGCAAACCCATGCGCAATTCACCTGTCACGAGGCGGACGAGTCGATGATGCCGATCAAGGCGGACCATCGCGTCCAAGATGGCGAGCGATTTCGTTTTGGCGAGTACGAACTCGTCGCGATGCACACGCCCGGCCACACGCCCGGCAGCGTCTGCTTCCTTGGCAGCGAGCACCTGTTTTCGGGCGACACCCTCTTTCCCGGCGGGCCGGGAAACACCGCCAATCCCTACGCGAGTTTTCCGACCATCATCGAGAGCATCCGAGGCAGGCTCTTCACCCTCTCGGACGAGACCCAGGTCCTGCCAGGCCACGGCAAGCCCACCACCATCGGTCGGGAGCGGCCGCACCTGGACGAGTGGATCCAGCGCGGCTGGTAGCGGCCCAACCGGCGCGCCCGGCCGGTGATTTTCTTGCTCGCGATCCCCGATCCATCGCACTTGTCCGCAGCGTTCGCGCCCGTGACAATCGCATCGAGCTGACCGCGGAGGACGACCGCGGCTCGCGAGTCCCAATCGAGATTCGACCGGTAGCGCCCGACATCGTGCGCCTTCATTTCGGCGCCGGGGCGAGCAAGCCATCCCGGCTTCTGGTCGACCGTGCGCCGTCGGCCTCGGATTGCAAGATGGCTCAAAAGGACCAGGGTTGGTCGATCTCCACCTCGGCGCTGACCGTCGAGGTCGATCGCACCCCTTTCCGGTTACGTCTCAAGGACGCGACGGGAACGGTGCGCTTTGCCGACGAGCCAAACGATCGCGACATTCGCGGCGACTTTCACCATTTTCCGACCGGCCATGCCCGTGGCTTGCGCTGGTTAACCGCCGGGCTAAAGCCCGACGAGGCGCTCTTCGGCCTCGGCGAGCATTTTGGGGCCCTCAATCGCCGCGGCCAGGCGTTCGCATCGTGGACGGTCGACGCCTTTGGCGTCCGCAGCGACCGCGCCTACAAGAACGTGCCACTGCTGGTCAGCTCTGAAGGCTATGGCGTCTTCTTCGACATGACCGGGCCTCTCTACTACGACCTCGGTCAGGCATCGGCGACGGCGTGGCAGGCCACCGCCCGCGCCGATCATCTGCGCGCGTACTTGATCGTGGGCGATGGCATTGCGCCGATCATGCGGGCCTACCATCGCCTGACCGGTCAGCCGGCGGTGCCCCCCGACTGGTCGTTTGGGTTCTGGATCAGCCGCTGGGGCTATCGCAACCGCGACGAGGTGATGACGGTCGCCCGCCGCATGCGAGAGGAAAAAGTCCCGTGCGATGTCATTCACATCGACCCCTACTGGATGCGTTACCACGAGGGGCACCATGGCGACCTCGAATGGGACGAGTCGGCCTTCCCCGATCCCAAAGGCATGATCGCGGAGCTCAAGGCGCTGGGCTTCAGGCTGTCGCTGTGGGAAAGCCCGTACGTACCGCTCGACTCCGAGATGTGCGCCGAGGGCGAGCGCAAAGGGTTCCTGATGAAGACCAAGGATATTTCACCCTCCCCCTCAGGGGGAGGGCAGGGTGGGGGCCTGGCCCTCGTCCATGGCTTCGCCAAACCGAGTGCCGCGGTCGACTTCACCAACCCCGAGGCGGTCGAGTGGTTCAAAGCCAAGAACCGCAAGTTGCTCGAGATGGGCGTGGCCGTGATCAAGACCGACTTTGCCGAGGACATGCCCGACGATGCCGTGCCCCACGACGGCACCCCCGCCGAGCAGTTGCACAATCTGTATCCCCTGCTCTACCAGCGAGCCGTGTTCGAAACCATCAAGGACGTGCACGGTTACGGCCTCATCTGGGGCCGCTCCGGCTACGCCGGGTCGCAGCGCTACCCGGTGCACTGGGGCGGCGACCCGGGATGCACGTTCGAGGACATGGCGGCCAGCTTGCGCGGTGCGCTGAGCTGGATCCTGTCGGGCGCGGCCTTTGCCAGCTTCGATATGGGCGGCTTCTTTGGAATTCCGACCCTGATCGATCCCCCGAGCCCCGAACTGTACGTGCGCTGGTCGCAGATGGGGCTGCTGTTCTCCCACGCGCGCGCCCATGGCCACACCGCGCCGCGGGAGCCCTGGGCCTACGGCGAGCCCGCGCTGTCGATCTTCCGCCGTTACGCCCAGCTTCGCTACCGATTGCTTCCTTACTTATATGCAGCGGCGCGTCGCGTGACGGAAGGCGTACCACTGGCGCGGCCGCTGGTCTACGACTATCCGTCAGATCCGACGACCTGGCGCATCGACGACGAATACCTACTCGGCCCGGATCTGCTGGTCGCCCCCATGTTCGAGCCACGAGGCCGGCGCAATATTTATCTGCCGCCCGGCGGTTGGTACGACTTCTGGACGGATCAGCGACTCGTCGGCGGACGCTGGATAACGTACGACGCCGAATTGGAAACGCTGCCGCTGTTCGTGCGCGCCGGCGCCGTCCTGCCCATGGGTCCAGAGCTCCGATATGCGAACGAGCGGGCATGGGACCCGCTGAGCTTCGAGGTCTACCCAGGTAGCGAGGGCACGACCGAAATCGAGCTGGCCGACGACCACCGCCAACTCCATTTCACGATGAAGGTCGAGCGCGAGCATCTCCGACTTGAGGGAGGCCCGCTCGACTACGTGGCTAGCGTTCACGTGCACCGGCCCGACGGGCCACCGGTGGAAGGTCGTCTCGGACAAACCGTCAATTTGAGTTAGCTCTGCGAGGCGCCGACTCAGGGAGGAAAGTCGGGCGATACCATCTGGCCCCCGGTCGCGTTCTGATCCATGGGCCGCACGTTCTGCGGTCAAGGGAGGCGAGGGCACATGGCGTAGCCGGGTCGCGTTGGAGCGATCGATCGATCATTTAGGCCACGTTTTTCCAAAGGAAATTGATATGAACGTGTGGACGAAATACGCAAGGCTCGCCATAGTCGTGCCGCTACTCGCCATTCCGCTTTTTGCCACGTCGGCGTCCGCCGCAGCCGGGCCGGCCACGGTCTCCGGTCCGGGTTTATCGGTGACGTTTCCTGGACCCAACAACCGCATCGGGGTGAGCGTAACCGTCCCGATCCAGGTTGTCTGCAGCCCCCTACCACCGGCCTTCTTCGGGACCTTCGGGAATGGACATCTGAGCCTGGTGCAGGCCACGCCGTCCGGTAAGGCAGCAGTAGGTGCCGGCGACGTGTTCTGGTTCCTCAACGGGTCCACGGGCGGTGGCAAGGGAGGCGGCGGGGGGCCAGGCACATTCATGGCCCTGACGTGTGACGGGACGACCATTAATACCGGCGCGATTACGGTCAGCCCCGACACTTTCACCGACCCATTTACTGCCGCGCTCCATAACGGGCCCGCCAACGCCACGTTCAGCGGCCAGGTATGCTCGTTCTCGTATTTCGGAGCAAGCTGCGACAGTGCGGGTCCGGCGAGCTTCGCGATCAAGATCTAGACACCGCGAGGGAGGCCCGGCTCGCGCCGGGCCTTCTGCTAACCGCTCGCCGGCGGGGAGCCTATCGCCAAGGACAGGTAGCGCTGAAGCGCCGCGAAGCTTCCGTCCCGAGGGCTCAGCACGTAGGTCCCGTCCGGCAGGCTGTGCTTGATCAGGACGTTGCTGTCGTCGAGGCCAATCTGTCGAATGCCGTCTTGAGGTATACCCGCGAGCAGATGCGCCAGCTCGCGCAGCTCGACCGGCCGCAGATTCGTGCGCGCATTATCTCTGAGCGCCGATACCAGCCCAACGAGCTGCGGCACGCTGGCGAGGCCGTGGATGCGTTGCTGGATCGCCAACAGCAAGAGCCGCTGCCGCCGCGATCGGTCGAAGTCCGAGGTCGTTTGCCTCGACCGTGCATACTCGAGGGCCCGCTCACCATTCAGATGTTGCCGGCCGGCATCGAAGTGGACGTGCGTGTACGCCGCGGTCTCCCCGGCCGGAAAGTACGGATCGTCGAGCGGCTCCGGGATGGTGACATCGATGCCACCAAGCGCGTCCACCACTTGCCGAAAGGCCATGAAATCGACTGCGACCCAGTAGTCGATCGGCAGGCCGGTTACTTCGGCTACCGTGGCCGCAGCCAGGTCGCCTCCTCCCGTTGGAGTTCTCCAGCTATCCCGAACGTTTGGGAAGCTTTGTTTGTCCACGCCGATGGCGTAGGCGAGGTTGATCCGGGCTGGGATCGTCCCGTTGTCTGGAAGCGCGGGGATCGAGACTACGAGATCGCGTGGGATTGAGATCATCACGGCTCAGCATGGAATCGGTGAGGTAGGGCCCGCCGTGACCTGGGCCACCGTAACCGAGTAAGAGCACGTTGATTGATCGATCAGATCGCGTCTTCGAATCGAGGGTGCTGGCGTCGCCGGCGTTGGTGACGAGCGCCACCAGGTCACCGATCTCGCTGCGGGGAGCAATGGTGGTGAGCGCGGTCCACACGTATCCGGCCAGCACGACAACTGCCAAAAGCAGGCCGGCCATGAGCCCGAGTCCGATCCGCAGCCATCGGAATCCTCGCACTCGGTGTGTCGTCGCGACCCCAGGCACCCTCCCTCGCTAGTCGCCGCCCTTCAACCCGACAAAAACCTCCGACGGCTGCAAAATCTTTTCTGTTCTGCTATTCGGGATGTGGATGCGCACGCCAGGATGCGCCGCCGTCCCGAAATCCCAACCCTCGAGGAAGCGCGAGCGGATCTCCGCGACCGTCTTGACCGCGGCCGTGCTCGAACCGTTGGTCATCCACACGGTCGGCTCGCGTCCAGTCGCGTAGCCGAGTCCGATCTCCGTGCCGCTGTCGCGGAAAAAACGCAGGCTCGCCAACGACGCCTCGGGCGGGACGAGGTCATTGGAACTCTCCGCCACCTGTTGAAGCGTCGGCATCTGACCCTGCGCCACGGTGGTCCGGACTTGCATCCGGGCCTTCAGGTGCAGCGAGCGCTCGCGTTTCTTCTGCTCGCTGACGACCTGCTGGATCTGCGCGCGCAACCGGCCGAGGGACTCCTCCAGCGGGGTCATCTCGGCCATGATTTCCCGCACGCGGCGGGCGAGCTCGTCGTCTGACGCCTGTCCGAGGTTCAGGGGCTCTGCCATCGCCATACAATTATTGGCCAGCGTGTCAGTAGCCCAGGCGCCGATCAGCCAGCTGAAGGATGAGATCAGCACCCGGATCGACGCCCTTCGGCCGGAGTTGGAGCGGATCGGGCGTGACATTCACGCCCATCCGGAGATCGCCTACCAGGAGCACAAGGCCGTGGCGTGGCTGGCGGAGCTGCTCAAGAAACATGGGTTTAGCGTCGAGCTCGGGGTTGCCAACACTCCGACCGCCTTCGTCGCCAGTCGGCGGAAGGGAAATGGCCCGACGATCGCGTTCCTGTCCGAGTACGACGCGCTCCGCGGTCTGGGTCACGGTTGCGGCCACAACCTGATCGCGACCGCGTCCGCCGGGGCCGGGATCGCGCTGGCCGATGCGCTCGACCGGTTGCCGGGACGGGTTCTCGTCATCGGCACCCCGGCCGAAGAAGGTGGGGGAGGGAAGATCCGCCTCATCCGCGCCGGCATCTTCCAGGAAGTCGACGCCGCGATGATGTTCCATCCCGACACGCGCACGCAGGTGCTCCACTGGGCGCTGGCGGTCACCCACATGCACTTCGAGTTCATCGGCCGCGCGGCGCATGCCTCGGGCGACCCCGAGAAAGGGATCAATGCGCTCGATGCCTTCGTCCTCGCCTACAACGGCATCAGCCTGCTGCGCCAGCAGGTGAAGGAAGGCGCTCGGCTGCATGGCTTTCTTAAGGAGGGCGGCACGGCGCCCAATATCATCCCGGAGCGAACCAGCGGCGAATTTCTGGTCCGGGCGCGCGACGAGGCCTACATGCTTGAGTTGGTGCAGAAGGTCAAGAACATTTTCCAGGCTGCCGCGCTCGCGACCGGCTGCGAAGTGCGACTCAGCTTCGACGAGGATCCATACGCGGACCTTCGCAACAATGGCGTGCTGGCCAAACTCTTCGAGGGGAACCTGCGCCGGCTCGGAGTCGACCCCGTCGTGGGCGTGCCCTGGGAGGGTGCTGGGTCAACGGACATGGGCAACGTCAGCCACGTTGTCCCCGCCCTCCATCCAACGATTGGTATCGCGCCGGCCGAGGTGCCGGGTCACTCGCAGGCCTTTCTTGAAGCCGCGGGCTCGTTGCGCGGCTACCAGGCGATGGTGGACGCGGCGAAAGCCCTGGCGATGACGGGTGCGGATCTCCTTGCCGACCAGGCGCTGGTGGAGCAGGCCAAGGTCGAGTTTCGCCGGAGTTGAGGCCATGATCAACGAGCGGTATCGCGAGGATCGCGAGCACCAGCGGCTCGGCAGCCTGACGGTCTATTGCGGCCCGACGCACTCGGGCAAGACCAAGAAGCTCGAGGCTGAGGCCGAGCGCGCCCAGCGCCAGGGGCGCCGGATGCAGCGGCTCGCTGCCCCATCCGATGCCAATCAGTTGCTTGATCAGCTCGACCCGGCCACCGAGCTGGTGACGGTCGACGACGCGCAGCTCTACGACGACCGCCTGGTCGAGGTCCTGAACGACCTGGCCACCGTCCACCGGGTCGATGTCGTGGTCGCCGGCTGGGAGCTCGACTACACCGGGCGACCCGCTGGCCCGATGCCCGAGTTGATGTGCGCCGCCGATGTGGCTCTCAAGCTCGACGACGGGGTCTGCGCGCAGCCGGGTTGCCGCAACCTGGCCAGTCGGACTCAGCGTTTCATTGCCGTCAACGGCACACCCGAACGCTTTCTCCCGGTCTGCCGCCGCCACCACAGCGCGGAGCCGCGGACGCAGACCTTCCAGGAAGTCTGGTTCGATGAGCCGTCGGGTAGCCTGGACCTGATCAGCGGCTGCATGTTCAGCGGTAAGACGCAGGAGTTGATCCGCCGGCTCGACCAGGCTCGCTACGCCGGGTCCTCCATCCAGGCGTTCAAGCCCGCGCTCGACGACCGCTACGCGATCGCGGCGGTGGCCTCCCATCGAGAGGTCCGCTTCCCGGCGATTGCGGTGCCCGACGTGGCGGCGCTGGCGGCGCAGGTGCACGACGAGACGAAGGTGATCGGCATCGACGAGGCGCAATTCTTCGGGCACGAGATCGTGGAACTTGCAGAGGAGCTAGCCAACCGCGGCCGGCATGTGATCGTGGCTGGGCTCGACCTTGACTTCCTCGCCCGTCCCTTCGGCCCGATGCCGCTGCTCGCCGCCTACGCCGACCGGCTCACCAAGCTGCAGGCCTCGTGCCAATATCCCGGCTGCGGATCGCACCAGGCGAGTCGCACGCAACGGCTGCTGGACGGCGTCGCGGCGCCGGCAGATGGTCCGCTGGTCGTGATCGGCGGAGCCGCTACCTACCAGGCTCGCTGCCGGCATCATCACCGCATCGGGACGCCGCTACGATCGGAGCCGGAGCCCGTCCGGGTCGCCGAGGAGTCAGCCGACCTCTAACCCGCGCAAGTGCTGGTTGCCGAAGAGGATGCCCAGCGCCGCGACCGCGATCGCGCCCCCTACCGCGATGGTCATCGCGGCCAGCCAGGTGGTGAAGAGCGGGAAGCGCGTCACCGCGGCCAGCGCCATCGAAATCACCAGCAGCAGGGCGCTGGCGATGCTGATGATGGAGAACAACCCCATGCCGATGAAAACGCCGACCGGGTGCATCATCCGCCGCGCGTCGGTCCAGTCGAAGCGGGCAAACACGGCGCCGATCCCGACCATCAGGGTCGTTACCGCGATCGCCTCGGCGACGGCCAGCACGACCGCGGTTACCGCCCACAGCCATCCGGGCCGGATGATGATTTCTGCGGCGAGCGCCGCCAACGCCACCAGCGCCGCGACCGGCAGGGCGGTGGACCAGCATTTCGCCTGTAGGAAGCGCATGGTGCTGTTGGGCGAGGCCACGTAGACCCAGATGCTTTTCCCCTCCAGGCTGACCGCCGATAGGCCGAGCGAGATGCTCAGCGAAAAAAGCAGGATCCACGCCGGGATCAGGCCGATCATGGCGGCGGGCGGCCCACCGCCGAGGCTTCGCACCGCGCCCAGCTCGCGAGGAAAACGAAGACCAAAGATGATGAAGAGGAACACAACCGGCATGATGAAGCGGACGAGCTGGGCCAGATCGCGGGTGCGCATCCGCCAGTCCTTGATCACGACCGCGGCCAGTACCGGACTCAGCAGTGGCAGCGCACCCTTCGACCGACGGACTCTCGCTGCCGCATGGCGCCGTCGCGGTGGGACCGCCTGGATCCATCCCGCCATGTAGAGCCGGCCGTTCAGGACGCTGCCCGCGGCGAAGGTGGCGGCCGAGGCGGCCAGCAGCAGCAACAGCCACTGGCCGGCGGTCACCCAGTCGCCTCTGAGGATGGCCGCCGCGCTGCGCCCTGCCCAGCCTGATGGGAGCCACGCCGAGCTGGCCCGACGTCACCCCGGGATGCCGGGTGAAGCTGGGATCGCGCAGGGCGGGATTGAGGAGAAAGTTGGCCAGGTTGATGCCGATGGCGAGCGCGACACCAAAGAGCGTGAGGACCTCGCGGCCCCGGCCGACCGGGATGATGCGAACCAACAGCAGGCTCATCAACGAGATGATCACGACCACGAACACCGGGTAGAGAAGGAAGAGCACCGCGAAGGCGAGTGGGATCAGCGGGGTTTGATTAACGACCCCAAGCAGCAGGAGAGCCGGTGCGGTGAACAGCAGGCTCAGTAGGAAGAGGCGGAGCACCTGTACCACCATCCGGCTGGCGAGCACGCTTTCCACCGATCGCGGCGCGGCGAGCAGCAGCTCCAGGTCGGGATTGAGCAGCAGCGCGTTAAGGCTGAAGACCAGGCTGCTGAAGACCAGGACGCCGGTGTAGGCGAGAAATGCCAGGCTCAGCAGGTGCACGGAGTCGACGTGCACCTGCATCCGGTGTGAGGCCTCCACGCCGAGCCAGGTGACGAACCCCTCCCATGACCAGGCGAGCAGGATCACGGCGGCGCCCGCGATTGTGCCCGCGATCCGTCCAGCGTTGCGGCTACGAATGGTCTGGTTGATGAACATCTGCAGCTGGACGCGCCAGAGCAGCAGGCCAAGCGCGAGCCCTTCCAACGCGCCCGCGCCGGGTCTAGCTTTCGAGGCCACGCAACACCGCGCTGACGTCGTCCTCGCGGCTACCGGTCAGTTCGAGGAAGATCTGCTCCAGTGACTGCCCGTCCTGTCCCACCATGTGCCGGAGGTCTTGAAGGCTCCCCATCGCCACCAGCCGGCCGTGGTTGATGATGGCCAGCCGGGTGCACATTCGCTCGGCGATTTCCAGGATGTGGGTGGAAAAGAAGACCGTCTTCCCTTCGCGGCAGAAGTCCTGCAGGATGTCTTTCATCTGGCGGGCGCTCTGGGGATCGAGGCCGACGGTCGGCTCATCGAGGAAGAGGACCTGCGGGTCGTGCAACAGCGCCGCCGCCAGCGAGACCTTCTGCCGCATGCCGCGCGAATAGCCCGACAGGAAGTCATCGCCCCGCTCCTGGAGATCGAACAGCTTGAGCAGCGCCGCGATCCGGCGATCGCGAAGTTTCCGCTCGACGTGGTAGAGATCGCCGGAGAATTCGAGGAACTCTCGGGCGCTCAGCTTATCGTAGAGGGTGGCGGCGTCGGGCACGTAGCCGATCAGCGCCTTGGCCTTCTCCGGCTCGGCCGCGATGTCGATACCGGCCACCTTGGCATTGCCGCTGGTCGGCCGCAGCAGCCCGACGAGCATCTTGATGGTGGTGGTCTTGCCGGCCCCATTGGGACCGAGGAAGCCGAACAGCTCCCCGGCGCCCACCTCCAGGTCGAGGTCCTCCACCGCCGTGAGGCTGCCATAGCGCTTGGTCAGGAGGCGGGTGGACAGCACCGTGCCAAGTGTACCGATGGAGCGCCAAAAACAGGGTCTAGAATGGGCCTCTGGGCGAGGGATCGCCCGAATACAGCCCGAATTCAGCCGCGAACGCCGGCGTCGCGACAGGTTTCCGCCGTTACAGCGTTGTTGCCTTGAAGGTCGAGCCATGCCTTCAAAGGCCGGACAGCATTGATGGAGGTAGAACCGCAAGAAGGGGAGCTTGGCGCGCTGGTCAGCAGTCCGGAATTCGCCCGGATGGTGGACCGCTTTGCGGCGTCGACCGGACTCAAGCTGCAGGTCTTCGACCTCGACGCGCATCCGCTGACGGCGGTGGAAGACTACCCGCGCTACTGCCGTCTACTGCAGGAGCGCAAGGCGTGCCCGCTCTACAACGATCCCGATTTCCTCAAGCGTGGCGAGGAAACCATCGGTGTCTGCAAGTCCGGGGTCGGACATTTCATCGCCCCGGTGCGCAATGAAAAGGAAGTCCAGATGGGGGCCGTCGTCGGTCCCGCCGTGAGGTTCGCTCCCAACTCGGTCGAAGAATTTGCTGAGCTCGCCTTCCGTCTCAAGATCTTTCCCGACGACTTGATCCAGGCGGCCGACGCTGTCCAGGAACACGATGCCGAGAACCTCCTCGGCGCCGGCGAACTGGTCTCGGTGGGGCTGAACCTGCTCGCTGAGATGCAAGCGAAGGAGCGCGTCGGTCATGCGCTGCGGCGCCTGCAGGCCGAGATCGCCGAGTCGAACGCGCAGATGTTGACCCAGCATGTCGTCGACGCGGTGCTCTACCTCACCCGCGCCGATTACGCCCTGGTGCTCATGATCGACGACAGCGGTTCCGATCTGGCTTCGGCCTACGACCAGACGTCGCCCGATCAGCTGGTGGCCGCGAAGCGCCGCCTGGTGGAAGGCATCGCGGAATGGGTCAAGCATGCCGACCGCACCGTGACCGTGCCCGACATTGCCAAGAGCGCCTGGTCACGCTACCTCACCGACGACACGGTTAAGGTAGGGAGCGTCGTCGGCGTGCCGATTCCGGACCAGAAAGCCGGCGCGACCTTCGGCGCGATCGTGGTGGGCTTCGACCGCTCGCGCGACGATCTCCAGGAACCGCTGGCGGCGATGGAGAGCTTCGTCGCCGAAGGGCTGTACGCCCTGGTCATGGGCCGCAAGCTGATGCAGGCGGAGCAACTCGCGCTCCTCGACCTCCAGTCGGGCGCCTACAGCACTCGCTACCTGGGCGACCTGCTCGACAAGGAGATCAGCCGGGCGTCGCGATACAGCAACGACCTGGCCGTCGTGACCTTCGAGATTGAGGCGTTCGAGGTGCTTCGCGGCAAATACGGCGAGGCGGGTCTCGGTCGCATCCTGCGTGAATTTGTCGCGGTCATCCGGGCGAAGACGCGGCGCGTGAACACGCTCGCGCGGATTCGCGACGGCCAATTCTGCCTGGTGATTCCCGAAGCCGATCGGGCGGTCGCAGTGCGGCAGGCAGATCGCCTGCGACCCGCGCTCGAGGAGCACCCTTACGCGGCAACACCGAACGGCGACATTGTTCGGATCGCCGTCGATACCGGGGTCGCTGCCAGCGAGCACGGCAAGGACGACCGGGCTGCGGTGCTCGCCCAGGCGATGCAACGCCTCGCGCAGTCTCGCGCCGAACGGCGAACCCGCAGCTTCAACCCGTAACGCTTAACTTGCGATAGTAAGTAGATGAAGATCCTGATCCCGGGTGGATCGGGCTACATCGGCCGCCAGCTTTCGGCGAGCTTGGTCAATGACGGGCACGAAGTAGTCATCCTCACCCGTGGCCAGCGTCGCGCTTTCCCTCCCCCGCTTGCTGGAGAGGGTCAGGATGGGGGCCTACGCGACGTCACCTGGGATGCCCGCACCCCGAGCGGCGACTGGGTCGACGAGCTCGCGGGTGCGCAGGGCATCATCAATCTCGCCGGCGCAAACGTTGGGAGCGGTCGATGGACACGGCAGCGCATGGCGCAAATCCTCTCCAGCCGCCTCGCTGCGACGTCCGCCATCGTGCAGGCGATCGAAGCGACGCCGACTGATCGCCGGCCGTCGGTCCTCCTCAACGCCTCCGGTATCGACTACTACGGCAACCGCGGCGACGACATCATCACCGAGGACGGCGAACCCGGCGATTCCTTCCTCGCGCGGATGAGCCAGCAGTGGGAAACCGCCGCCCTGAAGGCCGAACCGCTTGGTCTCCGCGTCGTTCGGATGCGAACGTCGATGGTCTTTGGTCGGGGCGCGCCGGCATTCAATCTCCTGACCCTTCCCGTTCGGTTATTCGTCGGCGGTCCGCTGGGCAGCGGCCGTCAGTGGTTCACCTGGATCCACGTCGACGACATCATCGGGCTCTATCGGTTCGGGCTCGAGAATGAGCGGCTGAGCGGCGCCGTCAATGCCGTGGCCCCGGATATCCGTCGGCAGGTTGAGGTGGCGAAAGAGATCGGCCGGGTCTGGCATCGCCCGACCTGGTTTCCCGCACCGGCTCTGCTGCTTCGCCTGGCGCTCGGCACGCAGTCGCAGTTGCTGCTCGATGGTAGGAGAGCCGTCGCGGACAAGGCGAAAGCCGCGGGCTACCGGTTCCAATTCGGCGGGCTCCGGCAGGCCCTGGAGGAGATCCGCCGCCGCTGAGCCGGATTTCGTCTTGACAAATACACGGAATTGTGTAAGGATGGGCAGCGTTGCCGCCCGACGACCCTCTCGAGGAGTCCTCCATGCGCCCATCCTGGAAGCTCGCCCTCATCGGTGGCGAGGTCACCCTGCTCGCCGCCTTTACCGGCGTTGGCATCCACCTGGCCATCCAGCCGCATCGCACCGCTTTTCGTCCACCGCCACTAGTACTGCCCAGCTTCCAACCGCCGGCCATCCCGACGCTGGTGACGCCGCTTCGACCGCCGGCGGCGGTGGCGCCATCCCCCGCTAGGCCAGGGCTGGCGCCCGAGCTCTTTCAAAAATTCGGCCGCGAAGACCGCAACCTCATGGTCGAGCAATGGGGCATCCTGCAGCGACTCACCGCCGCCATCGAGTCGTATGTCGAGGCACGCATCAACGAGCAGTTGGGAAAAAAGCCCTGATGGACCAACTGAAGCATGTCATCGAGGTCTGGACCGGGTACGCGCAGGGACTGACCGGCAGCATCGGCGCCCTGGCCTTCGTCTGCGCGTTTATCTGGAAGATGATCGCGATCGAGCCGCGCAGCGTGATGGAGGCCAAGCGCTGGATCGGCCGGATCGTCTTCGGCACCATCGGCGTCGAGATGGCCG
>VBHO01000146.1 GCA_005882045.1 Chloroflexota bacterium | reverse complement strand
ATCATACGCGATGATCCGCGAGGCGCCCGAGCAAACAAAACCATGGCACAACGCTGCGCAATCTGCGGAAAGGGGCCCCAGTACGGGCATCACGTGAGCCACTCGAAGGTGCACACGAAGCGTCGCTTCATGCCCAATCTGCACAAGGCGCGGGTCTTAATCGACGGGCGGTCGCAGACGGCACTGGTTTGCACCCGCTGCCTGCGCACCCAGGCCAAATCGGCCTAGTCTCCGCCCACCTCGGTCACGGCGCTTACGGCACCGGCATGGCCACGAGGCGATACCCACAGCTCGACGCTGGCCCCAGGACGGAGCCAGGAGCGGTCAGCGTTCAGCTCCTGGTCTGACAGCACCAGGTAATAACTGCCACCGCCGCGCAATGCGATGACGCGGCCCTGGACGCGGTCGACGAGGCCGACGACCTGCTTGGGTAACGCCGCATAGCTCTGGGCGCTCAATAAGGCAAACCAGGTGGTGACGATCACGCCCGCCGTGGCGATCGCCAGCAGGATGCGCCGGCCCCAGGGGGCACCCCGCCAGAGGAGCGCGTAGACCAGCCAGGGTAAGACGATGGCGACCAGGGCGAGGCTGGTCTGCGTCTCCTGCCAGATGTTGGCGGCATAGTCCCGCTGCGCACTGTCGGTCATGTCGGCCCCTGCGGCCATGAAAGCCGGGATGTGTAAAGCCAAAAGGAAGAGCGTGATGCTCACCACCAGCGTGAGCACGACCCGGCCAAAACGGACGTTGTCGGGCAGCATCTGCCGATTGATCCGCAGGGACCGGCGCAGCGCAGCCGTCACAAACCGTGTAACTTGCGGGTCGGTCAATTACGGCACCGCCGAAAAGAGGAGAACCAAATGCAGAAGCCACCCCAGCCCCTACCGACCAAGCTCGAGGAAGGCCAGGCCCCCGGAATCCGCTATCGGATCGACGGCGAGCTGGTGCCGGTCCTGCATACCTGGCTGGACGGCACAGTGCCCATCTACTTCGAGCATCACGTGGTGCTCTGGAAAGACCCGCAGCTCAACATCGGCATTCGAGCGATGAAGGGCGCGTTCAAACGGATGGTGGCGGGCATGCCGATCTTCTTGACCGAAGCCCAGGGCCCGGGGGAGGTCGCCTTTTCACGCGACGGCGCCGGTCACCTCTTCCCCCTCCACCTGATGCCGGGCAAGGCCGTGTTAGTTCGCGAACACCAATTCCTGGCGGCAACCGGCAACCTCGACTACACCTTCAATCGGGTCAAGGGCGTCAGCAACATGCTGTTGGGCTCCACCGGCTTCTTCGTGGACCGCTTCAGCGCGTCACAGCAGGAGGGCGTGCTCTGGCTGCATGGCTACGGCAACGTCTTCGAGAAAGAGCTGGCGCAAAACGAGCAGATCGACATCGAGCCCGGTGGCTGGGTCTACCGGGATGAGACGGTGCGCATGGATGTGCAGATGTTCGGACTAAAGACCGGCATCTTCGGCGGCGGCGGCAACATGATCTGGAACCGTTTCACCGGTCCGGGCCGCGTCGGCATCCAGTCGATGTACCTGCACATGCCAACCAGCGAGTAGCGCCTACCGGAGCTGGTCGATCGCGGCCTTGGCGCCCTGCGGGTGACCGAAGACGAAGCTCCCGGCGACCAGCACCGTGGCCCCACTCTGGGTCGACTGCCGGCCGGTCTCCGCGTTGACGCCACCGTCGACCTCGATCTCCAATTTGGGGTTGAGCCGGTCGCGTAGCGCTCGCGCCGCCTTGATGCGCTCCGGGCTGCCCTCGATGTACTTTTGGCCGCCCCACCCGGGGTTGACGCACATCACGACCAGCAGGTCGGCGTCTTTCAGCACCGGCTCGACCAGCACCAGCGGGCTGCCGGGGTTGAGGCAAACGCCCGGTCGCATTCCGGCCTTCCGAATGCTCTCCAGGGCCCGATGAATATGCCGGGTCGCCTCGACGTGGACCGAAATGGTGTTGGCGCCCGCGTCGCGGAAGGCGTCGATGCTGCGCTCCGGGTTCTCGATCATCAGGTGAACGTCAAAGGGCAGCTTCGCGTAGCGCCGGCAGTGCTCGACCGTCCGCGGCCCGATGGTGATCGGCGGAACGAAATGCCCGTCCATCACGTCGAAGTGCACCCAGTCGGCACCGGCCTGTTCGAGGGCGGCCACTTCCTCTCCCAACCGGCTGAAGTCGGCCGATAGCAGCGAGGGCGCGATCAGCACTAGGAGACGGTCGGGATGCTGATCGTCACCGGCGCGTCGAAGTCGTGGTAGTTGAGGACCACGTGGGCCGTCGCGTGGATGCTGGATCCGGCGGGCATCTGGCTGCTGCCTGCCGACGGCACCCCCAGCGAGCCCAGCAGCTGGTTGAGGTCGATGGTGTAGTCGGCGTCGGTGGAGACGCGACGGACCAGGTGATCGTCCTTGCCGAACCAGACCTCGACCGTCATGGTGCCGCTGTCGAGTACTTGCTTGATCGCCGCCAGCGCCTGTGGGTTCTTGACGGCGGCCTTGTCCATGGCGGCGAGCAGTTTGTCCTTGTCGGGGACCAGTTGGTAGTGATGCACCGCGGTGCCGTCGACCGTGGTGTCGCCCAGGTTTTTGATCGATTTCACGTTCTTGAGCAGCTGCTCGTACGAGAGCGGGTCGGGCTGGCTGAACTGGCTGGTAATGCCGCTCGTGTCCGAGACCTGCCACTTGCCGCTGAGCGGATTTTTCACATAGGCCTTGCCGTTGGCGACGACCACTTCGGTGGCGATGGACATTCCGGACATCTTGGCGTTGATCACCGCGTGATAGCGGTCGGGGAACTGCGCCTCGCCGGTGCCGGTCATGTCGAGCGAGATCGACCCCGCGCCGGCGCCGCTCTGCCCAAGCATCGCGCCCAGCTGGGCGGGGAACGTCATCTTGACGCTGCCCTGGAGGTCGAACTTGGCCGATTTGAGCTGGCTGGCGCGCTGCGCCGCGGCGTCGAGGGCCTGCTGGGGGGTTTCCGCCTTGGCCAGCGGCGAAGCGCAGGCGGCCAGCGCCAGCATGGTCAACAGGGCGGCGGCGACGGCTCGTTTCATCGGGATTCTTTGAGTATATCGGCGCCCGGACGCCGTTCCTTCATTGGCGATCGGGGACGTAGGTGGCGTCAAGCCACCCCGGTAACTCGCCAAGGCGGTCGATGACGTGGGTGGGCTCGATGCCGGGGATCGGGATGGCTCCGGGATGGCGCAGCCAGACCCCGGCAATGCCGGCGTTCAGGGCGCCTGCGACGTCGGTATCAAGCCGGTCGCCGACCATCACGGTCTCGTCCAGGGGAACGCCCAAACGCCGGGCGCCCTCGACGTAGATCGCGGGGTCGGGCTTCGCCTTTCCGAAATCCCGCGAGGTGACCATGGCGTCGATCAGCCCGAGGATCCCCGCCTTTTCGAGGGCGTCGGCCAGCTCAGCATCACCCGATCCCACCGTGTTGGAGATGACGCCGAGGCGGTAACGCGTCTTGAGTGCCGTCAACACCTCGAAGACATCCGGAATCGGGGTCATCGCCATCTCCCACAGATGCTTGCCCGGCTCCTCGACCAGGAGCGTGTTACCCGCGTCGAAGAAGACGCCGGCGAGCGGCCGGCGCATCAGCCGGGTGACGTCGCGGTCGGCTGCAGCTGCCGGGCTCGCAGTTGGCCACACGCGGCGTCGATATCCAGGCCGCGCGTGGCGCGGATGGTGGTCGAGATACCCGCTGCCTGCAAGACGGACTGGAAGGCTTGCGCGCGTGCCTTCGATGGTGGCGAGAGCGGGCTGCCGTCGATCGGGTTCATCGGAATCAGGTTGACATGCGTGAGGCGGTGACCGATCACGCTGGTCAGCCGCCGAGCCTGCTCGACGCTGTCGTTGACACCCTGCAATAAGACGTACTCATAGCTGGTGCGCCGGCCGGTCCGCTCCGCGTGCGCTCGCGCCGCCGCGACGATGGCGGCGATCGGGTACTTGCGGTTGACCGGAATCATGCTGCTGCGCAGCTCGTCGTCGGGCGCATGCAGGGAGACCGCCAGGTTGACCGGGAGCCCCTCGGCGCTGAGGCGCTCGATGAAGGGCACCAGCCCGATGGTCGATACCGTGACCCGTCGCGGGCTGAAGTTGAGCGTGTCTTTTTGAGCCCAACGGCGAATCGCGCCAACGACCGCGGCGTAGTTGTTCATCGGCTCGCCCATTCCCATGAAGACGACATTGGTCAGCGCGCGCTGTTTGTCACCGAGGTCGCGGCTGGCTGCGAGGAACTGGTCGACGATCTCGGCTTCGCTGAGGTTTCGATCGAAGCCCGATTGCCCGGTAGCGCAAAAGCTGCAACCGATGGGACACCCCACCTGCGAGCTGACGCAGATGGTCGTTCGCGCCCGCGAACGAGCCGTCGCGTCGTAGTGCATGACGACGGTTTCGATGGTCCGGTCATCGCCCAGCTTGAAGAGGTATTTCACAGTCTGGCCGTGATCGGCTTGCCGTTTTAGGTGGGGCGTCACCGTGCTGAAGGCAAACGAATCGTCGAGCTGCCGGCGCGCCGACGGCGACAGGGTGCGCATGGCACTGAACGACGGGGCCAGCCGTTGCCAGAACCACTGCTGGGCCTGGTCAACGCGGTAGGGTGCTTCGCCGGCGAGCCGAGCACGAATCTCCGCCGGGTCGGCCGTGGCGAACGCCGCGCGCTCAGTCGCTACGGCGATTTCCGAAAACGAGTGAGGCGTAGTAGAGCAAGGTCAGGACGGCGCCGAACAGTGCTACCCAGTAGGTGAAGGCCGCTGCGCGTAGCATCCGTCGCGCCCCCTGCTGTTCCTCGGGATAGATGACGCCGTTCTCGGCGAGTAAGCGCAGCGCGCGGCGACTCGCGTCGAGTTCGACGGGCGTTGTGATCAGTTGGAAGAGGACGACCGCCGCGAAAAGGAGCAACCCGGCCACGGCAACGTAGAAGCCGAAGACGCTTCCGGTGAAGACCGACAGGAGGAGACCCGCGATCACGATCAACGGACCGGCCTGCGAGCCCAGGTTCGCGGCGGGCACCAGCCCGGAACGAAGCCGCATCGCGAAAAAACCCTGGTGATCTTGCAGCGCATGGCCGATCTCGTGGGCGACCACCGCCTCCGCCGCCACGGATGTGCCGGTGGCGACGTCTCGTGAGAGATTCAGGGTCTTGGTGCGGGGGTCGTAGTTGTCACTCAGCTCGCCGTCGATCACCTGGATCGTGACATCGCTCAGACCGGCGCCGCTCAGGATGCGACGGGCGACGTCGACACCGCTGAGACCGTTGGCGTTGCGAACCTGGGAGTAGCGCTGGTAGGTGCGCTTGACCCAGCTGCTCGCAATGAAGCCCAGCACCATGATGGGCAGCGCGACGTACAGAAAGTAGCCCCAATTCCAGTACAAGAACATCTGATCCGCCTCCCCGTCGGCAACCCCGCAGCTTCGTGGATGAACCGCTGCCGGGCCGTGCCCATCTTTTCACGCTGCGTGAAAGGATCCCGCGAGGCGGGTCGTTTCACCCTCATCGGGGCCCGGGTGCCCCAGAAAACATGTTGGACGAACCCCAGCGACTCACAATGTCGGACGTTTTCACCCTATTCGGCCGCCATTCGGAGGACACCCGTTGGGTCGCCTCGGCGGATTCGCAAGAATACCTGGCCGTTGTCCTTTATCTAGTTCAGCGGAACAACGCCCGATAACCCCTCTTTCCCCGGCCTCTCTCTTGTGATAGTATGTGTGTTATATTAGCTACCGGTTAGGTATCAAATGTCTGAAAAGCTGACCTTGAGCGAACTCTTCGCCCTCTTCGGCCGCACCAACGAGGATACCCGCTGGGTGGGATCCGCCGACTCGGAAGAGTACCTGGCGGTCGTCACCTACCTCGTCCAACGTTCGAGCGCCCGTTAGCCGATTCGATCGGCCTCCGACCGAGTCGCCGGCATCGGTCACAATCTCGACACGATCGTGGCACGACGCGTCTGTTCGGTGGCCGGTCCCTCGTTATAACCCTCATACTCGAAAGGCGGCGATCGCCAGGCCGAGTAAGAGCAAGCAATGATCACCATCCTCGCGTCCCGGATCCGGGCTCTTATGGGCTGGGAGAGCGAACGCGGCCAGGCGCTGGTCGAGTACTCGCTGATCATGTGCCTGGTGGTCATCGTCATCCTTGTGACCCTGATCGTCCTGGGCAACCAGGTGCGCAACACCTACTGCAACATCCAGGGCGCCGTCGTCGGCGCCTGAGCCTCGCTCGCTAGCGCTCGCGCACTTCTACTGCCGGATTCCCCACGACGACCGCGCCCGGCGCGACGTCCGCGGCGACCAGCGCACCCCAGCGAACGACGGCCCCCTCCCCCACCGATACCCCTTTGAGGATGGTGGCCTTCCCCTGGACCCAGGCGGTGGGTCCGATGCGGATGGGCCGTCGAGTACCAGGCGCGCCCTCCTGTCGTCGGGTGGGACCGACGGCGTGAAAATCGGTGTCGACCACCAGGCACGGCCCGAGGATGGCGTCGTCGCCCACCTCGATGACGCTGGCCGCCATCAGCCCGGCGCCGTCGATTTCCACCCGATCCCCGATGTCGATCCGGGCATCCGACGCGAAGGTCAGGAGCGCGGTGCGACCGGAGCCGTTGCGCACCCGGACGTTGCGGCCAAAGGTGACCCGGCCGGGGCCGCGGATGCGGAGCCGCCACGGTCCCTCAAAGCCCGGACCGAAACCGTGCCGCCGGTAGCGCAGCCGCAGGTAGAGGGTGCTCAGGCTCACGTGGGTAAGAGCTCTGCCCGGGAAGGGATTTGAACCCTTACAAGCTTGCGCTCACAGCCCCCTCAAAGCTGCGTGTCTACCAGTTTCACCACCCGGGCGAGGCGAGGAGCATTTTAGTCGCTCGGACCGCGCGGATGGGCCGACCGACCGATTCATGTTCACTGTGCTCCCCATAGGCTTGCCCTACGGGGGCGCGAGAGGCACCGCTCGCGCCCTTTTTTTCGCCCGGCGCGTCCCAGCACGAGTCTGTAACAAGCGCCGTAAGCCAGCCTCTCTAAGGTGAGACCGAGTCCGGGCCAGGCCGCTTCTGATGTGACCCTGACGCGACAAGAGTCATCACATCGTAAAGAGGAATCGTAAGGAAATGCATGACGAGGGCCATATACCTTTGCCGGCTCTCCAGTCGGACCTGAGCCAGCAGCCGCAGGTCCAAATCCATGGTGGCCGGTCGGCAGCGCGACGTGCACTGGCCGCCGGAAGAGAGGGGTTTAACATCGTCAACCGGTACCGGATTCTGATCGTCGACGACGATGCGATGGCGCGCGAGATCCTCAAGCGGATCCTCGAGCACGCCGGCTACGAGGTCATGACCGCCGGTAGTGGTCCCGAAGCGCTGCGCAAACTCCACGAGGGAATTCCGCACCTGGTCGTCGTCGACCTGATGATGCCGGAGATGGACGGCTTCGAACTGTGCCGCCGCATCAAGAGCCACCTCGATGTCCCGATCGTCATCCTGAGCGCGGTCGCGGCCGTCGTGAGCAAGGTCGAGGGCCTCCAGATGTACGCCGAGGATTACATCGTCAAACCGTTTGAAAAGGACGAGCTCGTCGCCCGCGTGCAGCGCGTGCTGCGCCGCTACGGCGAGTCCGCCGGCGTCGAGCAGCCGGAAGTCGTCATCGATCAGGATCTGCAGATCAACTTCGTGCAGCACTGGGCTCGCGTCAAGGGCCAGCAGGTTACCCTGACGCCAACCGAGTCCAAGCTGCTCTTCCTCCTCGTCCGCAACGCCGGCCGCGTCGTCACCAACGAGACCCTGCTGGCCAAGGCATGGGCCGGTGACGAGGAAGCCTACGAAGAGGGGCTGCGGGTGCACATCTCGCGCCTACGCAGCAAGATCGAGCCCAACCCCAGCAAACCGGTCTACATCCAAACCAAGCGTGGTGTCGGCTATCGCTTCAGCGCCAAGGTCAACTACCCCGCTGGGCAAGAGCCGCTGGCGATGGCGGGATGAGCATGCGCACCCTGGGTCTCGGCCTGCTGATCTTCGTTCTCTCCTTCCCGATCTGGCTGCACTGATCCCATCGCGGCTTAGCGCCGCTACACTCGACCGATGACTCACGCGCTGAGTCTTGGGCTCACCGTCTTCGTCGTCATCTTTCTGATCGAGCTCCCAGATAAGACGGCGCTGGCCGCCCTGTTACTCGCCACCCGTCATCGCCCCGTCCCGGTATTCGTTGGTGCTGCCGCCGCCTTCCTGGTCCAGAGCCTCGTGGCGGTCATCGCCGGCTCGATCTTCGCCTTACTGCCTCGTGAGCCGGTGCGGATCGGCGCCGGCCTTCTCTTTCTCGTGATGGCCGGCCTGCTGATCCGGCAGAACCTCAAGAAAGCCGAGGCCGAGGAGGCCGCGGAGGTTGAACGCGAGGAGGGGCGGCATCGCCGTCCGTTCCTGACGGCCTTTACCGTGGTCTTCGTCGCCGAGTGGGGCGACCTTTCGCAACTGGCGACCGCGGCCTTCCAGGCTCGCTATCGCGAACCGCTGATTGTCTTCACCGCGGCCACGCTCGCCTTATGGGCCGTCTCGGCGATCGCGGTGGTTCTCGGGAACCGCTTGGGCGCGTGGGTCCCGGAGCGTCCGCTCCAGTTCGCGGCCGCCGGCGTCATGGTGCTGGTCGCGGTCGCGTTGATCACCGGGTTCCTCGGTTAGCCGGCAGTTAGGCCGCGCTCGACAGGTCGATCGCATCCGGGACGGCCCGCTGGGGAATGGTGAACGTGAAGGTGCTGCCCTGGCCGGCCGTGCTCTTGACCCAGATGCGGCCGCCGTGCATTTCCACCAACTGGCGACAGATCGCCAGGCCCAGGCCGGTGCCCTGATACTTGCCGCTGATACCGCTCTTCCCCTGCTGAAAGCTATCGAAGATCCGCTCCGCGTCCTCAACCGGGACGCCGATGCCAGTGTCGCGCACGCTGACGCGCAACTCAGCGCCCTGGCGCTCGGCGGTGATGCGAACGCTGCCGGTCTCGGTGAACTTGATGGCATTGCCGAGCAGGTTCAGCAGGACCTGCTTGAGTTTCGGGCCGTCGGCGAAGACCCGGCCCACGTCGGCCGAGACGTTCGAACTCAGGTCGAGCTTCTTGGTCTTGGCCAGGGACCGGACGCTTTCGACGCACTCCGAAATCAGCGGCTCGACCTCGACCTCGCCGCGGTGCAGCTGCGCCTTGCCCGCCTCCAGTTTCGAGATGTCGAGCAGGTCGTTGATCAGCGCCAGCAGGTGCTGTCCATTCTGGGCAATGATGTCGACGTCCTGGCGCTGGTCGCCCGTCAGGACGCCGCCGTCACCTTCGAGCAGCAGCTGCGAGAAACCCAGGATCGAGTTGAGCGGCGTGCGCAGCTCGTGGCTCATGTTGGCGAGGAACTCGGCCTTGTGCTGGTTGGCGCGCTGCAGCTCGACGTTGAGCGCGGTGAGCCGCGCCGTTTGCTCGGTGGCGAGATGAAAGAGGTGCGCTTCCTGGATCGCGGTGGCGGCGTGCTGCGCAAACAGGGTGAGCAGCTCGATGGTGTTGCGGTCGAGCGGGCGCCGGTGATAGACGGCGAGCACGCCCAGCAGCTGCTCGCCCACGACCAGCGGAAAGCCCGCGAATGCCTGGAGGCCTTCTTCGGTCATCCACGGATTGAGTCCAACCTGGCGGTGGTTGGCCGGGTCATTCGTGACAATCGGCACTCGCAGCTCGGCAACCTGGCCGATCTCGCTCATGCCGCGCTCGACTCGACCGGGGACGGGCGGCGGCTCGCCCGTGGTGTGGTGGCTGGCACGCCGCCAGAGCGCGCCGTCGCTGGGCTCCAGCAGCCAGACCTGCGCCGCCGCGAACCCCAGGTTGCCGGTAAGGGCGGTAGCCACCACATCCAGCAATTCCGGCTCGAAGAGCTTCTGGTTCATCTGGTCGATCGATTGGTTGAGCAGCTCGAGCCGACGGGCGCGCTTCTCACTTTCCTCGAAGAGACGGACATTGCGAAGCGCCACCGCCAGTTGCTGCGAAAGGACCTCCAGCGCCTCCTCCTCCCAGCGCGTCAGGCGTCGTTGGTCATCGCGGGTCTCGAGGTGCAGCACGCCAAAGACTTTGCCTTCCAGCACCACGGGCGAGCCGAAGGCGCGCGCGTAACCGGCCGCGTTGAGCGCGTTGAGGTCGAAGAGTGGCGGTTCGACCAGCATGACGAAGCGCTTCTCGCGCACCACTCGGCCAACGATGCCGTCGGCCGCCGAGATGGCCACGCCTTCCAGCGCCCCTGGCAAACGGACCGAGGCGCGCAAGGTGAAGACGCCGCGATCCTCATCCAGGAGGACGATGGCCCCGGAATCCATCTGGAGTAGCTCCATGCCGCACCGGATCACGGTGTTGAGCATCCGTGAGACGTCGAGCTGCCCGACCAGCTCGCCCAGCACATTGCGCAATTGTTCCGTCTGGTCGAGCCGCCGCCGCGTGCCACGAATCTCGGTGTTCATGGCGCGTACCGCGGCGCCCAGGCCGGTGATGACGACGACCGTCGGGATAGCGCGGAGCACGGCATCGCGCACCGAGATGGCGAGACCCAGGTCACTGGTCTGGAAGAGGATGACGCCGCTGGTGAAAAAGAGGCTGGTCCCGATTCCGCCCCAGAGCTCGAAGCGAAAGACCGCTTCGGCGGCAACCAGCGCATAGAGCAGGTAGGGAAGACTCGAGGATGGACCGGCGAAGAGCAGGATCCAGGCACTGATGACGGCGTGGTCGAGAACCAGCAGCAGGACCGCCATCGGACGAGCGAAACGCGCTGCCGCCCGCCGGCGGATCGCGAGCAACGCGACGCCGTTGTAGGCGGCCATCAGGCCGGCCAGGACGATGGTGATCGCAACCGACGCCGAAGGCAGCCAGAGGAGCAGGCCGAATGGAATCGCGAGCGCGGCGAAACGGAGTCGGACGAGCTGGCGATCGAGGGCAGTCATGCCGGCCCTCCGGACCTAGGCGGCCTGGCTGATATGGAGGTTGTTGATCATCTCGAGGAAGCGGTCTTTGCCAAAATCCCCTTTCTGGATGATCGACTGGATGTTCCCCTGGAGGCGCTCGCGGTCCTCGCTTGTGATGTTTTTCGCCGTATAGATAAGGATGGGGATCTGGCTCGCGGCCGCGTCCTCTTTGAGTTTGGAGACGACCTCGAAGCCGTCGACGTCCGGCATCATCAGGTCGAGGATGATGAGGTCCGGCTTCTTCTTCAGGGCCATCTCGACGCCCGCCTTGCCGCCGTCGGCCACCATCACCTCGATGTTGAACGGCTTCAGCATCGCCTTGATCAGGCGGATGTTCTGCGGGTCATCGTCCACGATCAGGATGGATGACGGCGTCTTCTTGCCACGCTTGCCGTCGGCCAGCAGGTCGAACTTCACCATCATTTGCAGCAGCTGCTGACGGTCGATTGGCTTGGTCAGGAAGTCGGCCTGACCAATGTCGAAGGCGAGCGATTCCTTGTTGACCTTGGAGGTCAACACGATCGGGATGTCCTTGGTTTTCGACTCGCGTCGCAGGTCATAGACGAGGCCGCTTCCGCCGTTGGGCGGCAGCTGAGTATCGATCAGAACCGCGAGCGGTTGCATTTGGACCGCTTTGCGCAGGGCCTCCTGGGCACTGGCGGCGATTACCACCTCGTAGCCAGCGTGGCTTAGGAAGGGCTCGATCCGCTCCTTGACCGCCGGGTCGTTGTCGGCAACCAGGATGACGGGCGGCTTGGTCCCGGTGCCGACCGGCGGCATCATCTGCACCGGGCGCTCCTGGATACCCGATTCCTGCTTGGCGAACTCGATCAACTCGCGAATGTGTTCGACGAGCCGCTTGCCGCTCTCGTTGATGTGGGCGACGAACTCCCGACGCTCTTCGGGCGTGGTCTTGTTGGCCTTCTCATCGAGCAGGATCTCGCTGAAGCCCAGGATCGCGTTGAGCGGCGAGTTGAGGTCGTGGCTCTGGTCGTAAATGACACGGAACTTGGCCTCGAAATCGCGTTTCGCCTGGAGCAACGCGGGCGCCGTGTCCTTGTGTTTACCGCTGGCGGCCAGGTCGTTGCGCAGGCTGTCCAGCTGCGCCTGCATGGCTCGCTTCTCGGCTTCGTAACGGGCGAGGACCTGGCTGGTTGGCGGTCCACTGCCGGCGGCCTTGCGCGCCTCCTCGAGCTGCGCTTTGAGCGACGCCTTCTCCCGTTTCCAGGCCTCGTCCAGTTCCTTGGCTTCCGCCGCGCGTTGACTGTGCAGCTCGTTGGTCTGCGACATCATGTCCGAGAGTTGCGCCTGCACCCGCTCCAGGTCGACCTTGAGCTGGTTCTTTTCCGACGTGAGTCGCTGCTCGCGCGCTGTCCACTCCTCGGCTTTGCGGCTGGTCTCGCCCGCCAGGTCAGCATGCAGCGACTTGAGCTTCTCGGCGTCATGCAGCACGGCGGCGAGCTTGGCGGTGGCGTCGGTGACCTGCTTCTTGAGCGCGGCCTTCTCCTCGGCGACGGACGACTCCCGACTCTGCCAGTCCTTCTCCAGCGCCTTGAGCTTGCTCAGGAGCGCCGACCGCTCATCGCTGAGCCGCTGGAATTCAGCCTCGGCCTTGTCGAGGTCGGCGCCCTTCTTGCGGGCCTCCTCGAGCTGGCCCTGCAGCAGCCGGCGGTCGGCCCTGAACTGGGCCTCGGCTTCCTGCGACCCCTGCTCCAGCCGCGCCACGTCGGCGATCAGCCGCTGCCGCTCGGCCTGCCACTTCTCGCGGGCCGCCTTGAGCGGATCTAGCTCGGCCTGGACGGCCTTCAACTGCTGTTGCTGTTGGGTCGTGAGTCCCGTCAGCCGGACCTTGTCCTGGGTGAGCTCGGCGCGGGCCTTCTGCCAGTCCTGCTCGAGCTGCGCCTGCTTCGCCACGGCGGTGTCGCGATCTTTCAGCAGCGTCTCTCGATCCATCGCCCATTGCAGCTGCGCCGACTGCAGGCTGTCGAGGTCGTCCTGTGCGGACTTGAGGTCGGCCCGGATCTTCTTCTGGTCAGCCTCGAATTTCTGGGTGATCTGCATCCGCTCCTGCTCCAGCTGTCGGAGCTGGCTGCGTCGCTCCTCATCGCGTGCCTTGCTGCGGGCGACATCATCCTTGAGCCGCCCGAGCTCGACCTGGGAGCGATCGTGGCTCTGCTGCAGGTCCTGGTGTCCCTGCTTGAGGGCTTCGTGCTGATCGAGAAGGCCCTGGCGGTCGACGGCCCACTGAAGCTGGGAATTCTGCAGCTCGTCGGTCTCCTGCTGCTTCGCGGCCAGCTGGCGTTTCGCCAGCGCCAATTCCCTTTCCTTCTCTTCCAGCTGGGCGCCGATGTCTTCCTGCAGAGTCTGGAGGTGCGCGATGAACTCCTGGTTTTGCTGGAGGATGTCGGCGAACGACCTCGCCTTGGAAGGCTCGGGACTCATCAGGCCGCCTTCCTACCCTGCTGCAGGTAGCGCTCGACGGCCGAACGCATGGCGTTGAGGTGGGCATCCATCGCCCCCAACTGGTCCACGCGTTCCTGCTCGAGCTGGTGAAGCTCCTCCTGGCGGGCCGCCTCCCGTTCGGTCGAGCGGCGAAGCTCTTCCTGCAGCCGGGCGATCTCCGCCTTGGCCTGGTCGTAGGCGAACTTGAGCTGCTCGAGCTCCTTCTTGCGGGCGTCGTCCTCGTCGCTCAACCCCTGAAGGCTGCGCACCAGCTCCTGGTTCAGCTGGAGGATCTCGGGGTACGAGCGGGTCGGTTTCGGTGGCTGCTCTGGCATCAGGCCGTCTTCAACCGTCCTTGCTCGAGATACCGCGCCACCTCGCCCGGCAGCCCCTGGGGGTCAACCGGCTTGGGAATGTACCCGTCGCAGCCCGCCGCCAGGATTCGTTCCCGGTCGCCGGCCATGGCGTGCGCCGTGAGGGCGACCACGATCACGCCCTTGAGTCGCGGGTCGGAGCGGATCTTGCGGGTGACCGCCAGCCCATCCTCGCTGGGAAGCTGGATGTCCATCAGGACGATGTCCGGCAGCTCGCGGGCCATCTCCGCCAGGCACTCGGCGCCGCTGCCCGCCTTGCGGACGGTAAAGCCCTTTTTTTCCAGGAGGAACTGGGCCAACCTGAGATTGACCGGATTATCTTCGACGATCAAGACCTTGCCGCCGGTCACGCCCTGTCCTCCTTCGCCTCTGAACAATGTCCAGGCCCTTGATGGCGTGCAATACGGCATCGGGCTCGGAGAGGCCGGTAGGTATAACGGCGCTCCACGCCGTCGCTGGCACCCTCGGTGAAACTTCACCCAGGGCCACCAGGGCGGGTTGCCCGGGCAGCCCGCGCAGGCCCAGGACCCATTCGGGCTCGGGGGGCGCCAGCACCACCACGTCGGGGGCCGCCGCCCGTGCCTTTTCGAGGGCTTCCTGCAACCCGGGCGCCCGGAAGACCTCAAAACCTTCCTCGACGAGGGCGGCCGCCAGCGGCGCCAGCGCCCGCCTGTCGCGATGGACGAGCAGCACCCGCACCCGGTCGCGGCGGCGCTTGATCCCCAGCCCGACGCGACGGAGCTCGTCCTGCATGGTTTTGGTCGCCCACGGCTTGGCGACGTAGCCGACGACGCCGAACTCGGTCATCAGCCGCTGGTTTTTGGTCACCGAGCAGACCAGCACCGGAACATCGGCGGTGGCCGCGCGGGCCCGCAGCTCGGTGAGCACCTGCCAGCCATCTTTGACCGGCAGCACGGTCTCGATCACGATCAGGTCGGGCAGGATCTCCATCGCCTTGCGTACCGCCTCGTTGCCGTCGACCGCGTGCGCCACCCGGAAGCCCACCCCCTGGATCTCGGCGGTCAAGCGCTGACTGCTGGCCGGGTCGTCCTCGACCACGAGTACCAGGGGCAGCTCCATGGACTCGACCGTCTGCGCCTCTTCCACGGAGGGCTCGGCCGCGGGCCCGAGGCGTGCGTCCCGGGGGATGGTGAAAGTAAAGGTCGAGCCCTTGCCAAAATGGCTCTCTGCCCAGATTCGGCCGCCGTGCATCTCGACGAAACGCCGGCAGAGGGCCAGACCTAAGCCCGTGCCCTGGTAGCGGCGGGTGTACGACCCGTCGATCTGCTCGAACTCGCGGAAGAGCTTGGGCAGATCCTCCTCCTTCATGCCGATGCCGGTGTCGTGCACCGAGACGGTGAGGTGCTCGGGCGAATCCTTGACCGTGACCGTGATCTGCCCGGGCGGGGGCGTGAACTTGACGGCGTTCGACAGCAGGTTGTAGAGGACCTGCTTGAACTTGCTGCGATCCGCCATGATGACGCTCACGTCGGCCAGCCCGGCCATGATCAGCTGCAGCCCTTGCTGGCGGGCCATCGGTTCCAGGATCGACGTGACTTCCTGGAGCGCTTCCGCCACCGGCATCTCTTCGGCGTGCAGCTCCATCTTGCCGGCCTCGATCTTGGCCAGGTCGAGGATGTCGTTGATCAGGCCCAGCAGATGCTGGCCGCTGCTGTGAATGTTGCGCAGGAATTCGGTGCGCTCGCCGCTGGTGAGGTTCATGGTGGCGTCGAGCAGGATTTCGCTGAAGCCGAGGACGGCGTTGAGCGGGGTGCGCAGCTCGTGGGACATGTTGGCGAGGAATTCGGACTTGTATCGGTTCGACTGCTCGAGCTGCCGGTTGATCTGCAGGATTTCTTCGTCGGCGCGGCGCAGCGCCGCGTGCTGTCGCATCAGGTATCGATTCGAATCCTTGAGCCGCGCCACCAGGCTCTGCCGTTCGGCACGCAGCCGCTGCTTCTCGAGGTTGCGTTCCAGCAACGCGCGCAGCCGCTGCAGGTCGATCGGTTTGGCGATGTAGTCGTCGGCGCCCCCGCGCAGCGCTTCGGCAGCCACCTGTTCCGAACCGTAGGCCGTCATCATGACGACCACGGATTCGGGGTAATCGCGCAGCATCTGCGGCAGGAGCGCCAACCCACTTTCCTCCGGCATCTGGACGTCGAGAAAGATCAGCGCGGGCCGGCGTGAGTCGAGCTGCCGGCGCGCCTGGGTGGCGTTCGGCGCCGTCACCACCTCGAAGCCCTGCTTGGCGACCGCCTTGGTGAGGAAGGCGCGGTTATCGGGATCGTCGTCGATCGCGAGCAGAATGGGACGCTCCTCGAGCTCCGGCTCGGCGCCCAGCATGGTGCGCACCGCCTGCACCAGGTCCTGGCTCCCCAGCTCGCGGCCGGAGCCGGTCGACAGTGGGCTGAGGTCGCTCAGAAAACGGTCGGCTCCGGCGGCGAGCGCCCGCTGGCCCTCGTCGGCATCCACGTGCACACCCGCCGTGAGCAAGACGGGGATGTTCGTCGTCGCCGGGTTGCTCTTCAGGATTTCGCACACCCGAAGCCCGTCGATGCGGCGCAACAGCAGGTTGAGGATGATCGCGTCCGGCAGTTCCTCGCGGGCACGGTCGAGCGCCTCCAGGCCGTCCTGCGCGGAAAGCACGGTAAAGCCCTCGTGCTGCAGCCGATCGACACTGCTCCGTAGGCGTTCCGGATCGTCATCCGCGATCAGGATCCGACGGGGCGTGCCCTGCTCGCTCACGCCACCCTCCCAAGGGGTCCCGGCGAGAGCGTCGCCGGTGGGACCGCCGCCAGCATCGGAAGGCGCGGGATCAAAAAGCGAAAGACACTTCCCCGTCCGGGTGCGCTTTCCACCCAGATCTGGCCGCCCTGCAATTCCACCAGGCGCTTCGAGAGGGCCAGGCCCAGCCCAACGCCTTCGTAGCCGCGCGAGGTCGAGCCATCGACCTGGCGGAACTCCTCGAAGAGGCGCTGCTGGTCTTCCGGCTTGATGCCGATCCCGGTGTCACGGACCTCGACGATGGTGCCGGGGACGCCCTCCGAGGCGCTGATGACCACGCTCCCGTGATGCGGTGTGAATTTGATCGCGTTGTTGACCAGGTTGTGGACGATGTGGCGAAGGCTTTGGGGATCGAAGACGACCTGCATTCCGCGGTCCACCTGCGAGCTGACGGTGAGCTCCTTCTGGTTGGCGGCCGCGGCATTTTCCGATAGTGCGGCGTCGACGGCTTCGGCCAGCACGCAGGGCGCGGGATGTAGCTCGAGCCGGCCGGCCTGGATGTGGGTGAGTTGCAGGATGTCGTTGATCAACTTCAGCAAGCGGCGGCCGCTGCTGTGGATCGTCCCCGCGAACTCTTCTCGCTCGCCTTCAGAAAGCTCGGGCGTGGTACGGATGATCTCCGAGAAGCCGATGATCGCGTTCAGCGGCGTGCGCAGCTCGTGCGACATGTTGGTGAGGAACTCGGACTTCATCCGGTCGGCTTCCTGTAGTTCGAGGTTGGCACGCTGCAACATCTGGATCGTTTGCCGCTCCCGCTGGAAGCGGCGCGCATTGTCGAGGGCGACCGCGGCCTGGTTGGCGAGGATCTGCAGCACCTGCATCAGGGTGGCGTCGAAGGGGCGAACGTCGTTGAAGTAGACGGACACCGTGCCGACGAACTCCCGCTCGAGGAACATCGGTAGGCCGAGCGCCGCGCGCCAGCCGTACTGCTGGGCCAGCGGATCGAGCGGGAATCGACCGTCGAGCTGAATATCCTCGGAGAAGACGGGGCGTTGCTCGATCACCACCTGGGTGATGAGACCGGGCGCGACGCGGGTCAGCTTGTCCTCTGGGATACCCGGCTGCACGCCGTCCCTCACCTCGACCGCCTGCTGGGCGGGGTTGCCGGACTGGGTCAGGGTGATAAGGCATGAGGCAGCGCCGGAGACGCCGATCACCGCCCGGGCGACGCCCTGCAGCAGCGCCGTTGGTCCCACCGTGGTCGCCGTCAGCGCCTGCGAGACCTGGCGCAGCATCTCCATCGAGGCGTCGAGCCGCAGCGCCTGCTGGCGGGTTTGTTCGAACAGGAACGTGTTTTCCAGCGAAACCGCAACCTCGGCCCCGAGCGAGGCGGCGAGCTTGACGTCATAGTTGCCGCTGAACTGCCCATTGCGCTTGTTGGCGAGCATCAGGACACCGAGCGGGCGGCCACCGGAGCCGAGCGGGACCAGAAGAAGGTCGTGATAGCCGAAGGTCTGGGGCAGCAGCTGGCCGGCTTCGATGTCGTGCAGGCAGTCGGCGATGATCACCGGCTGCTGGGTGACGAAGACCCGACCGATCAGGGTCGACGCGTTGGCGCTGAAGCGGAGCTGGTTGAGCCGCATCTGGTTGAAGAGCCGGCTCTCGCGCATCCCGGACGGCGCGGCCGGCGCGATCAGCGCCTCGAGGCCGTCCTGGTAGAGGAAGAAGCCGCACATCTCGACATCGAGCAGCTCCGCCAGCTTCAGGGTGAGCGTGCCCAGGTCCTCGCCGAGCTTGGTGAGGTTGGAGACCGCAGTCGCCGTCTCGAAGAAGTGGCTCAGCTCCTGGAGGTTCTGGTCGGCTCGCCGGGAGAGCTCGAGGTTGAGCTGGACCAGTTTGAAGTACTTGGACGACCAGAAGCCGGTCAGCACCATGACCGGCAAGAACAGCACCGCCAGGAAGTAGGTGACCGGCGAGGGCGCCCACCAGCGCGCGACATAGATGAGAAAGAGTTCGGTCAGGGCCCCCAGCACCACCCAGAGACGCCAGTTGAAGCGGGTCCGGAAGCTGGAAGTCGAGTACTGTTTCGTCACGAAGCCTCTTTCGGCACACTGACCGCCGCCTTTTCCACGCCGGAGGCGGATAGTGGCGCATTGATTTGACGCGGATGGGGGGCATTGCTTCGCACTACGATGTCGCCCCGGGTCCCGGTGGCGGGCGGTTTCACAAGGCTTTACGCAACCGTCACCCGTTCGTCCGGATTCGGATGTCGTTCTGGCCTTTGATACCCTCTAGGCGTGCAGCGGGAGACCGCATTCAACGTCTCGGCCATCAAGGACACGGTCCTGCGATCGATCAAGCTCAACCAGCAGGCCTACAACAACCGCGACGCCGACGTGTTGCGCGAGGTCTACCTGGAGCCGATGCTCTCGCAAGTCGCGCACGACCTCTCGGGCGACTTCGAGTCCTTCCCTGCCGCCCGGCTCGACATCACCTGCGAGGTCCTCGACGTCTCCTACACGGCCTACCTGCAAATCGGCAAGGTCGAGCTCTCCGCCTACGGCCTGGAGGCGAGCCCGCAGAACGTCAACGTAACGACCAAAGAAGAGTGGATCTACCGGCTGGTTCCAGATGCGGAAAAAGGCGTCGGCCTCGGCCGGCGAACGACCCATCGCTTCCTCGGCTACTACCACTACACGCTGGTCGACATCGACGGACGCTGGTGGATCACCGACGTCCAGTCCGCCAGCGAAATCTGGCTCCCCTAACTTAAACGCGCGAAAGCGCGGCTCGCCCTTGCGGGCTCGCTGTTCTGCTAACTGTGGACCTCGACGCGCGCGTCGAGCTCTTCGACAAGATTTCTCACGCGGGCGTTGATGTCGTCGCGGATGGCGCGGACTTCAGCGAGCGATCGATCCGCGGGATCGGTAAGATCCCAGTCGATGTATCGCTTGCCCGGGATGTAGGGGCACTCATCGCCGCACCCCATGGTGACAACGACATCGGCCCACTCGGCCAGATCGTCGGTGAGTTTCTGAGGACGGTTGCCGGAAATATCGATACCGATTTCGCGCATCGCATCGGCGACCACGGGGTGCACGTGCTCCGCCGGCCGCGTGCCCGCCGAGCGCGACTCGAACCGGCCGTTGGCCGCGCGCTGAAACAGCGCGTCGCTCATCTGGGACCGGCCGGCGTTCTGCTTGCAGACGAAGAGGACTTTCGACATCGCCCTTTCAGACCAGGACGTCGAGCAACGCCCGGGTCTTCGGCTCCAGGCGGCTGGCCAACCGGTAGTAGGCCCAGATACCTGCCTTGCTGACGTCGACCAGCCCGGCCTCCCGCAGCTTCGCCATGTGATGCGAAATGGTCGGCTGACTCAGATCGAAAGCCGCTGTGAAGTCGCAGATGCAGACCGGCTCCGCCGAGCGCTTGAGGATTCCGATCATTTGTAGACGGGTCGGATCCGCGAGCGCCTTCAGAACTTCGACCGATTGATCCACTTTGGCGAGCGCCATCGGCATCGCGGGTGGCGAGCATACCCCTTTGACGCGATCCGGGAGGGAGCTCTTCATCAGTCGCAGCATATCAGTTCCATTGACATGTGTCTATGGCTCTGCTAGCATTCCATCGATAGCCGTCGATCTCTCCAAGAAGGGGTTTTTCATGGACAACATTCGGGATTCCGTCCGAGCGAAGTACGCGGAGACCGCGATCAAGTTACGTGATGGCGGAAGCTGCTGCGACCCGAACTGCTGCGGCGGATCGGATGCCATGAGCGGTCCCATCGGCGAAGAGGAGTATTCGAAAGCGGAAGTCGCCGACCTCGGTCTGTCCCTCGGCGCCAGCCTCGGCTGCGGCAACCCGACGGCACTGGCTCAGCTGCATGCCGGTGAGGTCGTGCTGGATCTCGGCAGCGGCGCGGGGCTCGACGTGCTGCTCTCGGCGCGACGGGTTGCGCCCGGGGGTCACGCCTACGGCGTGGACATGACGGACGAGATGCTGATGCTCGCCAACGAGAACAAGGCACGCGCGGCCGTGGAAAACGCGACCTTCCTCAAGGGGACCATCGAGGCGCTTCCGCTCGCCGATGCGGCGGTCGACGTCGTCATCTCCAACTGCGTGATCAACCTCGCCGCCGACAAGAGCGCCGTTCTGAAAGAGGCGTTCCGGGTGCTGCGGCCGGGCGGACGGTTGGCCGTTTCGGACATGGTCGAGCTTGAGCCGCTGCCGGCGCACGTCAAGTCGGCGATCGACGCCTGGGCCGGCTGTGTGGCCGGCACCATCCCGATCGACGCCTACCGCGCCGCCGTGGTCGAGGCCGGCTTCGATGCCGTCGAGATCGAGATCACCAACACCTACGGTCCGGGCGAAGCTGGCTTGCCGGAAGGATCAGGAAAGATCGCCAGCGCCTTCATCCGCGCCGCCAAACCCTGACAGAAACAAAAAGACCCGGGCGAACAGCTCGGGCCTTTCGGATTCCGGGTTAGTGAGTCCTAGGCGACGCGCACCCGCGAGGCCCGCGGCCCCTTGGGAGCGGATGCTTCGACGTCGAAGCTGACCTTCTGCCCCTCTTGCAACCCCTCGAAAGAGCCCTCGACGGACGACCGGTGGAAGAAGTACTCCTTGCCGTCCTCGCCGCTCAAGAATCCAAAACCGCGGTCCATCACCAGTCGCTTGATCGTTCCGTTCTGCGCCACGTCTGTCGCTAGCTCCTTCGCAAAGTTATCCCCGATCCGCTTGCGTTGCCTGGGCGTGCCATGACCGGGCTGACAGCACCCGAAATCAAGCATATCATGGGTGGTATTGCGACGGCCAAAACGGCGGCCGGGTAGCCGGCTGAAGGAGGCGCGGATCCCGATGCGGAGCACAATGCCCGACTTCCCCCTGACGCTGCAGCACTTCCTCTGGCGTTCGACCACCCTCTTCCCCACCAAGGAGATCGTGACCAGGCGGGAGACCGGGCGGCACCGCTACACGTATGCCGACTTCGGCCGGCGGGTGGCCCAGCTGGCCCACGCCCTGAAGGAGCTCGGTGTCGGGCCCGGCGATCGGGTGGGGACCCTCGCGTGGAACAACTACCGGCACCTGGAGCTCTACTTTGCGGCGCCCTGCGCGGGCGCGGTGCTCCACACCTTGAATCCCCGGCTGTTCCCCGAGCACCTCGAGTTCGTGATCAACGACGCCGACGACAAGGTCATCTTCGTCGACGCCTCCCTGGTCCCGGCATTGCAACGGATCGCAAAAACTCTCAAAGGCGTCAAGCACTTCGTGGTCATGACGGATGGCCCGTCCCCGAACGGCGAGCTCACGCCGCTGACCTCCTACGAGGAGCTGATCGCCAACCGCGAAACCGCCTATCCATGGCCCGACCTGGACGAGCGCGACGCGTCGGCCATGTGCTACACGTCCGGCACGACTGGCAAACCGAAGGGCGTCATCTACAGTCACCGGTCCTCGGTCCTGCACTCCTTTGGCATCGCCATCGGCGGGGGCATCGGCCTGGCGGAGTCGGACAGCATCCTGCCCGTGGTACCCATGTTCCATGCGAATGCGTGGGGCCTCGCCTATGGGGCGACCATGCTCGGCGCCAAGCTCGTCTTTCCCGACCGCTTTTTGGACCCGGTCAGCCTGATCGATCTCTTCCGAGAGGAAGGCGTCACCTTCACCGCCGGCGTTCCGAGTGTCTGGATCGCCTTGCTCCAACACCTGGATAAAACCGGTACCAACCTGGATGGTCTGCGGATGTTCGTCGGGGGTTCGGCGTTGTCGGCCGGACTCTACGATGGCCTGACCAAGCACGGCATCGATACCAACCAGGGATGGGGCATGACCGAGACCTCGCCCGTTGCGGCCGTCGCCGCCATGAAGAGCTACACCCCGGAGGGCGATCGCAAGCACGTACGGCTCAAGGCAGGATTCCCGATCGCCGGCGTCGAGCTGCGCCTCGCCAACGTCGACACGGGCGCGCCCGTCCCGTGGGACGGGAAGAGTGTCGGTGAGATCCAGGTGCGTGGGACCTGGGTGACCGCAGGCTACTACCGAGGTGTCGACGCCGAACGCTTTACGGCCGACGGCTGGCTGCGCACCGGCGACGTCGCGAATGTCGATCCGGAGGGCTACATCCAGATCGTCGACCGGACCAAGGACCTGGTCAAGTCCGGCGGTGAATGGATCTCGTCCGTGGAGCTGGAGTCAGCCATCATGGGCCATCCGAAAGTTCTCGAAGCCGCCGTCATCGGCGTCCCGCACCCGAAATGGCAGGAACGGCCGGTCGCGTATGTCGTCGCCAAGCCGGAATTCAGAGGTGCCGTCACGCAGGCAGAGATCATCGAGTTCCTCACGCCCCTGGTCGCCAAATGGTGGTTGCCGGACGAAGTTCGCTTCGTCGATGAGATCCCCAAGACCAGTGTGGGGAAATTCGATAAGAAAGTGATCCGCGAGCAGGCGCTCAAGGCACCAGCCGCCGCGCACCCATCTGAGTAAGACAAAACGGTGACGGGCGCGGCACAGTGCTGCGCCCGCTTCGCCGGAAGCGTGGACCGCTAACGCGGCCTTAATACTGTCGCGCTAGAACGGAGGCTAGAAGGATGTGACTCAGAAATGGATGCCTCCGAGAAGTTCGAGGCGCTCGTTCCAAAGCCGCTGGACGCGGAAGGAATTGAGCGGCGTCGCGAGCTCGAGGACATCCACGAAGAGCTGCTCCTGAGCATCCTGGCGCTCGAGGAAGAGTGGGAGCTCGACAATCGGATCGCCTACTCGCTGCGGCAGCGCGAGGCTGCCTGACGGGTTAGCGCCGTCGTGATCCGCGAAGCATCGCCATCACCTGCGCCAGCCGCCGTCGCTGCGTCTCCGGCTGCTTGGCGCCCATGAGCCACTCGACGAATTCCTTCTTGCGGGTGTAGGAGAGCTTCTCGAAGGCTGCCGCGGCCTTGCTGTCACCCTCGAGCGTCACCCGCAGCGTTTCGGGGAGGTCGACGGTGCGCAGCTCGGGGTCGTATTCCAGGCCCACGGTTAGTTGGTCACCGGCCGTCACGCCCGCGGCCTCCCGGATCTCGCGCCGCACCCCGACGTAGGACTTGCCGCCGTACACCGCGATCGTGGTTCGAAAGCTGGTGGCGTTGATCGTCACCTTGACCGGCGCACGCTTGCGCTGGCCCAGCGCCGTCAGCACCTCGGGCGGCACGCGAATGAAGCACGCGCCCTGGTCGGACTCGAGGTGGCCTTCAAAGCGCAGCTCCGGCATACGGGTTCATTTTCTGGCAATTTCGCCGGAAAGACGCACGTTTTGGGCGCCGCCCCCGTTTGCATCCCACGACAGGGCCCTACGCCCATCGGATTACAACACGGAGGACACGATGCCGAAAACGCAAAAATGGACCGCGTCGACGTTCGTCAGCCTGGTGCACGAGAACCTCACCGAGAAGGGCCACAAGGTCAAGAAGTCGGACCTCAGCTGGGCCGTCAAGGACGCCTTTGAGGCGGCCGTTGCCGCCGGCGCGCGCGGCATGCGCGTGCGTTTCCCCGAGATCGGCGCCCTCGCATCGCGTGACGTCAAAGCCCGCAAGGCAGGGAAAGGCACCAATCCCTTCACCGGCGAGTCGATCATGCTGAAGGCACGGCCCGCGTCCAAGAAGCCGCGCTGGTCGTTCCCCAAGGCCGTCCGCGAGGCCTACATCCGCACCGCCGCCCGCAAGGCTGCGTAAAAAATAGCGCGCCCCGGCGTGGAAAGGCGCGTTCTCGCCAGGGCGCCGGGCTTACAGCCGGCGCCCTTTACGTCTCAACGCTCGTTTGGCACCTCTGGCGCCGCTCGCGCGGGCGACGCCCGGTCGTTTCTTGACACGCTTCCAAATTGGCCTGACTATGATGGGAGCGATGAGACGAAATCTGATAGCCGGACTGCTGATTGTCGGCGGCCTGGTGCTGATGGGGACCTCGCTGCCGGCACTCGGCCTGGTGCGCCTGGGCTCGTCTGAGGTCGCCGTCCAACCAATTCCGGCCCTGGGCGAACCCCTATCGCCCCCCCATCAGCATCCGAAATTCCTGCCCGGGACCGGCAACACCGGCGCTGGGCCGAGCCAGGTGGTCGCCTATCTCTCGATTCCAAAGCTGGGTATCAAGAACGCCCAGATTTTCGACCGGGGCGTCGACGGCGGCGGCAACATGCTGATCGCCAAGGGCTACGCGGTTACGCACTACGCCAACTCCTCCCCCATCGGCAGCGGCAATGCGGTGCTCTACGGCCATGACGACATTGAAGGTAGTATCTTCGCCCGGCTCAAGGACCTGGCGATCGGGGACGAGTTGCAGGTCGCCGTCGCGGGCGCCGACCCGGTCGTCTATCACGTGACGGCCCGGACCATCGTCGCCCCAACCGCCGTGCAGATCCTTCAGCCCACCAACGACGTCCGGCTGACCGTCTTCACCTGCTGGCCCAACTGGGTCGACACCCAGCGGGTGGTCGTGACCGCCGTGCCCGCAACTAGCTAGTGGTTCGTCTCTTCGGTCGGTCCCTGGAAATACTTCAGTAGCTCCTCGAGGGCCTTGGCGGCCTCCGGGTCACGGAGCAGTCGTTCCTGCATCTCCTGGACCTGCTTGACGAGCTCCTTTGCCTGACTCTCCTGGGCGACCTGCAGGAGCACGGGTTGCGTAGCCGCGGAGACGACCATCGCCGCCTGCTGACGGAGCATGTCGACGCCCTGGCAGCCTAAACAGGTGCCCGCGTTGTTGCAGTGGCACAGCTGCAGGCGGAGGTTATCGAGCTCGCGCTGCAGCGGCGACAGGTCGACGGGCTGGCTCACCTTCCAAGCTTACTTCGGCCGACCGGAACTTTTCCGTGCGGTCCGCGTCCTAAGGTCGAAATGAAAACCATCCCGTCCGTCCGGCTGGCGCTACTCGTCGGAACACTTGGCCTCAGCGCGCTGCTGGCAGCGTGCGGCTCCGGCGCCACCAACAGCGCCGCGCCCGCTCCCCACTCGGTCAGCGGCGGGTTGGCCCAGGGCGGGGGCTCGGTGGACTATACGAGCGCAGACAAAAGCGCGATCGGTTCCGCCGGGCCGGCCAGCCAGCCGGGTACCAATGCCGTCCTGACCGCTCAGGGCAACCAGAAGGTGATCCGGATCAAGTCGGGAGCGTTCTGGGATAGCTACAACCAGGCCGTCACGGTCGCCACCCGATTCAACGGGTACCTCGTCAGCTCACAAGTTGGTGACGCGACCGCCAGCGAGACGAACGCCGGCACCATCACGGTGGCCGTCCCGGCCTCGAGCTACAGCGAGGCGCTCGCGGCGCTCCGCGAGCTCGGCACGACCACCCAACAGGAGGTCACCAGCCAGGACGTTAGTGGCGAGTACGTCGACCTGCAGTCCAGGCTCAAGAACCAGCAGGCGCAGCAGGCGATCCTGCTCGACCTGATGCGGCGGGCGCAGAACATTCAGGACAGCATCGCGGTCCAGAACCAGCTCTCGAGCGTCACCGGTCAGATCGAGCAGATCGAGGGGCGCATCCGCTTCCTCGACCAGCGGACCTCCTTCTCGACCATCACGGTTCACTTCTTCACGGTCGCGGCCGTACCCGTGCAGCCAAGCCTGTGGGATCGCAGCGGGCTGGGTCAGTCCTTTGCGACGGCGGGGCAGGCATTCGTCGCCGTCGTCGGAGGGATGCTGGTCGTGGTGGGCTTCGTGCTGCCCTTCATCCTGCTGCTGCTGCTCGCCCTTGGCGTCTGGCGGTTGCTGCCGGTTTCGATGCGGCCCGTCCTTCGTCGCCCGGCGTCATCCTGATAGGTCGAGGCGTCTGAACCGGTCCTCGAGGAATCGGTGATGCGCCAGCAGCCGATCCATATCGGCGCGGTGGACGGCCTCGGCGACTCGGCGCATCTGCGCCTCGAGCAGCTCGAGGTCGTCAACCAGGACCTGGTAGGCCGTCGCCCCGCGGGCTGACGTATACCCGCCAGGCAATTGCAAGTAGCTCTCGACCGCCGTGGGAAGGAAGTCGCGCGCGGTGCGCTCGACCAGGTAGAGCTCGGGCGCGCCCAGCGGAAGGCAATCGAGATGCGGCAAGATTTCGGACCGGATGGTCAATTCGATCCGCTGGATCCGGATCCAGATCTCAGGCGGAACTCGCCCGGCGACGGCCGCGATCTCCGACGAGAGGGATCGTTGGACCTGCATCGGGTCGAAGCCCAGGCGATGGACTTTGGGGGTTCCGCGCACCGCGAGCACCCCGGCCAGGTAGAAACCGATCACGAGCACGATGCCTTGCGGGCCGACGGGATCGATCACGACCAGCGCGGCGGCCAGCAGCGCCAGGGCCGATCCGGCGAGGTTCCGCCGACCGGTCAGGTAGGTGGCGATGGTGCGCATCCGATGAGCTCCTCCGCAGTCCGACCCTCAGATACCTCTTGGTTTTACCCAGATGACGACGCCCTGACACCAGTAGGCTAGCGGAGTGGCGGAGGCGAGCAAGGCGGCCAGGCTAGCGTTTGACGGGCGAATGTTTATCGATGGGCAGCGGACCTGGTCTCGATCGGGCGCGACCTTCGAGGCCATCGACCCGGCTAACGGACAGATCTTCGCGACCGTCGCCCTGGGCGACAAATCCGACGTCGATGCCGCCGTGGCTGCGGCTCGCCATGCGCTGGAGCAGGGCTGGGCCGGGCTGCCGCCGGTGCGACGCGTCCGCATGTTGAACCGCTTGGCCGGACTGCTGCGCGAGCGCGCGAAGGAGCTGGCCGAGCTGGAAAGCCTGGACGTTGGCAAGCCACTCCGCCAGGCGGAGGACGACGTGGCCGCCGCCGCCGGCTACTTCGAGTTTTTCGCCGGGGTTGCCGACAAGGTGTTCGGCTCGAGCATCCCGCTCGGCCAGGGCTTCGTCGACTTCACGCTTCGAGAGCCGCTCGGCATTTCGGCCCAGATCGTGCCCTGGAACTACCCGCTCCGGCTCGCGTCCCGAGGAATTGCGCCCGCGCTCGCCGCCGGAAACGCGGCGGTGGCGAAGCCCGCGGCGGAGGCGGGATTGAGCATCGTCCGCCTGGCCGAGCTGGCCGCGGAGGCGGGCATCCCGGCCGGCGTCTTCAACGTCGTGACCGGTGGACGCGAGACAGGCGCCGCGCTCGCATCGCATCCCGGCATCAACCACATCACGTTCACCGGCTCGGTTCCCACCGGCATCGCGATCATGAAGGCGGCCGCGGACAACGTCGTGCCCCTGACGCTCGAGCTCGGTGGCAAGTCCCCCAACGTGGTCTTCGCCGACGCCGACCTGGAGCGGGCCGCCGCCTCCTCGGCCAGCATCCTGATGCAGAACGCGGCGCAAACCTGTACCGCGCCAACGCGACTCCTGCTCGAGGGCGCAGGCCACGACCGATTCGTCAAGCTGCTGGCGAAACGCATCGGTGCCATCCGGTTGGGGCGCGGCCTCGACAACCCCGATATGGGGCCGGTGGTCAGCGAGCGCCAGATGCATCGCGTCCTCGGCTACATCACGGCCGGTTCCCGTGACGGCGCGACGGCGGTCACCGGAGGCGCCCGCGCGCAGGCCGCCGAGCTCGCGGCCGGCTATTTCATCGAGCCAACCCTACTCGACCACGTTGAGCGCGGATCGGTCCTCGAGCAGGAAGAGATCTTCGGCCCGGTGCTCACGGTCACGACCTTCGAGTCGCTCGACGAGGCGATCGCGATCGCCAACGGCACGCCCTACGGCCTGGTCACGGGGGTCTGGACCAAAGACCTGAGCAAGGCGATGACCGTGGCCACCGCGGTCAAGTCAGGCCAGGTGCGCGTCAACGGCTACAGCGTCGAGGGGAGCATCGGTCTGCCCTTTGGCGGCTACAAGCGCAGCGGCTTTGGCCGCGAGCAGGGTGTGGAAGCGCTGGCCAGCTACACCCAGATCAAGAACGTCATGATCAACTACGGCTCCGGCTGACGCGATCGCCGTCGACATCGCTTTCGTCCGCCCGCGCGAGCGCGACGCCTCGCTAGTTCCGGTTCAGCTGAGGGAGCAGCTCGAGTCCGTCGAGGTCGTCGAGGTTGTACCACTGGAACATGACGCGCTCGACGCCGAGCGCGGCAAAGGCCGCCAGCTGGCTTGCGACCTGCTCCGGTGTTCCAACGATCCAGCTCCGCCGGCGGAGCTCATCGGGCGCGGCCTCGGGCGCGGCGCTCGCCAGCGCGGCCAGAAACGACTGGTGCCAGCGGCCCTTCTCGCGAACCTCGGCGTCGTCACGGCCGATGAGCGCGCCGCCCATCCATGAGCGCCGGATCTCGTCTGGGTTGCGACCAACGGCGCGGCAATGCTCCTCCAGCCGGCCGCGCTTCTGGCGGTAAGCGTCGGGCCCAGGCGCGTGACTGTTCCACTCGTTGGCTTCGCGCGCCACGATGCGGAGCAGTCGGACTTCGCCGTCGCCCCCGATCAGCAGCGGCGGCGCGGGTTGCTGCACCGGCCGCGGGTACGCGGCCGCGCCCTGCAGCCGGTAGTACCGACCATTGAAATCGACCGGGCCTCCGGTCCACAGCGCCTTGATCACGGCGATGCCTTCTTCCAGGCGGTCGAACCGCTCTTTCAGCGGGGGTAGCGAAATCCCGTAGGCCTCGTGCTCCGCCTCGTTCCATCCGGCGCCGACACCGAGGACGAGCCGGCCAGCCGAGAGCCCATCGACGGCGGCGGCCATGCGCGCGAGCAGCGCGGGGTGACGAAACGTCATGGGGCTGACCAGCGGTCCGAACGCGATCCGCTGCGTCCGCTGCGCCAGTGCGGTGAGCGACATCCAGCACTCGAGCGCGGGCCGCTCCGGGTGGCCCATCAGGCTGAAAAAGTGATCCGAGCGCCAGAGCGAGTCGAGACCCAGCGACTCGACCCGATCGGCGATACGAAACCATCGATCCCAGGTCAACCCTTCCTGACCTTCGATCATCACGCCGATCCTCACGCCCCTGACGTTATCGGAATAGCAACTCGGGTGCGAGAGTTATATCGAGTGCCATGCCCGCAGTCACTGTCGAAAACATCCTGACGTTGCCTCGTCTGCCTGAACTTGATGGTGCGACCAGCGTCGACCGTCCGGTGCTCGCCATCACCACGGCGCCGAAGGGCGTCGAGGGCGAGGGGTTCCCCGTGCGCCGCGCCTTCTACGGGCTCGACCAGCGGTTGCTGGATCCCTTCATTCACATGGATCAGATGGGTGAGGTGGAGTACGGACCGGGCGAACCGAAGGGCACGGCCTGGCATCCGCATCGCGGCTTCGAGACCGTGACCTACATGATCGACGGCACCTTTCAGCACCAGGACTCCACCGGCGGGGGCGGCCTGATCACCAATGGCGCCACCCAGTGGATGACGGCTGGGGCCGGCATCCTCCACATCGAGCGGCCGCCGGAGGCGTTGATCACCAGCGGCGGACTCTTCCACGGCATCCAGCTCTGGGTCAACCTGCCGGCCGATGAGAAGTGGACGCCGCCGCGTTACCAGGACATCGGCGCGAGCCGGGTCACGCTGCTCGCCTCACACGACGGTGGCGCGCTGCTGCGGGTGATCGCTGGAGAGATCGCGGGCCATAAAGGCCCTGGCATGACGCACACTCCGATCAGCCTGCTCCACGTCACGGTCAATCCGGGAGCTGAGCTCCGTCTTCCCTGGCGGCGCGAGTTCAATGGGCTGGTATACGTCCTCGCCGGACGCGGAACAGTGGGCGCCAAGCGCGCACCCATCCGCACCGGACAGCTGGCGGCCTTCGGCGAGGGCGACGTGATCAGCCTGACCGCCGACCTCACGCAGGAAAGCCGGTCGCCGAACCTCGAGGTGCTCGTCCTCGGCGGTGAGCCGATTGGTGAGCCGGTGGCCTGGTACGGACCGTTCGTGATGAACACGCACGAGGAATTGGCCCAGGCCTTCGATGACTTCCGTCGCGGCCGGATGGGAACGATTCCCGCGGCGCATATCGGCAACTAACGAATTCCGCTGTCGTACGCGACGATGACGCTGGCATAGCTGCCTGAGGTCACCGTCACGGTTGTCGCGATCGGCCGCGGCAGCATGCTGGAGTTGATGTTCAGGCCCACGACGGTATAGGTTCCCGGCGCGACATCGACTTTGAAATGTCCATCAGCAGCGGAGTGCGTGCGCGCCACCTCGTGACCGGCCGCGTCGCCCACCACAATAGTCGCGGCGAGAGGATGCGGCGGACAAGGTGAGTTGATCCGCTCGACAGGGCAGGTGGGACCCGACTGCACCACGCCCTGAATGCCCGTTCCGGACGGAATTGGCGTTGCTGCCGCCGTGCCACAGGCGGCGATCGCCAGCGTGACGATGATCGACACGAGCAGACGTTTCATCAGGCCTCTGATGACTACGACGGCGAACGGCGCTGACCGGGTTGCCCATCGCGTCGACCGATTGCTGCAGCGCCTGGCTCCCGAGCGGCGAGCCGTCCCCTGGGTACACCACGACCGGCGTCCCGATGGGCGCCCAATCGAAGAGCGTCGTGACAGCGGCCAGCGGCAGGTGGATGCAACCATGGCTCGCGAAGGGACCAAACTGCGATCCTGGTCCAAGCGTTGCCGCTGGTTGCCAGCTGGCGTCATGCAGCCCCTCGCCGTTTTTGGTGAACCAGACCACCATCTGGACGACCGTGTCCGGGTACCACTCGGGCGATCCCTTGGGCCAGGGTGACTGCATGGTCCAGGGCGCGTCCTTGCGCAGCACCCGCATCGCGCCGATATCGGTCGCGAGCGCCGGGCGCCCGGTCGTGACTGCGGTATCCACCACGACTCGGCCATCCTCGTAGGCGGTCAGCCGCTGCGCCTGCACCGAGACGATGATCATCCGGCCTGGCCCATCGTGCAGCAGGCCGTTGTGAAGTTGCGCCGCGTAATGCTGGATGCCGGCTGCCGCCAACGAGAGCTGTTGCGCTTCAGGAACGGTCAGCATGGCGCCGTAGCGTTCGAGCGCGGCACTCAGTCGACCCGCCCAGCGCAGCTTGAGAAAGGTAGCGATCGTGGCATCGTTCCGTCCGGCCGCAAGCGCGACCTGCGCCGAGGCTCGCACGGCGTGCGGATCGGCCTGGACCGCACCGGTCAGCCGGTTCGAATCGGCCCGGATGGCCGCGTCCGCCGCGGCCGGCGTACTCGCGAGCGCTGCCGTCGCCCTACCGGTCGGTTGGCCATTCAAGAGGATCGCGCTCGCCCCCCGGCTGCTGAGCGCCAGCCCCACGGCCAGGATGGCAATCAGCACCGCGCGCAGGGAGGGCCGGCGTGCCGGCCACGTCAGGCGGCCCGGGCGCGGTCGCCACCATCCGCTAGCAGACATAGTGTTAGGCACATTGTAACGTTGGTAGGAAGCCCACGAACACGGCGTCGGTACCATTGACCCGGGATGGCCGTTCACACCTACGCCGGCACGGTTCGCGCCCCCGACTTCCCACAAGGGCTCGACTGGCTCAACGTATCCCGGCCGCTGCACATCGCCGACCTGCGCGGGCGGCTGGCAATCATCGATTTCTGGACCTTCTGTTGAATCAACTGCATGCATACCTTTCCGCAGTTGCGGAAGATCGAACAGAAGTATGGAGACCGGGTGATCGTGGTCGGCGTCCATTCACCCAAATTCCCGGCTGAGCGCGAGACCGCCAACTTGCGGGAAGCGGTGCTCCGGTATCGCATCGAGCATCCGGTCGTGAATGACCGGGACTTTGCCGTTTGGCAGCGCTTTGGCGGCCGGGCCTGGCCGACGCTGATGTTCATCGACCCGGAGGGTCGCGTCATCGGAAAGCACGAGGGCGAACTGCCCTTCGAGCAGTTCGATCCTCTCGTCGCCGGCATGCTGAAGGAGTTCGAGGAGCGGGGTCTGCTTCATGCGCCTGCCTCGACGATCGCGCTCGAGGAGATCCGCGAACCGGCGCGAACGTTGAGCTTCCCCGGCAAGGTGCTGGCGACAAAGGACGGGCTGTTCGTCGCCGACAGCAACCATCACCGCATTGTCTTCACCGGCTTCGACGGCTCGATCCGGCGGACCTACGGCTCGGGTGAGCCCGGGTTTGCTGACGGGCCGGACGAGCGCGCCGCGTTTCAGCAACCCCAGGGCATAGCCCGATCGGGTTCGACGCTCTACGTTGCGGATACGGAAAACCACGCGATCCGGGCCATCGACCTCGAATCCGGTCTCGTCACGACGCTGGCGGGCACCGGGGAGCAGGCCTTACGACCGGGCACCGGCGGGCCCGGCCGGTCGACGCCGCTGAGCTCGCCCTGGGACCTGGCACTCGCGGACCGCCTCCTGTACATCGCGATGGCCGGGACCCACCAGATCTGGACGCTCGACCTCGACCGCGGTGCGGTTGCCCCCTTTGCCGGCACCGGTCGCGAGGGCCTGCTCGATGGAGCGGCGGGCGAGGCGTGGTTCGCCCAATCGAGCGGACTCACGATTCTCGACGGACACCTGTATGTGGCGGATTCCGAAGTCAGCGCCGTCCGCGATATCGACCTCCATACCGCGCGTGTGACAACCCTGGTCGGCGAGGACCTGTTCGTCTTTGGCGACCAGGACGGCGAGGGCGATGCGGTGCGCCTGCAGCATCCGCTTGGGATTACCGGCCACGACGCCACCCTATATGTGGCCGATAGCTACAACAACAAAATCAAGCGCCTGGACCCGGGGCGCCGCGCCGCCACCAGCTGGCTCGGGAGCGGCGCCGCGGGACGGGCGGACGGAGCCGGGCCATCGGCGGCGTTCCGCGAGCCCGGCGGTGTCTGTGCCGGCGTCGAGGGCCTCTACATAGCGGACACCAACAACCACCGGATCGCGGTCGCGGATTGGACCAGCGGGACGGTTCGGACCGTCATCGGCGACTGACGCGCCGCGCGTCTTTACGGGCTCGGAACTCGCCGGTAGAATGGGGCCACCCTGAGGGGGGCAGGGCGGAGGTCGGGGAAAATGCGGACGCTGTCGTTCCTTGGACTCGACGCCGCCGAGCGTCCGCGTCTGAACGCGGCATCGCTCCGCCGGCTGGCCCGTCTCGGAACGGTGGTTCGCTGGCCGGGCCTGCTCTTTGCGGCGATCCTCTCCCTGGCGGTGAAGCCGATTTCACCGATCGGGCTGGCGCTAGTCCTCATCTGGGTCGCCAGTTACAACGCCTGGGGGATGATCGCGATCTCCAGGGCCGACGACGACTCGATCCTGCGCATCGGCCGCGCCCTCACCCTGTTGGATACGGTCAGCTACTTCCTGGTGCTTTTCGTCTTCGGCGGCGTCGGCGCGAGTACCAGCATCTATGCCGCCTACATCCTCCTGATCGTGTGGATGGTGGCCTACGACGGCGCCGAGGGCGCGATGCTCTCTGTCGGCATCTTCGTCGTCGGGATGATCGCGCTACATGCGGCGCTCAAGGCCTTTCTCGGCCTGGAATTCGACGGCCGGGACGTATTGCTCTGGAGCCTGATCATGGTGGTCGCGGGCGCGATTCTCGCGGCCTACGATCGGATCGTCATCGGCGGGGTGCTGCCCCAGGGGACAGCGCTCGCTCCGGACGGATCGAGCCTTCCCACGCCGCCGGTCATCGTCAGCGCGGTGGTCACGCCCGTCACGAGCGCCAGCGTTCCAGCCGTCCGGCTCTCACCGCGCGAGCAGGAGGTCCTCGAGCTGGTCGCGGAAGGCTTCTCCAACGGCATGATCGCCAATCGTCTGCATTTGAGCGAGAACACGGTCAAGACCTACGTCGAGAACTTGTTGAGCCGGCTCAATGCCCGCAATCGCGCCGAGGCCGTGGCCGCCGCCTCCCGCCAGAATCTGATCTAGCGGCTCTCCCTCTCCCCCGTTCGCCCTCCCCCGGTTGGAACCGCGCGGGCCGATCTTTCATCACCCTGGGGGATACCGGTGAAGGCGAACTCGCCCTAGGCTTACAGCAGTGGGGGTGCCAATCGACCTGGGGGGCACGCCGATGGCGACCAGGATGGTGGGGGGTTTCATCCTGGTCGCCTTTCTATTGTGCCTTCTGCTGGCATGGCCTGGACGCCGGCGTTGGCCACTCTGGCTGATCGCTGGGCTGTGCGGCTCAATCTGTGCCGCGCTCACCCTCAGCCTCAGCGCCGCCGGCGGGTGGCTTGTCGATTCGATGCGGCTGGCGACCGTGGCGCTGGCCACGGGCTTCCTCGGCACCGCCGCCGTCCGCGATCTGCGCTAGCCGATTCTGCGGCGCATCTCGAATTCGAGACGGTCGACCCTCTCCCCTCCCATGGGCTGCACCCGGCCGGTTGCTGCGAATCCATGCCGGGTATAGAGGCGCTCCGCCCGGGCGTTGCCGGCCGCGACCCACAGGCACAGCGTCGTGAATTGTTCACTCGCAGCCCACGCGAGCACAGCGTCCACCAGGCGATCACCGACGCCCTGACCCCGCCAGGCGGGCGCCACCCACATCGAGATGAGCTCAGCCTCCCCTGGCCGATCGCCGTCAACCCCGGCCGCCAGCCCCACCGGCTGGCTTGCGACTTCCGCCAGGAAGACCGCCCGTTGCTCGAGCCGGCGCCGCCACTCCGCCTCATCGAGCTTCTCGGCATCGCTTGCGGTCGATCCGAAGGCCTGGGGGGCGTCCCGCAGGGCCGCCAGGCGGACCGCACGGAAGGCGGCCCAGTCGGCGGCCGCCAGGCGGCGAATCACGAGCTCAGCCAATTCGCCGCCTTGACGCGCGGATCCGCTGTCAGGTAACATGATACCTGCATTGTTGGCAGCCAACTTAACATCCTGGAGGGATTGCCCATGATCCTATTCCTGCTGCTCCTGATCGCCGCCGCTGGCATCGTGGCCGTCTATGCGGTGAGCGGGAACGCCGGCACGCATGACGTGACGCTCTGGCAGTGGCACTGGTCCGCGATCCCCGATTGGGTCCCGGTCGTGCTCACCGCGGCCGTGTTCGGCGGCTTGTTCTTGCTCTACATGATCTATTCGGGCCTGGTGCACGGCGTACGCGTCGGTTCGATGCGGCGTAGGGTGACGACCCGCGAATCGGCGATCACCGACCTGCGTCGCGAGAACCAGCGGTTGCGCGAGGAGAACGCGCGGGTTCGCAGCGAGCTCCATGGCAATCAGCCCGCTCCGGCGTGGGAAGGCGGGCGGTCCGTGGACCGCGGCGTCGCCGCCACCACCGGGGAGGGCGTGGACCGCGAGCCGGCCGGGGCGACGACAGCGGCGGATCGCGAGCCGGTGGCCGCCACGAATGCGCCGGACCGTCCGCGCCGCACCGCGCCGGACCGCGCTCAGGGGACCTTTGGGGAGAGGGTGCGCGCCTTCTTCAGCGGCCGCGAGCCCGCGGGTTACTAGCGGGGTCAGGCCTCGCGTCGCAGCTTCGCTGCAACCGGCCTCGCCCGGGAAGCGACGTTTGGTGGCGCGTCCGTTTGCATCGCGATTCTTGACAGCCAGCCAACCGTGTCAGCTAAATTGATAGCGGCAATAGCATCAGTGGCTCGCGGGCCTGACCATCTCCTGCGTGCCGTCGTCCAGTTGAAAGGAGGCGAAACAATGCCAGGCAGCGGCAAGCGAGGCTTCGGTTCTATGGACGAGGCAAAGCAGCGGGAGATCGCCAGCAAGGGCGGCCAGGCGGCGCACCAAAAGGGGTCAGCGCACGAGTTCAGTCCGGAAGAAGCCCGCTCGGCGGGCAGCAAAGGCGGCAAGGCAGCCCACGAAAAAGGATCGGCACACGAGTTTTCCTCCGAGGAGGCGCGAGCCGCCGGCCGCAAGGGTGGCGAAGCCTCCAGCCAGGATCGCAACCGGATGGCCGCCATCGGCCGCGAGGGCGGGCGCCACTGACCGATAGGGAGGAAACCGGCCGGGTCTCCTCCCTGATTGGCGGCTAGAGCGCGCCGACGAGTTCCTCGATGCGCGCCTCCGAGAGTGCGACGTCCGACAGGGTCCCCGCAAAGTAGGCGTCGTAGGCCCCCAGGTCGAGCAGGCCATGGCCACTCAGGTTGAAGAGGATGACCGGCGACTCACCGCGCTCACGCGCCTTGATGGCCTCGTCGATCACCGCGCGAATGGCATGGGCTGACTCCGGCGCCGGGATGGTGCCCTCGGTGCGCGCGAATTGCACGGCGGCATCGAAGACCGTCCGCTGCGGATAGGCAACCGCGTCGATGAAGCCGTGGTCCACCAGCGCGGAGACCAGCGGCGCCATGCCGTGGTAACGCAGCCCGCCGGCGTGGATCCCGTCCGGGATGAAGCCGTGGCCGAGCGTGTGCATCTTGACCAGCGGCGTCATTTCACCGGTGTCGCCAAAGTCGTAGGTGTACTTGCCCCGCGTGATCGATGGACAGGCGTCCGGCTCCGCCGCAAGGAACCGCGTCTTTGTCCTCCCCTGCAGCCGGTCGCGCAGGAAGGGGAACGCGAGCCCCGAGAAATTGCTACCACCGCCGACACATCCGACCACGAGGTCCGGCATCGCGCCGGCCCGTTCCATCTGCACCAGCGCCTCTTCGCCGATGATGGTTTGATGCATCAGCACATGGTTGAGGACGCTTCCCAGTGAGTACTTGGTGTCATCCCGAGTCGCTGCATCTTCGACGGCCTCGGAGATCGCGATGCCGAGACTGCCGGTGGAGTTGGGATGCTCGGCGCGGATCTTGCGCCCGGCATTGGTCAGCTCGGACGGGCTGGGGACGACGGTTGCGCCCCAGACCTGCATCATGCTCTTGCGATACGGCTTTTGCTCGTAGCTGATGCGCACCATGTACACCATGCACTCGAGGTCGAAAATTTTG
>VBHO01000036.1:6571-10013 GCA_005882045.1 Chloroflexota bacterium | reverse complement strand
CCTGGGGGCGTTCGGTGACGCCCTGCCGGCGTCGGCGTCCGGCTGGGGGACGAAGTTGATTGTGAAGCTGGTCGCCGTTCTCGCGCTGGCGGTCCTCTCCGTGCCCAGGACGCTGGCGGTTGTCGCGATGGCCGGCACGCAAAGGCCGCAGCCCGATCTGTTGTCGGCCCTCTACGGTGGCACGGCCATCTTCGTTGTCGGGATCGCAGGCCTCGCGGTGTGGCTGGCCCATGGCTGACCGCGCGATTCTCGAACGCAACCAGCTCGTGGTCTTTGCGCTCGGGACCTTCCATGCCGCGGTCCTGATCGTCGCGCTGGTGCTCGTCCTCTACGCCGCAGGCGGCCTGGCGTCGCTGCTGAGCGGTCTAACCACCATCGCGGGACTGGCCCTCTTCAGCGCGTTGTGGCTGACGACGGTCTGGTCGACGCATCGCACGCTCCGTGGGGCGTTCACGGTCGCACCATGGACGTCGGTGCCGCTTGGCATCATGATCCCGCGCGCGGCCTGGCGAGGCGGCGTCAACGGCGTCGCCTTTCTCGCGTGCCTGGGGCTCATTCTGGCGATCTCGTCCGCGTTCAACGGCGATGTTGGCGTCGTAGGGTTCGGAGCCTTGATCTTTGCGACCGTGGGCGCCGCTTTCGCCTTTGTGCTCGGGCTGGCGTTGGGCTTGCTGTTCGCTTGCGTCGACCTCGCGCTCGTGACGGCGACGCGCGCCATCCTCGACAACGAAAACTCCAGGCCGTAGCCGGGACTGTTGGGAAGGGGGAGAGGGCGAATTCGATCAGGCGGCGCGGGGGCGCGCCATCACCGGTGCCAGCTCGACGCGTGCGCCCCGCAGCGCGCCGACGATACCGCCGTACACCGCGCCGTCGATCGCGCCCTGCATCACCCGGTCAACTTCACTTGTCATCGTGGTGGACCTCCTGGAATTTGATTGCGTTCCGATAGAGGGATGATGCGCCCGGCTACCTGTCAAACCGTGACGGGAGCCCCCACCCTGACCCTCCCCCGCAAGCGGGGGAGGGAAATTCTTCAGCCTGGCGCTCCCCCGCGAGTGGGGGAGGGAAATCTGCCCTTAGGCTTCTTCGAGACGAAAACCGGAACCGCGGACCGTCAGGATGCGCACGCCGGAGTTGACGAGCTTGGCGCGGAGCCGGCTCATCTTCACGTCGATGACGTTCGACCCCAGCGGCTCGGTCTCGTCGCGCCAGGCGTGCTCGGCGATCGCCTTGCGATCGACGACCGACGGGAAGCGCCGCATCAGCAGCTCCAGGATGTAGAGCTCGGCGGTCGTCAGGTTCAGCAACTTGCCGTTGAGGGTGACCTGGCGGCGCGCTGGGTCCAGCGAGAGCCCGCCACGGTTCAGGACCGGCGCACCCACGCCGCGCGGCCGTCGTTGCAGCGCTCGCACACGCGCAACCAGTTCGCCGAAGTCGAATGGCTTGACGAGGTAGTCATCCGCACCCGCATCGAGGCCCTGGATTCGGTCCGGCGGGGTGTCGCGCGCGGTCAGCATCAGGATCGCGGTTGGCCGGTCATTGCGCCGGGCCCAGGATGCGACCTCGACACCGGGAACCCCAGGCATCCGCCAGTCGAGAATGGCGACATCGTACTCATAGAACTTCAACTGTTCGATGGCGTCGTCGCCACGGTCGACGGCGTCGACGAGGTACCCCGCGTCCTCCAGTCCCTGCACTAGGACCTCCCGCAGGCCTCGATCGTCTTCCGCGACCAGGATCCGCATCGCTAGGCTCCCTGCTGTACCAGCTCGAGCTGGAATTCCATGGTGGCATTGTCCTGCACGGTGACAAACCCACCAATGCTCGGCGGGGTCATCCCGAACTGGCTGAAGGGGAACGTGATAGAGCCGACGAGTTCGATTTTCGAACCAGTGAACCGGGCGTCGATCGGGATCGTGACGGTCTTCGCTACGCCGTGCAACGTCAGCACGCCGGTCGCCGAGACGTGGATGGTCTGGCCGCCGGCGGCGTCGGCCACCACCGCGATCGGCGTGGTGAGCTGGAAGGTGGCGGTCGGAAAGCGGTCGCTTTCAAGTCCCTGCGAGTGGATCCGCTGATCCCGCCTGGACTGGTCGCTGGTCAGTTTGCTGACGTCGACGGTGAAGCTCGCAGTGGTCACGGTGTAGCCACTTGCAGACTGCGCGAGGGTCATCGTCCCGGTGACAGCGGAAGTGCGACCGACGGCGTCGCTTGGAGCGGGAAGGGAGGCGAGCTGCTCGCGGACGCGATAGCCGGCCTGCGAGCCCGAGGTTACGGTCCAAGTCCCCGGCCCTAGCGTCGACGCCGAACTCGCAGCAGACGCCGAGGTTGAGGGTGTCGGCGAACTGAGCGCCAGCTTCTGCGGGGACGATCCGGCGAAGACGACGAAATACACGATGCCAATGCCTGCGGCACCAACCAACAATGCCCCGGCGACTATGGCTGCGATCAGCGCCCGGCGGTTATTCATGTAAGGAAATGGTGAGGGTGTTTACCTTTCAGTTCGATGACAGGCTAGCCCGTCATCATGAGGCCAGGGTAAGAGCCAATGAACGCGCCCCGGTGCGGAAAGACGCGCGTGAATAAGCGCGCCCCGGTGTGGAAAGGCGCGCGTGTTGTTCAGGAAGCGATGGTCAGGACGGCCGCGCCCTCGAAGCGCCCATGGGCGAGGTCGTCCAGGGCTTGATTCGCCTCCGTCAGCGGATACGGATGGACGTCGGTTCGGACGGGCACCTTTGGGGCAATCTGCAGGAACTCGTCACCATCCCGCCGCGTCAAGTTCGCGACCGACCGGATCTGCCGTTCCTGCCAGAGGAGGTCATAGGAAAACGAAGGGATATCACTCATGTGAATGCCCGCACAGACCACAACGCCGCCAGGATCGAGGGCTTTGAGCGCGGCAGGTACTAGCGCACCGACCGGTGCGAAGATCAGGGCGGCGTCAAGCGGTTCCGGCGGCGCTGTCAGCGAGTCGCCCGCCCACTCGGCGCCAAGGCTCCGCGCAAACGCCTGCTTTTTCGTATCGCCCGGCGAAGTAAAGGCAAAGACGCGCCGACCCTGGTAACGGGCGACCTGCGCGATGATGTGCGCCGAGTCACCGAAGCCATACATGCCGACCCGTTGCGCATCGCCAGCGAGCCGCAGCGCGCGATAACCGATCAAGCCCGCACAGAGCAATGGCGCGACGTGCAGATCCTCGTACGTCTCGGGTAATGGAAAGCAGAAACGTTCGTCGGCGACGCAAAAGTCCGCGTACCCACCGTCGATGTGGTAGCCGGTGAAGCGGCCGTTCACACAGAGGTTCTCGAGCCCCCGGCGGCAGAAGCGGCAAGTCTCGTCGACATAACCGAGCCAGGGAACGCCGATGCGTTGACCGGGCGCAAAGCGGTGGGCGCCCGAACCGAGGGCCTCGACCTTTCCGACGATCATGTGGCCGATCACG
>VBHO01000036.1:562-6536 GCA_005882045.1 Chloroflexota bacterium | reverse complement strand
GGTGCGACAGACGGCGCAGACCGACACCCGGATCAGGACCTGGCCGGCAGCCGGCGTTGGCACGGACAACTCTTCCAGGCGGAGAGGTTCCTTCGCCGCCCGGAGTCGCATCGCCCTCATCGGGTCGCCGCTAGGCCGTAACGCCGGTCTTTAAGGTTGCGTTGAGGGTGATGGGTGTGGCGGCCAGCGCCTTCGAGACGGGACAGTTTTGCTTGGCGTCCTCGGCGAGGCGCTTGAAGGTGGCCTCATCGATGCCGGGCACGTTGCCTTCGGTCTTGAGCTCGATGTGCGTGATGCCCCAACCCTTGTCGCCCTTGTCGAAGTGCACGCTGGCTAAGGTGCGGATCTCCTGTGGCTTGTGGCCGGCCTGCGAAAGGCCATTGGCGAACGCCATCGAAAAACAACCGGCCTGCGCAGCGCCGATCAGTTCTTCCGGATTGGTGCCGGGGCCATCCTCCATCCGGCTCTTGAAGGAGTAGCTGCCTTCGAAGGCGCCGCTTCCCAACCGCATCGTTCCCGATCCGTCCTGCAACGACCGCTGCCATATGGCTTCCGCTGTCCGTACTGGCATACCGTGGTCACCTCACTGGGGAATGTTGCCGTGCTGAACTGATGCTAGTCGACGGCACCCGCGGCTGCAGCCAGCACCTCGAGGGTGCGCAGCCGATCTTGCTGCGTCTTGCCGTGGATGCTGGCGAGCAGGGTGGTGACGCCCGCGGACGCCCACAAGGCCAGTCGCTCGCGCACATAGGACGGCGGACCGGCGATGCTGATGGCATCGACCAGGGCATCGGGGACCCGATGGATCGCTTCGAGCTGCTTGCCCCCGAGGTAGAGCTCCTGGAGCATGCGCGCATCATCGGCGAAACCGTAGCGGCTGACCAGGTCGTTGTAGAAATTCTTGCTCCTGGACCCCATGCCGCCGACGTACAGCGCGACCCAGGGCTTGAGGGCCTCGCGGGCGCGGGTGCGATCATCGTCGATGCTGATCGGCACGTGCGGGGCGATCGCGAGGGTATCGAGAGAGCGACCGCTGATCCGCGCGCCGGCCTCGAGCTCCGGCCGGAACAGACTCATGTGCTGGGGAGAGAAGAGCGTCGGGATCCAGCCGTCGGCGAGTTCGCCGGTCAGGCGCAGGCCGCCAGGGGTCAGCGTCGCCAGGTAGATCGGCACCGTGGCGCGCACGGGATGCGCCAGCAGCTTGAGGCCCTTGTCGAGGTGGAAGACCTGGCCCTCGAAGAGCAGGCGATCACGTCGCAGGACCTGGCGGACGATCGCGATGGTTTCGCGCATCCGAAGCAGCGGCCGATCGAACGCCACGCCGTGCCAACCGGTAACGACCTGGTGGCCGCTGGTTCCGAGCCCGAGGATGAAACGGCCACCGGAGATCAAGTCGAGCGTGGCCGCCGTTTGCGCGAGCAGGGCGGGCGTCCGGCTGAAGACGTTGACGATGCCAGTACCGAGCTGGATGCGTTGCGTGCTGGCGGCGAGGCCGCCGAGGATGGAGACGGCATCCGTGCCATACGCTTCGGGCATCCAGACCGATTCGAAGCCGAGTGCCTCGGCGCGTTGAGCGAGCTCAACTGCCTCGGGGAAAGAGAGGCTGCCCTCGTAGGGCAAGTTCAGTCCGAGCTTCATCGTGGCATCGTACCCTGACGTGCGCCTACAGTTAATAACGCCGCCCTCTCCACGCCGGGGGCGGATATTCGACGCGCCGCCCTTTCCACGCCGGGGGCGGCTATTCAGCCCAGGAGGATGCTATGGCAGATCGCACGACGAGCACAGTCACCGCGGCGCTTGCCGGAACCATCGACATCGGCGGCGATATGCCGATCAATCGGTTTGGGTTCGGCGCTATGCGTATCACCGGGGAAGGGATCTGGGGCGAGCCGGCCGATCGCGAGGAGTGCAAGCGGGTGCTGCGCCGGGCGCTCGAGCTCGGCATCAACTTCATCGACACTGCCGATTCCTATGGGCCGGAGGTCAGCGAGCGATTGATCGCCGAGGCCCTCTACCCCTATCCGGAGGAGCTCGTGATCGCGACCAAGGGTGGGCTGCTGCGGCCAGGGCCAGGACAATGGGAGCCGGACGGTCGTCCCGAGCATCTGCGCGCGGCCTGTGAGGGCAGCCTCAAGCGACTGAAGGTCGAACAGATCGATCTCTACCAGCTTCACCGCCCGGACCCCAAGGTCCCATACGAGGAATCCGTCGGCGCGCTGGTGGAACTGAAGAATGAAGGCAAGATTCGGCACATCGGCCTCTCGAACGTGACGACGGATCACGTCGAGCAGGCGCAAAAGCTCACGCCCATCGCGTCGGTGCAGAACCGATACAGCATCTACGAGCGCTCGTCAGAGCCCGTGCTCGAGTTCTGCTCGCTGGAGGAGATCGCATTCCTGCCGTGGCGTCCGGTGGAAGGTGGCGGGCTCGCCGTCGCCGGCGTTGTCGCCGAGATCGCCCGCCGCAACCGGGCCACCCCGGCCCAGGTCGCGCTGGCCTGGCTTCTGGCCCATTCACCTGTCATGCTGCCAATCCCGGGAACCTCGAAGGTGGCTCACCTCGAGGAGAACCTCGGCGCGGTGGCGTTGGACCTGGCTCCCTCCGAGCTGGCCGAGCTCGACACGATCGCTCCGGAGCCTGCCCGTTGAGCGCCGAGGACGAGGACCGCAATCGGTATGACGCGCTGGACGAAGCGTTGATGGAGACGTTTCCTGCCAGCGATCCGATTGCGGTCTCAGACCCGATCAAATGGCTCGGCGTGGCGGCCGAGCCTGCGGGGCCTGCCCCCTCGTAGCGACGGGGTCAACGCCACCAGGGCGTCCGGGCCGCGTCGACGGCAACCGCCACCGGCCGCTGCAGGTCCTCCTCCAGGCGGGCGACGTTCTGTACCCACTCGCCGGCGATCACCACGGCCATCGCGCCCCGTCCCGCCCGGTCGTCGTTCCGCCAGCGGCGAAGGCAATCAAGCGAGGCCGACCGCAAAGCTACATGAGAAACCGGCCCCTGATTGGGCCCCGAATTTTCGAGGCCCAACCGATCGGCGAGGGCCACGAGATTTCGAAGCAGGACGGTCTCTTGCCCGCGGACCATGCGCGCGCCATCCGCGCAGCCCCCGGCACGGTACCCCATGCGGCCCGCGACGACATCGAGCAGCTCGGCGGCGAGCATGGCGTGATTGCCCGCCGACAGCAGGAAGCCCGCCGTTTGCGGATCGAGCGGTGAGGCGGCTCGCTCGTTGAGATAGGCATCGAAGGCCTCGCCGGCGCGGTCACGCGCCTGGTCGGCGACCCGCCGAGCCGGGTCGAGGCTCGCCGGCGGCTCGAAGTCGAGCACGCGGTCGAATGCAGCCTCCAGGTAGGTCGCGACGGCGCGGTAGAACCCGGCCACGGCGCGACCGAACTCCCGTCGCGCGCCGCGAGGCCAGAGCAACAGCCCGACGACGATGCTGATCGTGGCGCCCACGGCGACGTCTTCGATGCGCACCAGGCCCACCTGCCAGCCGGCCGGCGAGATGAGGTTGAAGATGATGATCAGGTTGATCGTGAATGCCGCCTGGCTCGCGATGAATCCGACGGTGGTGGCGGCATACGCCGCGAGGAAGATGGCGAATGGCAGCGCAATCCACATCACGGCCGGGTGATTGCCGGCGAGCACAGCAAAGATGCCGCCGATTACAACTCCGATCACATTTCCCGCCAGGGCCTCGAGGGTGGTGCGGCCGGTGCCGAGCGCCGTCGAGCGCAAGACCTGGAGCGTCCCGAGCACGACCCAGAACGCGTGCGAGAGCCCAAGGATGCGCGCGAGCAGGACCGCGAGTGCGAGGCCGACCGCCACCCGGAGACTTCGCTGCAGGACGGTCGACGACGGCTGGAGGTGCGTGCCGATGGTTCGCAGCACCCGAGTGGCTGTGCCGATGAGACCTTCGAGGCGCGGCGCCGAGACCGGCAGGACGATCTCTTCCTCCGGCCGGCCGCCGGCAGCGATCACGGCGTTGCTGCCGAGCGAGATCGCGAGGTATGAAACGACGCGCAGCGTGTGATCAACATCGAGACCATCGAGCACTTGATCCGCGGGCCGCCCGGCCCGCAATTCCTTACCGGCCCAATGATCGAGCGCGGTTCGATGACGTTCGCGCGCTTCCTCGACGGCACGCAGATCCGGCGGTCGGCCGCCGGTCAGGATGTCAGCGCTCGATCGCAAGGCCGCTACGGTCGCCGCGATCAGCCGATCGGTTTCCTCGATGCCTGGTGGGGTGGCGCTGCGTGCCCGCTCAAACGGTCGTTCCACGATGTCGACGATCGACTGCAATTCAGTCAGCACCTGGACGAAGGCGCGATCGCGGCGCGTGGGACCAGCCGGGCGTTTTGCGGTGGCCGCATATTCTTGTCGTGCCATCTGCTCCGCCCGGCGTGCCGCCGCCAGCAGCGGCGGGAGATCCCGATTAGGGGCGGCCGGTCGAAGGCCTTCCACCAGGTTCGCAACGCTCAGACACGCTTTCGCGGCGGACTTGCGCAACTTGACGCGCTCGAAGCGTGGCCAGAGGAAGACGCCCGCGAGCGTCGCGAGAATGCCCGCGAAGGCCCAACCGGCGACGCGCGCTGGGACAGCGCCCGCGGGGGCCGGAACGGATACCGAGATCACGAATGCCAGCAGCAGCCCGGTTTGCGCGGCCGCGACATAGCCACCGAATACGCCGGCGAACGAAATCGCAAAGCCGACGACCAGCATCACCGCACCGGCTAGAGCGGTGGTCTGAGAAACCACCGTGCCGAGAGCGATCAATACAGCCCCGACGAGCGTCGCGGTCACATAGGCGAGCGCCCGCGCAGGGCGGGGCCCGCCGAAGTCGGACATTACCAGCAGCGCAAAGCCGCCGAAGACCATAAAGATGACGTTCTGGGTGTCGTGGAGGACAAGCTGCCCAAACGCGAAGGCGAGCGGGATGATGATGGCGGCCCGGGCTGCCCGTCGCAAGGCTGCGAAGCCGGGATCGCTCGGCGCTTTCAGCGCGGCCAGTGGTCTGCTGGGCGGCGGGGTTTCCACCCGCGCCGTCACGCTGCTCCTTGCCATCGTCTATTCCTACACCACTCGGCGCGGGGGCCGCAGTCACTCGAAAGTAGGGCCTGCCCGCCGCCGCTCAGGGAATGCTTCATCCGCGGCAAACCGCTACAGTCAAAACATGACCGGCCTGTGGGCTGTCCTCATCACGACCTTCCTGGCCTCGGCGGTGGAAGCGATCGAGATGGTCACGATCGTGGTCGGCGTGGGCGCGACCCGCGGTTGGCGCTCGACACTGATCGGCGCGGCTTCCGGGTTTGGTGTGCTGGCGGTGGTCGTGGTGGTGCTGGGGGCCGCTCTGAGTCAGGTGCCCATTGGACCATTGCGCTTGATCGTCGGGGCGCTCTTGCTCACGTTCGGCCTCCAGTGGTTTCGCAAGGGCATCATGCGAGTCGCGGCGCGCGGGTTGGCCGGCATCGGTGGCCAGGATCCGCACGAAGCCGCCGAGTGGACCGGCCCCGGCATGGACTGGACCGCCTGGTTCCTGGCCTTCAAAGGTGTGGTGCTGGAGGGGCTCGAGGTGGCCTTCATCGTCGTCACCTTCGGTGCCGGCGCGAACAATTTCGCTGGCGCGGTCGTCGGCGGCGTGGGGGCGGTCATCATCGTTGGTGGGATCGGGCTTGCCCTCCACCAGAGTGTTCGACGAATTCCACGCAGTCTGCTCCAGTTGATCGTCGGTGTTCTGCTCAGCACGTTCGGCACCTTCTGGGCGATCGAAGGCCTTGGAATCGACTGGCCGGGCGGTGACGCCGCGATCCCCGGGTTGCTGATTCTTTATGTGGCGACGGCCCTGACTTACATCACGCTCGAACGGAACCGGGCCCTCGGCCTGCGGCCGGCGGCATAGGCGATGCCCCCACCATTTTCCTGGATCGTGGCAATCGCGCGGTTCCTGTACGAGTTCATCGTCGGTGAT
>VBHO01000036.1:0-540 GCA_005882045.1 Chloroflexota bacterium | reverse complement strand
GTCAACCACATCGCCGCCTGGTGGCTCATCCCGGTGATCGTCGTGGTCATGTTGGGCATCAGCCTCCGGCGAGCGAGCCCGCGATGAGCGTCATCGCCGTCGTGGGGCTGGCGACGATGGGGATGAACCTCGCCCGCAACCTCGCCCGAAACGGGTTCAGCGTGTCCGTCTATAACCGGACGACGTCGCGCGTCGACGACTTCATGAGGCAATACGGCACCGAGGGCGCGTTCATGCCGGCCCACACGCCGCAGGAGCTGGTCTCGCAACTGGAGAAGCCGCGCCGCATCTTGATGATGGTCAAGGCGGGGCCGCCGGTCGACGAGACGATCGAACACCTCGCACCGTACCTGGAAGCTGGCGACATTCTGATCGACGGTGGCAACTCCTACTTCCTCGATACCGTGCGTCGCGATAAGGCGCTGGAGGCGCGCGGCTTCCGCTTTATCGGAACGGGCGTTTCCGGCGGCGAGGAAGGCGCCTTGAACGGGCCCAGCATCATGCCGGGCGGCGCCCGCGATGCCTATCAGCAGGTCGAAC
>VBHO01000035.1 GCA_005882045.1 Chloroflexota bacterium | reverse complement strand
TTTCCGGAATGAGCGTGCCCAGTCCGATCGGCGCAACCGGACGTCCGCCGGCATGTTGCTGCAGCCACGCGACGGCCGTGCTGTGGGGCGGCATCTCGCTGGCCGCGACTTGCGGTTGATACGGCCCGGCAAAGAGCGCCGCCTCGATCAACACGAGCGCGAGCAGGCCGGTCACGGCCAATCGACCGCCGCGCAGCCAGACCGAGAGCGCGAGACCCACGGCGGCCAGCAACGACGCGGCGCCGACCAGGGTCCAGAATCCGAACCCGCCGTGCAGCACGGCCGGTAACCGCGGCACCAAGGTCTCCGCCCGCTCGCGAAGGATGACAAAGGCGACGGCGAGGACGGTGAGCCCCGCCAGGCCGGCCAGCCCGAGCAGGCCCATGACTCCGCCCGCAAACGATTGGCGTACCGGCCGCTCGAGCAGCGACGCGGTGCCAAAACCGGCCAGTGTCGCCAGGCTGAAGCACGTCAGCAAAATCACGTAGGCGCTGTCGGTCGACCGCAGGATGGGCAGCGACCCAACCAGCCAGGTCAACGGACCGTACGCGACGCCGACAGAGAATATAAGGATGAGGACGAACGGCAATCGAGCCCGCCAGGCCGGGGTTGCACGGGCGGTGGCGCCGATGACGGCGAGCACCAGGACGCCGACGCCGATGAACCCGGTGCTGGCGTTGTAGTGCGGCGGCCGGCCGAGCAGGCCGTCGATGCCGGGATTACCGTAGAGATTGGGGATCAGCCAGCTGCTGAGGGCACTGAGCGACAGGTGAAAGCTCCCGGCGGCGGGGTGATAGGTGCCCAGCGTCGTCTGGCTGAATTGCGCGAAGAAGGGCACCAGCTGAATCGCGGCCAGCCCTGCGCCGAGCACCCCGGCGAGGCCGAGTCCGGCGAGCACCGCGAGCCGGTGCGGCATCGGTTGCGATAGGCGCACGCCCACGTAAATCGCGAGCCCTTCCGCCAGGATGATTGAGGTCTCCGGGTGGCCGGCCGCGAACTGGATGCCGACGATGGCCGCCACCGGGATCGCGGCCCGGATGCCTGGGCGGCGCAGGTAGGCTTCGACGACGGCGAACACCCAGGGGAGGATGGCGGCGACGGCGCTGTGCGGCCAACCGAGCCAGAGGACGATGTACGAACAGGTGGCAAAGGCCAGTCCGCCGACCGCCGCCGCGAGCGGCGGGAGACGCAGCATCCGAAGGAAGACGATGGTGCCGGCACCCGCCACCAAGAGCCTGGCCAGCATCGCGAAGCTGTAGCCGCGCGCTCCACCGATCAGCAGCCCTATCCAGCTGAAGGGTGAAAAGAAGGCGGACTGGTAGTTGGCGAGCAGCGGCTTTCCGCCAAGCATCGTGGGGTTCCACAGGGGAAGATGGCCGGCGTAGAGCGCCTGCCGCTCCAGGCCCAGCCAGGGAACAAATTGCCGCACCACATCGGCGGTCAGCCAATTGGTCGCGTGGTGCGCCTGCGGCGAGCCGTGCCAGGGCGGATAGTCATAAAGGACGTCCCCGCCCACCAGCACTTTGTCGCCGGTCAGGACCTGATGCCAGATCAAGAGAAAGAGGATGGCGATGGCAAGCGCAAACAGCAGGGTCAGGTGGCGCCGACCGGCGGCCAGCAGCGCCGCAGCCCTGAGAGACATACCGCCGCGAATAGTATCCTCGGGAAGCTCTGTCGACTTTTCCGGCTCCTCGCCATCGGGAGCGATGCCTGGTCACCGGCGTCGCTGGCTTCATCGGCTCTCACCTGGCGGAGCGCCTGCTCGACGCCGGTCAGGAGGTGGTCGGCGTGGACCGATTCACCGATTTCTACCCGCGACGCGTAAAGGAGCAGAACCTGGCCCGGCTCAAAGGACAGGACGGGTTCACGTTCCGCGAGGACGACCTGCTGACGGCCGATCTCGCGGCGCTGCTCTCTGGCGTGACCTATGTCTTCCATCTGGCCGGCCAGCCCGGCGTGCGAGGGAGCTGGGGCTCGAGCTTCCCCCTCTACGCGGACAACAACATCGTGGCCACCCAGCGGTTGCTCGAAGCCGCGCGTGTTGCGTCCTTGAAGAAGTTCGTGTTCGCCTCATCGTCGTCGGTCTATGGCGACGCGCCGGCGCTGCCGACGCGTGAGACCACGCTCCCCCAGCCGGTCTCGCCCTACGGAGTCACCAAGCTCGCGGCGGAGCATCTCTGCTCGCTCTACGGCCGGAATTTCGGCGTGCCGACCGTCTCGCTGCGCTATTTCACCGTCTACGGGCCCCGGCAGCGGCCGGATATGGCCTTTTACCAGTTCATCACCGCCTTGCTCGACGGCCGGGAGCTGGCCGTCAATGGGGACGGCGAGCAGACGCGCGACTTTACGTATGTGGCTGACATCGTGGCCGCCACGCTGGCCGCCGCGGGACAGGAGGAGCCGGCCGCCGACCGGGTCTATAACATAGGCGGCGGAGCGCGTGTGAGTGTAAACCAGGTCATTGCCTTGTTGGAGCGGATCACCAAAAAGTCCGCCCGGATCGTCCGCCGGCCGGCGCAGCCGGGCGACGCGCACGATACGTTTGCCGACTGCGCCCGCGCGCGATCCGCCTTGCGATTCAGCCCGTCGTTCGACCTCGAGCGAGGGTTGCAGGCCGAGGTGGCCTGGCTCGAGCAGGGTCACGGTCATGCGTAAGTTGGCTGAATCAGCGCGCGGCGGGCGCGTGGCCGCCGACGCGGCTGCGGTCGACGTGTCCGTCATCGTCCCCGTCTTCAACGAGGAGGAGAACATCCCGCTCCTCCACCAGGAGCTGCAGGCGGCATTGGGCGCGCTGGACATCCCGTACGAGATCGTCTACGTCGACGACGGCAGCTCGGATGCCAGCTTCGAGCGACTCCTGGTGGTGGCCGGTGGCGACCCGCATGTCCGGATCGTCCGGCTGCGGCGCAACTTCGGCCAGACGGCCGCCCTTCAGGCCGGCATCGAGCACAGCCGTGGCGAGACGCTCGTCTTCATGGATGGCGATTTGCAAAATGATCCGGGCGACATCCGGCGACTGCTGGCCAAGCTGGACGAGGGTTACGACGTGGTGAGCGGCTGGCGGCAGCACCGGCAGGATGCGCTCTCGCGTGTCATTACGTCGCGCGTGGCCAATGCCTTGATCTCGCGCGTCGTCGGCGTCCGGCTGAAGGACTATGGCTGCACACTCAAGGCCTATCGGCGCGAGGTGCTGGAAGACGTAAAGCTGTACGGGGAGATGCATCGCTTCATCCCCGCCTATGCCGCGGCGGCGGGCGCGTCGGTGACGGAGATCCCGGTCACCCATCATCGACGCCGGTTCGGCCGGTCCAAATACGGACTGTCACGAACCCCCCGCGTCCTTCTCGATCTCCTGACGGTGAAGTTCCTGGGCAGCTATGGGACCAAGCCGCTCTACCTGTTCGGGTTCATCGGGTTCGTGTTCTGGCTGCTCGCCGTGCTGTTGGGCGTCGTCGTCATCATCCAGAAGCTGCTACCGCCCTATGTCTACGCGTACCGAAATCCGCTGCTCCTGCTGGCCGTATTCCTGGCCACGCTGGGACTCCAATTCATCATGATGGGCCTCCTGGCCGAGCTCATCATCCGCACCTATCACGAATCGCAGGGCAAACCGACCTACGTCGTCCGCCAGGTTGTGGAGGGTGCGGCGTCGCCCGAACTGGTCGAGCGGCTGCCCCGCCAGCGGGTCCGCAGCCTCTCGTCGGGCAACGTGTCGAACCCCGGCTAAGCCGATGTGCGGCATCTGCGGGTTCGCCGGAACACCGGTTCCGGGCTCGCCGGCTGAGCTCCTCGAGCGAATGTGCGCGCGCCTCACACATCGGGGACCCGACGACCAGGGGACGCTCGTGCTGGACGGCATGGGCCTCGGCATCCGGCGGTTGTCGATCATCGACCTGGATGGCGGACACCAGCCGATCCACAACGAGGACCAGACGCAGTGGGTCGTGCTCAACGGCGAGATCTACAACTTTCGCGAGCTTGCCGGCGAGCTGACGGCTGCGGGCCATACCTTCTATACACGGTCGGACACCGAGGCGATCGTCCACGCCTACGAGCAATGGGGCGAGGACTGCGTCGCTCACCTGAACGGGATGTTCGCCTTCGCCATCTGGGATACGCGCCGGCGGGCGCTCTTTTTGGCACGGGACCGGCTCGGCATCAAGCCGCTCTATTACACGGTGGCCGGCGGCCGCCTGTTGTTCGCCTCCGAGCTGAAGGCGCTGCTGGAGGATCCGGAAGTCTCTCGCGAGGTTGATCCGACGGCCCTCAACGAGTACCTGCGATTGGAGTACGTCCCGAGCCCCCGCAGCATCATTGCCGGCGTCTTCAAGCTGCCGCCGGGGCATACCTTGACCTGGCATCCGCAGCGGCGCGATCTGCAGGTTCGCCAGTACTGGGACGTCAACCTGGAGCGCAGCGAGCGGGCCGTCCCCGACCGTTCTCTCGACGAGCACGCCGCGGAATTGCTCGCGGTCATCAAGGAATCGGTCCGCATGGAGCTGGTCAGTGACGTGCCGCTCGGGGTCTTTCTGTCCGGTGGCATCGACTCGAGCGCGGTGGCGGCGATGATGGCCCAACTGTCGCCGGGCAACGTCAACAGCTTCTCGATCGGATTCACCGACCGCTCCTTCGACGAGTCACGACATGCCAGGACGGTGGCGGCGCACCTGGGCCTGAATCACCGGGAGCTGATCCTCGAGCCGCAGATGATGTCCGACCTGGTGCCAACCGTCATGGCGCTCCTGGACGAACCGCTGGGTGACGCGTCCATCATCCCGACCTACCTGCTCTCGCGTTTTGCCCGCGAGCACGTAAAGGTGGCGTTGGGCGGTGACGGCGGCGACGAGCTGTTCGCCGGATACCCGACCCTGCAAGCGCATCGCCTGGCCGGGTTCTACGAGGCCTTGCCTTCGGTGCTACGCGATTCCGTGGTGCCGGCCCTGGTCCGGCGCCTCCCGGTCTCCAGCAACAACATCAGCCTGGATTTCAAGGCGAGACGCTTCGTCAGCGGGGCGGGATTGCCGCTGGGCGAGCGGCACGCGCGCTGGCTCGGATCATTCAGTCCAGCGCAGCGGGCCGAGCTGCTGACCAGCGGGGTCCAGGAAGCGATTCGGAAGACGGCCGCGCCCGACCCGGTCGCGGAGCACCTGGCGGCCCACGCGCTGGCTGACCCGATCAACCAGGTTCTGTACCTGGATATGAAGCTCTACCTGGAGAACGACATCCTGGCGAAGGTCGACCGGGCGAGCATGATGGCATCGCTCGAGGCTCGCGTGCCATTGCTCAACGTCAACCTGGTCGAGTACGTGACCGCGCTGCCGGTGGACCTCAAGCTGCGCCGGCTGCGTTCCAAATATCTGCTCCGCTATGCGCTCAAAGGGCTGCTCCCCAGGTCGATACTCGAACGGCCGAAGAAGGGGTTTGGAATCCCGGTTGCCCACTGGGTGCGTGGACCGCTGAA
>VBHO01000034.1:11473-12486 GCA_005882045.1 Chloroflexota bacterium | reverse complement strand
GCTCGTAAGCAGTCGCAGCAGCCCTGGCGGCGCTAATGCCCCGCCGTTACCGCCTTGAGGGTGAGGTAGATGCCGAGCATAACCAGGCCGGTGATCAACGTGACCAACGCCCGCGTCCAATCAACCCGCCGCGGCCGTTTGGCGCTCGCCGACGCCGGTACCGAATCCGGGCTCAAGACCTCGGGGTCCGGGTTGGGGCACGGCCCCGCTGGCACGAGTACGTCGTTGGGCAGACGCTGCTCGAGGGCTGTCGCGATCTCCGCGCCGCCCTTCCAGTCCCTCGGACGGACATGCAGCCGGAAACTATCGCGCGACAGCAACGTTCGGCTGCCGTCGTCCCAGGCCAGGGCGGCGACGCACTCGGCGTGGGGATCGTGACCAGCTTTCCGGGCCCTGCCGCAGCGTGATGGCGGTGTCTCCCAGTGTTAGAGAGGTCGTTTGCTGCGCCACCACGCTCGTCGCGGCGCGCAGCCTGTATACAGTTCCCCGGGCTTCCTCCGTTGACCATGCAGGGACCGCGGTCAGGCGCGGGTCGAGCACCGCCACACCCGGTGGGACGATGGTGAGCAGCGAGGGGAAGATCTCCCGTAGCAGGGCGGCGTAATCCGCAGGCGTCATCTTCTCGAGCTCCGCGATGGCCTCATCCATGGTCCGCATGGTCGTGCCAAAGAGTTCGTGAGTCAATTGAGAGTCGAGCAGGGCCATTGGCCACCCCGGGTTGTCGACGCTCTTACGCAAGGCTTCAACGTCGTCGTGAAGCTCGTCTTCGCTCGGCCCTTTCTCCATGACTTCGTCCAGCACCGCGAGCATGCCGTTTAGCACTTTGCTGAGGTTTTCGGGTAGACTGTCCGCCCAGACCGTCCCGTGCGCGAACTCGTGACGTCTACAATCCGGGTCGATGAATTCGAACGTCGATGTCGTCATCGTCGGCGCAGGGCAGGCGGGTCTTTCGCTCAGCCACGAGCTTGTGGCGGCGGGAGTTGAGCACATAGTTCTAGAGCGGGGCCGGGTTG
>VBHO01000034.1:0-11385 GCA_005882045.1 Chloroflexota bacterium | reverse complement strand
CGACGGATTCATGCGCAAGGAGCAGATTGTCAGCCACCTCGTTGCGTACGCAGCAGGTTTCCAGGCGCCCGTGCGTGAAGGCGTGAGCGTCATCGGCCTCGAGCCTGGAGAAAATGGCGGATTTCTTCTACGAACATCTTCGGGCGAGATTCAAGCGAGAGAGGTTGTTCTTGCGTCGGGCGGATACCAGAAGCCACACAGGCCACCGGCCGCCGCACACCTCCCCGCCTCGGTCCACGTCATCGACGCCGAGGACTACCTCAACCCTGCCGCGCTGCCACCCGGAAGGGTGCTCATCGTGGGTAGCGGTCAGACAGGGTGCCAGCTGGCCGAAGAGATCTTCGAGGCGGGGCGGGATGTGTTCCTTTCGTGCGGTCGCGCCCCGTGGATTCCGCGTCGGTTCGAGGGCCGCGACACCATTGCCTGGATCAATGACACGCCCTACTTTGACGCGAAGTTGAGCGACCTGCCGAGCTCGCAGGCGAGGCTGCTGGCCAACCCGCAGATGAGCGGCCGCCTGGGCGGTCACGACCTGAACTTTCGAACGCTGCAAGCGCAGGGCGTCCAGCTGCTGGGCCATTTCATCGGCGTCGCCGACGGCCGTGCGCACTTTGCGCCTGACCTGGCCCAGTCGGTTACGTTTGGCGACACACGGTATGCCGATGTCTGCGAGCTCATCCGCAAGACGTGTGCCGCTGGATCAATCCGAGCCCCCGAGATGCCGCCGCCGCCGCCGTTTAAGGCCGACCCCACCGAGTCCCTGGCGCTTGATGACGTCGGCACCATCATCTTTACGTCCGGTTTCCGACCGGACTACGCCAGCTGGGTGACGTTTCCAAAGGCATTCGACGATGGTGGCTTCCCGATCCAGCAGGACGGCTCGAGCACGACTGTCCCCGGACTTCATTTCATGGGCGTGCATTTCCAGCGCAAGCGCAAGTCGGCCACATTGCTCGGGGTCGGTGAGGACGCAATCGTCCTCGCGGAGACGATCGCGCGTCGCTAGAGGACGGCCTCGTCGGTCGCCAGCTGGTCCAGGATCTCCTGGCGCAGCGTGGTCTCGTCTCGCTCCCGGACACTCTTGAGATTGCGGAAAGGACGGTCGAGGCCCATCCGCCCGTGAATTACCCAGGCGCCGCCCTGGGCGAAGGCCATCAGGTTGACTTCATACTGGCGATGGCCCTTACTCTTCCAGGCGAGCGTCCAACGTGGCGGGCGACCCTGGTAAGTCAGCCGCCCGCGGCCGCCCAGCTTCTCGCGGTTCAGGCTGGCGAGCTGTGCCTGAACCATGGCGTCGAGCGCGGTCAGCAGCTGGAACAGCCGTTCGCGGTAGTTGTCGACGCGCCCCTGGAGGTTGAAATCCGCTTCCGTAACTGGCACTTTGGTCATGATATCTTCTCCCCAGATTATCCACAGGTTGTGGGAAACGTTGGCCTTGACACCAATATGTTGGGGTCTCAAAATGGGAAGGCCCCGGATGGAAACCGCGATTGATGTCCAGCTCCTGACCCATACGCCCGATCCGGTCCGGGTAATGTATGTCGCCTTCCGGACCTGTTACTCGCGCTTCACGCCACAGGAGATCTGGGCCGACATCGAGTCGGGCAAGATCACTCAAGAGAAGATGAAGGCGTTCATCTTCGACAAGCTGAAGAGCGGCCATTCCTCGCCGCGCACCCAGGTGTATTTCACCTTCGCGGTCAGCGGCCTTTCTCGCTCCGCCAGCCATCAACTGGTGCGCCACAACAACGGGATCACTTTCGACCAGCAGTCGCAGCGCTATTACGCCTTCAAGGAAGCCGACTTTCCATTTGTCGTGCCGGAAACGTGGGAGCAAGCCGGCCTGCGCGATGAGTACCTTGCGTTCATGCACCGCGTGGGCGAGCTCTATGACCAGGCGCTCAAGGCGGGCGTCCCTGCGGAGGATGCCCGCTTCCTCCTTCCCAACGCCGCCTCGACGAACCTGACCTTCACCGTGAACTTCGAAGAGTTCCTCCACATCGCCGACCTGCGTCTCTGCTGGCGAGCGCAGTGGGAGATCCGGCACATGTGGGCCCGGGCGCGCAACGCGCTCAAGGCCCAATTCCCAGAGCTGGCCAAGCCGGTGCAGCCGAAGTGCGGGGATCAGCGACTGGGCTACTGCGACGAGCCGATGGCCGAGTACCTCAAGTGCCCGCTCGGTGCGCGCCGCATCCGCCTGCACAAGGACGAGATCGTCGCGGCGGCCAAGGCCGGACGGACGCTGGAGTCAAGCCCGCTGACCGAAGAGGACCTCTCGCTGCTGACACCCAAGCCTGAGTTCGAGAAGGTGCTCACGGCGACAAATTAGCAAATACTCTTGACAATCTAGTAAGCCTGACTTTATAGTCTTGCCATGAGCAAGGCTGACCGGCGTGAAATCCTGAGCCGGGTCGCTGCCGGCACGATTAGCCCAGAAGAGGCGGCCGCGCAACTCGACGCCGTCGCCAAGGACCGGGAAGATACGGAGCCACGCATCCGCTGCGTGCGCGTGATCAAGCGGCTCGGTGCGGCCGAGGTCATCGGCGATCCGAACGTCCGCGACGCCGTGGCGGACGGGCAACACCGGGCGCGCATCGATGGCGACGTAATGATCATCGAGGGCGAGACCGCCAACGAACCGGGCACCTTCATCACCAGGTCCTGGCTTGGGTTTCCCGAACATTCGAGCGGCGATCGGCTGGTCGTCAGGGTCAACCCAGCGCTGGAGCTCGACCTCCAGGTACAGGCAGGCAGCCTCCGGGTCAACGGAGTCGACGGACCAATCCGCGCCGATGTCCAGGCAAGCTCGGCGACGATTGACGGGTTCAGAAAGCCGCTCGATCTGAAGGTCCAGGCGGGCTCGATTCGGGCGAATGGACGGCTCGACGACGGCGAATCACGAATCGCATGCGACGCGGGCTCGGTGAACCTCCACCTGGAGCGTGGCAGCAGCGTGCGGGTGAACGCTCGCGCGCACCTGGGTAAAATCACCCTTCCAGGGGAGGCCGGGGACCGCGGCGCTCAGGACGTGACCATCGGCGATGGAACCGCGTCGCTCGTGATCGAGACCAACATGGGCTCGGTCAGGGTAACCGCCGATCAGTGAACGACGAACTTCGATCCGCGCCGCGCGATTGCCCGGTGTGTGGCGGAAAGCTGGCGCTGACGCGACTCAGCTGTCGCTCCTGCGGGACCGAGCTTTCAGGCAGCTTTGAAACCTGCGAGTTCTGCTCGCTGGGTCGAGAAGATCGCGATGTGTTGCGCGTCTTTCTGGCGTCGCGCGGCAACATGAAAGACCTCGAGCGGCACCTGGGCGTCAGTTATCCGACGGCGCGGGCGCGCTTCGATGCCTTGCTGACCAGGCTCGGCCTGGGCGAGAAGGCGGCGCCCGATCCACGCCTCCAAATGCTGGAGCAGCTTGCCCGCGGTGAGATCGACGTCGACGAAGCCGATCGGCGGCTTCCCTAACAGGAGGGCATCATGACGAACCTCGACGCGATGTGCCAGCAGGCATTCGATCGCCATCAACACCTCATCGCTGACGCGGCGCGCCGACGCCTGCTGTCCAGTGCCCTTCAAATGCCCGACAACCCCGCGCCAGCACGGCACTGGCGGGTCACGATCGCCAACTTGCTTCGCCGCGTGGCTGACCGGCTGGAGCCGATGGCCGACCGGCCCCAGGTGGCGATGCTCCGCGCGGTCGCCCACCGTGAGATCAGCGTCGACCAGGCACTCCGCTTGCTCGAGGCCAGCAACGGGCATCGTTCCGCGATCGTCTAACAGTCACGCCGCCCTCTCCACACCGGGGGCGGCTATTCATTAGGATTTCTGCGTGCGACCCGCATCGGCGACGACCACGCTCGCGCGCCACTGGATTCCCGAGCGGTCGTTTCTGAGCGACCTCGGCCTGGTGATCGGGTTCAGCCTCTTCACCGGGCTCATGGCCCACGTCGCCATTCCGCTGCCCTTCACGCCGGTTCCCATCACCGGGCAGACGTTTGCGGTCCTGTTGTGTGGCGCGCTGCTGGGTGCCCGGCTCGGTGCCGCGTCGATGTTGCTCTACATCACGGAGGGCATGGTTGGGCTGCCGGTGTTCGCGGCCGCGCCGGCGAACGCGGCGACCTACGGATACCTCGCCGGCTTCGTGGCAGCGGCGTTCGTCGTGGGATGGTTTGCCGATTGGGGATGGACGAAGGACCTGCCGCGGACGGTCATCGCCATGATTGCCGGCGAGGTGGCGATTTACTTTTTCGGGCTGCTCTGGCTGGCTCATTTCGTTCCTGAGTCCAAGGTGCTTGACTTCGGGCTCTTTCCCTTCTTGATCGTGGACGCGATCAAGCTGGCGGCAGCGGCGATCGTCGTCCCCGCCGGGTGGCGCCTCAGCCGCGCCCGATGATCACCTACTGCTCCAGCTGCGGATCGAAGACCGAGCCGCGGCTGGTGGCGAAGCAGGACCTGCGGGCCTGTCCGAAATGCGACCGGATCTTCTTCCGCAACCCCAAGGTCGTCGTCATTGCCTTGATCGAGGATGCTGGGCGGGTGCTGCTCGGCCGGCGTGACATCGAGCCGGGTCGTGGCCTGTGGGGATTGCCTGGCGGCTACGTCGACTGGGATGAGCATCCGGAAGCCGCGCTCGTCCGCGAGTGCAGGGAAGAAATGCAAGTCGAGGTCGAACCGCTCGAGCTGCTCCCCCTGCAGCACATCATCGTGGACGACGAGGGCATCGTCTTCCTTCCATATCGCGCGCGCCTGGTCGCCGGTCAGCCCGCGGCGGGTGACGAGGTGCAGGAGGTCGGGTGGTTCAAACCCACTGGCTTGCCGCCGCTCGCCTTTCCCAGCCATCGCCAGGTGCTGCAGCGTTGGGTGCAGGACCTCGCGACACGCAGCGTCGCCTGAGGCGATCGCTATCGCGCGCAAGAGCATCGTCACCAAGACCGGGGATGGCGGAGAGACCGGCCTCCTCTACGGCGGCCGCGTGTCAAAAACCGATCCGCGGACCGAAGCCTACGGCGCGGTCGATGAAGCCATCTCAGCCCTGGGCGTGGCGCGGGCGCTGATCAAAGACCGCGGCCGCCACGCCATCATCCTGCGGGTGCAGAGCGAGCTCTTCACGGTTGGCGCCGAGCTGGCAACCGACACCGCCGAGTACGACAAGCTCCAGCAGCATTTCATGGTCGTGACGCCGGACGTCACCGAGCGGTTGGAAGTCGAGATCGATGACCTCGAGCGCCGTGTGCCGCTACCCGATGCATTCGTCATCCCAGGTGGCACGCCGGCCGCCGCGGCGCTCGACGTCGCCCGCGCCGTGCTGCGTCGCGCGGAGCGCCGGATCGTCGGCTTGCAGCAGGCCGGCCAGCTGCGCAACCCGGAGGTGATGCGCTACGCGAACCGGCTTTCGGACCTGCTGTTCATGCTGGCCCGGGCCGAGGAAGGCAGCACCGTCAAACCACTGACGGGACGGCGAGTGGCCCGCACGCCTGCAACGCGAGCCCGCACTCGTCCCGCACCCAAGCGTCGGTCTCGCGACTGAGTCCGTACGTAAGCGCCGCACGCGCGGCCGCGCCGCCGAGCCGGCCTAGCGCCCACGCCGCGTGTCCGCGGACGAGCGGCTCCGGATCGTCGAGCCCGCGGACCAACGCCGGCACGGACCCTCGGTCGGCGATGTTGCCGAGGGCGATGCAGACATTGCGAAGCAGCCCGGCGCGTCGCGTCCGCCACACCGCACTCTCACGGAATCGTCGTCGGAACGCCGGCTCGTCGAGGGTCAACAAGTCCTCGAGCCGGGGCCGCGCCTCGATGGTCGGACCGAAAGCCGCCAGCGCGTTCGGGTCGGGCGCCGCCGGCCGAGCATTGACCGGGCAGACCTCCTGGCACAGATCGCAACCGAAGATCCAGTCGCCGATCAGGGGCCGGATGGCGAGTGGGATGACACCGCGGTGTTCGATGGTCCAGAAGGAAATGCAGCGGCGATTGTCGAGGATGCCGGGCGAGACCAGGGCTCCGGTGGGACACACGCGCAGGCAGGCGTCGCAGGCACCGCAGTTGAGGTGACGATCTCCGCCAGCAAGACATTGGAACCGACGCCGGGGATCAGCACGTTGGTGTTCTTGCCCAGCCAGCCGATGCCGGCCCGCGCCGCCGCAGCGCGGTCGAGCATCCAACCGTGGTCCACGTACGTCTTGGCCGTGTAGCCGTGCTCGCGCAGCATGGCGAGCAGGGGTTGCATCCGTTCGAGCAGGACCTCGTGGTAATCGCGACCCAGCGCATAGGACGCGATCCGTCCGCGGGGGCCGTCGTTAGCGCCCCCACCCTGCTCTCCCCCGCGAGCGGGGGAGGAAAAGTGTTCAGGTTTGGAGGATTCAGGACGAGTGGACGGGTAGGGAAAGGCCAGCGCGATGATCGTCCGGGCATCCGGCGTCGCGCGGCGAGGGTCGGCGCTAGCGTGCACTCGCGCCTCGCTCCACCAGTTGAGACCATCCATGAGTCCATCGGCGGTGCGCTGGGCGGCGGCCGCTTCGGCTTCCTCGAACGGGTCGGCGCTCGTGATACCGACGGCACAGAACCCGAGGGCTTTCGCCTGGCTCTTGACGGCCTCCGTGAGGTCCATTTGGGACTAGCTTAGGGCCCCATTTCGGGAGTAGCATTAGGGGCAATGCAGGGCAGTGCGGTGTGGCGGGAGCTTCAACTCCTGTTGAGCCTGAACCTGCTGGGAGGGCACCGCGACCTGTTGCCACTGCGACGAGCAACGGCTCGTGATCGGGGCCCCCACCGAGCAGTCCGCCCGACAGCTGGTACAGGCCTACCTGCCGGTGGTCCGGCGCACGCTCCAGGCGATCCCGGATGCGCCCAAGCGGGTCTCCGTGGTCGTGACCAGCGGCCCGCTCGCGCACGCCTAGCCTGGCAGCACCCGAGCGCCGCCGCCTGAAGGCCGAAATCGTCGGCGATGTTCAGGGGGTCGGCTTCCGCTATTTTGCCCAATCGCACGCCCGCCGTCTGGGTCTTGAGGGCTATGTCCGCAACCGCTACGATGGCGCGGTGGAAGTGGAGGCGGAGGGCAACAGCGGTGCACTCGAACAGTTCCTCGATCTGCTTCGGAAAGGCCCGAGGGCGGCACGCGTCCAGGATGTCGCGGTCGACTGGTTGCCGGTTCGCGGCGACCTCGGTCCGTTCGGCGTGAGAGGATGAGGCAGTGACGATGAAATTCGCACGCCGCATGAGTGAGATCGGGACCGAAACCGCCTTCGAGGTGCTGGCTAAGGCGCGCAAGCTGGAGGCCCAGGGTCGCAATATCGTGCATCTCGAGATCGGCGAGCCCGACTTTCCCACTCCGCCCAATATCGTCGAGGCCGCCGAGCGCGCGCTTCGTGATGGCTACACCCATTACACGCCGGCCGGCGGCCTGATGCCGGCGCGGCAGGCCGTGGCCGACTGGATCCGACGGTGGTACGAGGTCGAGGTCAAGCCCGAGCAGGTCGTCATGGTGCCCGGCTCCAAGAATGTGCTGTTGTTCACCATGCTGGCGGTGGTGGACCCAGGTGATGAGGTCATCGTCCCCGACCCCGGCTACGCGATTTACGCTTCGGCGGCGACGCTTGCCGGTGGAATTCCGGTAGGAGTCCCACTACGAGAGCGCAACGACTTCCGGCTCGACATCGAGGAGCTCAAATCGAAAATCACGCCACGGACGAGGCTGCTGGTCATCAACTCGCCGCAGAACCCGACCGGGGGCGTGCTATCGACCCGCGACCTGGAGCAGATTGCTGAGCTGGCGATGAAGCACGATTTCTATGTGCTGACCGACGAGGTCTACGGCCAGATCACCTACGACGGCCATCACGCGTCGATCATGACCGTACCCGGAATGCTGGAGAGGACCATCTACTCGGACGGGCTTAGCAAGGCATACGCGATGTGCGGTTGGCGCCTTGGCTTCGCCGTCGCACCGCTGCCGCTGGCACAGAAGTTCGAGACGCTGATGATCAACAGCAGCTCGTGCGCGGCGGCCTTCACCCAGATGGCCGCCATCGAGGCGCTCTCGCCCCGATCGGATGGGGCGGTGCAAGCGATGGTTGGCGAGTTCAAGCGTCGCCGCGACGTCGTCGTGGATCAGTTGAACGCCCTTCCAGGCGTGAGCTGCCACAAACCATTGGGCGCCTTCTATGTGTTCCCGAACATCACCAAGACCGGCCAGGACGAGCGACAGCTCGCCGACCGGATGCTGAATGAGGGCGGCGTGGCACTGCTTGCCGGGAGCACCTTCGGCGAGGAGGGCAAGGGATACTTGCGGTTGTCCTACGCCAACTCGATCGACCAGATCGAGGAGGGCGTCAAGCGGATGAAAGGAGTCCTGGAAAAGACCGCAGCGCCCGCCTAGCCCGATGGCTACTCGAGCCGCCCCCATCCTGGAACGCATCCTCGAGTCGAGGCGCGCGGCGATCGCGGCGCTCAAAGCCGACGGCATCGACGCCGGACTCGCCCGATCGGTGGCCCAAGCTCCGGCGCCCGCGGATTTTCGTGGAGCGCTGATCGCCGAGAGGGTGGCGCTGATCGCCGAGTGCAAAGAGCGGTCACCTTCGGGCGGTTGGCTGCAGCGGCCCTACGACCCGGTCGGGCTGGCGCACCGCTACGTGGCCAATGGCGCCGCGGCGCTCTCGGTTCTGACCGAGCCAGAGTTCTTCGGTGGCAGCCTCGAGCACCTGCGGGCGATCCGCGCGGCGGTCGCGGTTCCGCTACTCTGCAAAGACTTCATCGTCGATCCGGTGCAAGTGATGGCGGCGCGTGCGGCGGGTGCCGACGCGGTGCTGTTGATCGTTGCCGTCCTCGACGACACTCGCCTGCGTGACCTGCTGGCCGTCACCCACAGCTATGGCATGCAGGCCCTGGTCGAAGTTCACGACGAGTCCGACGTCGAGCGAGCGCTGCGGGCCGACGCCGCGATCATCGGCATCAATAACCGCGACCTGACAACGATGCGCACGGTCAAGGACACGACGGCACGGTTGCGTCACTTGATACCGGCCGGCCACGTCATCGTCAGCGAGAGTGGCATCAGCAGTCGCGCCGATGTCGACGCCCTCGAGCGGCTTGGCGTCAACGCGGCGCTGGTCGGCGAGTCGCTGCTTCGGGCTGCGGACCTCGAGGCAAAAGTTCGCGAACTGAGTGGGCGATGACGAAGATCAAGATCTGCGGCAACACGCGGCCCGAGGATGTCGAGCTCGCGATCGAGCTCGGCGTCGACCTGCTGGGCTTCATCTTCACCCGCAGTAAGCGCCAGGTTCGGGTCGACGATGTCAAGCACGTCATCGCCAAGGTCCCAAGCGGCGTCGAGCGGGTGGGCGTCTTCATCGACGAGTCCCCTGAGCAGATCGCGGCCGTCGCCGACGCCTGCGGCCTGACCGCGATCCAGGTCTACCGGCCGTTGACCGAGAAGGATCGCGCCCTCGGTCTGCTCAACCTGCCGGCCTTCCGTGTGCAGGAGGGCGAAGACCTGACCGCGCTCCGGCTCGAACGCGGCGATCATCCGCTGTTCGATACCTGGGCGCCGGATCGCATCGGCGGCACCGGAAGGGCATGGGCGTGGCCGCAGGCAAAAGCCGTCGCCCGCGAGTACCCGGTCGTCGTTTCCGGCGGATTGACGCCGGGCAATGTCGAGGGCGCCGTGCGCGAACTGCATCCATGGGCGGTCGATGTCTGCAGCGGCGTCGAGGCCGAACCCGGGCGCAAGGATCACGCGAAACTGCGCGCGTTCGTCGCCGCCGTGCGAGGTGCTGACCGAACATGAGCACGACCGACGGCCCCCACCCTGCCCTCCCCCAGAGGGGGAGGGAAAATGAAGGCCCGCAAGGGGGGAGGGAGAAAGTGGTCACCGGCCCGGATGAGCAGGGGCGATTCGGTCGCTACGGCGGGCAGTACATCCCGGAAACGCTGATGGCCGCTGTGGACGAGCTGACGGCGGCGTTCGATGCCGCGCAGAGGGACGTCACCTTTGCGCGTGAGTTCGAGTACCTCTCACGTACCTTCAGCGGCCGGCCGACTCCGGTCTATCGTGCCGATCGCCTGACCGAACGCGCCGGCGGCGCCGAGATCTGGCTGAAGCGTGAGGACCTGTGCCACACCGGCGCACACAAGATCAACAATGCGTTGGGCCAGGTGCTGCTCGCCCGCCGGATGGGAAAGCAACGCATCATCGCCGAGACCGGCGCGGGTCAGCACGGCGTCGCGGTTGCCACCGTCTGCGCCAAATTCGGGCTTCAGTGCGAGGTCTACATGGGCGTCGACGACATGGCCCGCCAGGCGATCAATGTCTACAAGATGCAGTTGCTTGGCGCCGTAGTGACCCCGGTGGAGAGCGGCAGCAAGACGCTGAAGGATGCGACCAACGAGGCCATCCGCGACTGGGTCACCAATGTGCGCACCACGCACTACGTGATCGGATCGGCGGTGGGTCCGCACCCCTATCCGTTGATGGTCCGCGAGTTTCAGGCCGTGATCGGGCGTGAGGCTCGGGCGCAGATGCTCACCGAGACCGGACGGTTGCCAACGGCGGTGGTGGCCTGCGTCGGCGGCGGGAGCAACGCCATCGGGATCTTCGCGCCCTTCTACGACGACCCGGTCCGGCTGGTCGGCGTGGAGGCGGCGGGACGTGGGCTCGGCAGCGGGGCGCACGCGGCCTCGATCGTCGGCGGCCGTCCCGGCGTGCTGCACGGCTCGTTCAGCTACCTATTGCAGGACGAGGACGGCCAGGTGCTGCCGACGCATTCCATCTCGGCGGGTCTGGATTACCCGGGCGTGGGGCCCGAGCATGCCTTCCTGAACGACCAGCACCGTGCGGAATACGTCAGTGTCACCGACGAGCAGGCGCTCGCGGCCTTCCATCAGACCTCCCGCCTGGAGGGCATCATCCCGGCGCTCGAAAGCTCCCATGCGATCGCCTACGCGATGCCGCTGGCGGCCCAGCTCGCGGCCGAGGATATCGTGCTGGTCAATCTCTCCGGTCGGGGCGACAAGGATCTCGACATCGTCCGGGGTGCGAGCGGCGGGTGAGCCGGATTGCCGCGACCTTCGCGCGGCTCAAGGCCGAGCGCCGCATGGCGCTGATCGCCTATCTCACGGTCGGCTATCCGCGTCCCGACGTGACGCCCTCCCTGGTCGAGGCCGCCGCCCAATCGGGGGCCGACGCCATCGAGCTTGGCATTCCGTTTTCCGATCCGCTGGCCGATGGGCCCACCATCCAGGCCGCCTCCCAGGTGGCGTTGACGGGGGGCATGACGGTCACGCGAGCCCTCGAGGCGGCCGCGGCGGCGCGGACGAAGACCGAGGTGCCGCTGCTCTTCATGACCTATCTGAACCCCATCCTCGCCTTCGGCCTCGAGCGGTTTTGCCGCG
>VBHO01000033.1 GCA_005882045.1 Chloroflexota bacterium | reverse complement strand
CCGCGCTCGATCGAGTCGCGGTCGAGAATATTTACCTGCGCCAGGCGACCAATCACTCCGAGGTCGAGGAGGCACGCCGCATGGCACGAGTGCAGGCGACGGTTCGCAGCCTGGTTCGTGCGGAATCCGCCCAGCAGGCGGCGATGACCCTGGTTGCAGGAGTCAAGGCGCTCACCGGGGCGCACCTCGCGGGTCTGGGCCTCTATGGGCGGAAAAGCCACTCGCTGGTACCCATCATCAGCGCCAACGGCGATGTCATCGGGAAGTCGTCGCAGGCTCCACTTGCTATCTGTGATTGGCCTCGCGAATGGCAGGAGGCGTTCGACGCCCGGGAGCCATACGCCGATCCCGACCTGCTTCGTCTTGAGCTGCCCGCCGAGGTGAGCTCCCGGGTGGGCCGGGCTCGAGCGCGCAGCTTTCACGCCGAGCCGTTGACGATCGGCAGCGAGATGGTGGGCATCCTCACCATTGCCACTTCGCGGCCGGGTGGCGTGGGGGGCGAGGCCGAACGGGTCTGCGCCGAGCTGGCGGTCGCCGCCGGCCCTGCGATCCATTACTTCGCCCAGCACCTCGACCCGCGGCCGGCTTCGGAACCCCGCCTGTAATCCTTCTGAAAGGTTGGCGGTCGCAGACTGGGCACGCGATGGAGACACGCGTTCTCCACGCACGCCAGTCTTGATGAGAAGGAGGTGAGAAGCATCTTGACGCCAACCCAACGAATCGTGACGGTCGCCGGCATCGCGGGATCACTCATCGCGGGCGGCGTGATCGGCGCGACCTTGGCCGGCCCGCTCGCGGCCACCGCGGCGAATAACGGATCGAGCACGCGGCTGGCCGCCGCATCGGCGAGCCCAAGTGCGAGCGCCGGAACCTTCAAGTCCAACGAGGACGCGACCCATGAGGCCGGCGAGAGCGCCACGGTCGAAGCCCAGGAGAACTCCGGGCAGCGGCCGGGAGGCGGAACGGGAAAGTTCACCCCGAACGAGAACGCGACGCATGAGCAGGGCGAAAGCGCTGCTCGCGAAGCGCAGGAGAACGCGGGCCAACGGCCGACCGTCCCCTGAGAAACTGAAAGCTGCCCTCCCCCGCTTTTGCGGGGGAGGGCAGGGTGGGGGCTTCTAGGCGCGTGAAGTGACGGCTGGCGCTGGCATCAAACCGAGCTGCTGCAGGCCTCTCGCGGTGTCGAAGTACTGGTGTAAGGACTTGAGCTGCCCTTTGTCGTCCATCACGCCGATGTCGAGAGCCGGCCCCGAGAGGGTCTTGTTGGTGGGTGGGATGGTGTCCCCGGTGGCCGTCCGCATCGGACCTTTATGCGTACCGGTGAAGGTGTACTCAACGACGACGGTGTTGCCTTCAGCGATCACATCGTGCACGTCGATGTGCGCGTCCGGGAACGTCTGGCGCATCTGCTGGAAGTAGCCTTTGATCGCTTCTCGCCCCTTGATCGTGCCTGCCATCGGGGTCACGAGCTCGGCATCGTCAGCGACGGTCTTTGCCCACTCGTCGAGGGCACCCCGGTTGAACGAATCGATCGACTGGCGCGCCATCTGCTTCGAATCGGCCATGCGTACCTCCTCCGCCGTGGATAACGGCAGCCGAATGATGCGCCTTCGACCCGAGCTTCTGCAACCTCAACCGCGGCGGTTTGCGAGTTCGCGCAGACGAGAGCCGTTCTCCCGTTTAGCTGGCGGCGCGGAAGCTCTCGAGCAGCGGCGAGCTGATCAGCACGTCGGCGGTCGCGATGTTGGTGGCCAGCGGAACGTTGCGCACGTTGCAGATACGGAGCAACGTCTGGATGTCCGGGTCATGTGGGTGCTTGTCGAGTGGGTCGACCAGGAAGATGACGGCATCGACCTCGCCTTCGACGACGCGGCTGGCGATCTGGACATCGCCGCCGTGAGGGCCTGCGGTAACCCCCTCGACAGTGAGGCCGACTTTGTCACGCAGCAGGTCGCCGGTCGCGCCGGTCGCGATCAGGTCATATTCTGAAAGGCGGTCACGATTGAAGGTCGCGAAGGCGACCAGGTCGGCCTTCTTGCCATCGTGCAAACGCCACCGTAACACGTCCTCGGACCTGCCCCGCGAAACGATCCCGACACAATCAATGTGTCTGTCGACAGAGCGTGGTAGGCGCGAAACATTGCCCGCATCGGTCCGTCATGATGACGTTGAAGATGCGCCGCGCGCGACTCTCGAATTGGCGGCTGGCATCGTGCTCATCGAGCCCGCGACTCCACACCTCAACCAGGAACGGTCCAATGGCGTGGCAGATTTTCCGGATTTTTTCCACGACTGCCAGTGTGACGCAACTCCCCCACGAAAACTTCGGACACTCGTCCAAAAAACTGACAGGGTCTCTGACGAGATCGCACATATGCATCACGCTGCGTGCAATTCTTGCTCAGGTGTCTCGCCTCCACGCCCGCGCATCTTGCAGAAAGTTCGCGAGCAGCTCATGGCCGTGTTCGGTGAGGATCGCCTCGGGATGGAATTGGACGCCCGCCAGTGGATACTGGCGATGACGCAGCCCCATCACCGTGCCGTCATCGGTCCACGCGGTGACCTCGAGGTCGGCCGGCAAATTCTCGCGATCGACGACGAGGGAGTGATAGCGGGTAGCCGCAAACGGACTGGGGATGCCCCGGAAGACCGATTGCTCCGCGTGCGTGACGCGCGACACCTTGCCATGCATCACCTGCGATGCGCGGCGGACCGTTCCGCCGAAGGCCTCACCCAGGCACTGATGCCCCAGGCACACGCCCAGGACGGGAAGCGTGGGGCCGAGCTCGACGAGAAGCTCCTTGCAGATGCCCGCGTCGGACGGCGTTCCCGGTCCGGGCGAAAGCACAACCGCCACCGGACTCAGCGGCGCGATCTCTGCCAGCGTGATCTCGTCGTTGCGCCGAACCATCACGTCCTCGCCGAGCTCACCGAGGTACTGCACCAGGTTGTAGGTGAACGAATCGTAGTTGTCGATCACCAGCACGAGGTCCTTGGGATGCATCTCAGCCTCCTCCCAGACCCTCCGCCGGAGCTGGGCCGGCGCCGGCCAGTGCCTGCAGCAGCGCGGACGCCTTGTTCTTGGTCTCGAGCAGCTCTTCCGCCGGAACCGAGTCGGCAACGATCCCGGCGGCAGCCTGCACAGTGGCCCGGCCGTCCTTGACCACCATGGTTCGGATCGCGATGCAGGTATCGAGATCACCGGTGAAGCTCAGGTAGCCGATGGCGCCGGCGTAAACGCCCCGCCGCTCGCGCTCGAGGTCGGCGATGATTTCCATGGCGCGAATCTTGGGCGCGCCGGTCACGGTGCCCGCCGGAAAGCAGGCGCGCAGGGCATCCATCGGCGTGCAATCCGGTCGCAGCGTCCCGACGATGTTCGAGACCAGGTGCATGACGTGTGAGTAACGCTCGACCGTCATCAGCTCGGTGACCTTCACGCTGCCGATCTCGCATACCCGCCCGAGGTCGTTGCGGCCGAGGTCGACGAGCATGACATGCTCGGCGCGTTCCTTCTCGCTGGAGCGGAGTTCCTCCTCCATTCGCAGGTCGGCCGCGTCGTCCCGGCCGCGGCGGCGGGTGCCGGCGATTGGCCGGTATCGCAGATGACGCCCCTGCACGGTGACGAGGATTTCTGGCGACGTCCCCAGGATGGTCAAGGACGGCAGCTTGAGGAAATACATGTAGGGCGACGGATTCAACGCCCGCAGCAGCCGGTAGACGTCGAACGGTTCGGACTCTATTGGCACCGTGAAGCGCTGCGCGAGCTGCACCTGGTAAATGTCTCCCGCCAGGATGTGCGCCTTCGCCTCCTCGACCGCCTTGAAAAAATCGGGCTGCGACACGTTGCCCTGCGGGCTGACCGCGGCAGGCCGGTTGGCCGGTTCCAGTGCGCGGAGGCGAACCGTACGGTTCAGGCGGCGGGCCAGATCATCGATCCGTGCCACGGCCTCGGCGTACCTGGCTTCGATCGGGGCTCGCTGGGTGCGAACGTGCGTCACGAGTTTCAGCTGGTGGCGCACATGGTCGAAACAGGCGAGCGTGTCGGTGATGATGAAGACGCCGTCTGCCACGCCCAATGGATCCGACGGTGGAACCGGGAGGCGCTCGAGGTAGCGCGCCGCTTCGTAGCCGAGGTATCCGACGGCGCCGCCGCAGAAGCCTTCGGGGAGACCGTCGGCCGGTTCCGCGGCGAACGTCCGCAGGAAACCCTCCAGCGCCCGCAGTGGGTCGTCGCCCTCGAGCTCGTGCCGGCCGTTGGCGTCCTGCACCGTGGCAACCCCGCCCGCGATCGTGACGATCGCCATCGGGTCCGCCGCCACGAAAGAATAGCGACCGAGGTGTTCGCCGCGCTCCACACTCTCGAGCAGGTAAGCGGGGCCGTCACTCGCCAGCGCGGCATAGGCCGTCACCGGGGTGAGCGCGTCGGACAGCATGTCCCGAAAGATCGGGACCATGGGCGCGCGCCGGGCGCGTTCCTTGACCTCGTCGAGCGTCAGCGAGACGGACACGCCACCCCCGCGATCATGAGGCTGCAGGATACGGGTTCTTGGGGCCGAGGGGCGCCACCGTCGCCGCCGGCTGCGGGGCCAAGCTGGCCAGCAGCGACCCGGCCGACGCCGGCGCGTCCTTCGCCGCTCGTACAAGGTCCGCAAGCACCGCGCTGGCTGCCGCATCCGGGCCAGCGCCAGGTCCCTGCAGGACCAGCGACCCGGCGTATTGGGCATCGAGCGCAATCGCGTTCATCGCCCCCTCGACGCGCGCCATCGCCGCGTCATCGGGAACCAATCGGGGCCGGACGTCGGCCTCGATGCTCGCGTCATCGTGCATCGTGGCCGCCGCGATCAACTTGATGACGAAGCCGCGTTGGCGTGCCGCCGCCAGCTGGGCTGGCTCGAGACTGCGAATCCCCACCCGCTCGATGTGCGAGGGGTCGACGCGGCGGCGGAAGGCCAGCATCGAAAGGATGGCAAGCTTGGCGGCCGGGTCGTGGGCGTCGACGTCGGCGCTCGGATCGGCCTCGGCCAAGCCGCGCCGCTGGGCATCGGCGAGCGCCTCGGCGTAGCTCGCCCCACCGGCGATCGCCCCGAGCATCGAATTGGTGGTTCCGTTGAGGATGCTGATGATCGAGCGGATGCGGTCAGAGCCAAGCGTATCCGCCAGCGTCTCGACGATTGGGATGGCGCTCGCCACCGATGCTTCGAATCGAAGCCGTCCAAGCCGGGCAAGCGCCGGCCCCTGGGTGGCGACCACCTGCTTGTTCGCGGTGATTACCTCGAGACCGGCGGAGAGGGCGTTCTTTATATAGGTATGCGCCGGCTCGAGCCCGCCGACCAACTCGACGACGGCGTCCAGGCTCGGACGCGCGATCAGTTCCTCGGCGGTCATGAAGGGAGCCGGCGCCACCCGGCCCTGCGGACGCGCCACCACAATCGCCTCCAATAGGATCGGCCGGTTGGCCGCGCGCGCGATCGCGTCGGCGTCGTCGACCAGGCGTCGCGCCAGCGCGCCGCCGACGTGCCCCAGGCCGAACATGCCGATCCGATAGGGCGCTCGCAGCATTTTCCGGAACGCTAGCATGTGACGCCATGACGCCCGGCATCATCGAGCGCTACGCCGCCTCGCTGCCCGTGACCGCGACGACTCCGCGCATCACCCTGGGCGAGGGGTCGACGCCCCTCGTACACTCCTCGCGGATCGGCCCGTCGATCGGCCTCCACAACCTTTATTTCAAGTACGAGGGGCTGAACCCCAGCGGATCCTTCAAAGACCGGGGGATGGCCCTCGCCACGGCGAAGGCGGTCGAAGCCGGGGCGAAGACCCTGCTGTGCGCCTCCACCGGCAACACGAGCGCCTCTGCTTCTGCCTATGCGGCGCGCTGTGGCCTTCGCGCCGTGGTGGTCGTTCCGGCCGGCGGCATTGCCGCCGGCAAGCTGGCTCAGGCGCTCGCCTATGGAGCCACCGTCCTCACGGTCAAGGGCTCGTTCGATACCGCGCTCAAGCTCGTGCGCCAGCTTGCCGACCAGCCTGGTGTGGCATTGGTCAACTCGGTGAACCCCGATCGGATCGAGGGGCAGAAGACGGCCGCCTTCGAGATCGTCGAGCAGCTCCGCGAGGTCCCCTCGGAGCTCTTCATCCCGGTGGGCAACGGCGGCAACATCACCGCCTACTGGCGCGGGTTCTCTGAGCTGGCCCGCACTCAGGGCACGTCCCGCCCGCAGCTGCATGGCGCCCAGGCGGAGGGCGCGGCGCCGCTGGTGCACGGCCAGCCGGTGGCGCGGCCGCGAACGGTCGCCACGGCGATTCGAATTGGGAATCCGGCCTCGTGGGAGGGCGCGATCGCCGCCCGCGATGAGTCCGGCGGCAGCATCGAGGCGGTGAGCGACGCGGAGATCATGGCGGCCCATCGTCGGTTGGCGCGCGAGGAAGGTTTGCTGGTCGAGCCGGCCTCGGCCGCGGGGGTCGCCCTGCTGCTGGCGCGGGCGCGAGTGGGAACCGTGCGCACGGACCAGCCGATCGTCTGCGTCCTGACCGGTCACGGGCTGAAGGACCCGGAGGCCCTGACCCGGGGGCTCACGATCCCGCGGCCGGTCGAGCCGACGCTCACCGCGGTTCGGCGCGCGATCGGTTAAGTCGCCGCCGGCGACCCGATCGCCTCGACAATCGCGTCCGTGATCGCGCCCGTGGTCACCGTCGCTTCGCCCGCGCTCGCGATGTCGGCGGTCCGCAGGCCGGCCGCCAGCACACGGGAGACAGCGCGCTCGATGGCCTGCGCCGCATCCTCACGGTTGAGCGACCAGCGCAGCAGGAGCGCCGCGCTGAGGATGGCGCCGATCGGGTTCGCGATTCCTTTGCCGGCGATGTCGGGCGCCGACCCGTGAATCGGTTCGTATAACCCCAGCGTTCCGCCACCGAGGCTCGCGGAGGGCAGCATGCCGAGCGCACCCGCCAGCATCGACGCCTCATCAGTAAGGATGTCGCCAAAGAGATTCTCGGTGACCACCACATCGAAGGCTTGCGGCCGGCGCAGCAGCTCCATCGCGAAGGCGTCGACCAGCATGTGGCTGCACGCGACGTCCGGGTAGCGTTCGGCCAGCCGGCTCACGACCACCCGCCAGAGGCGCGAGGTCTCCAGCACGTTGGCCTTGTCGACCGAGAGCAGCCGATGGCGACGCGTCCGGGCCAGCTCGAAGGCGCGGACCGCGACCCGCTCGATCTCCGGCGTGCTGTAGCGCATGGTGTCGACCGCCGCCTCACCGCGCGGTGTCTGGTAGCGCCGCTTGGGCTTGCTGAAGTAGAGCCCGCCGGTAAGTTCACGAACGACCAGCAGGTCGACGTCGCGGACCCGCTCCGGCCGCAATGCCGAGGTGGCGACCATCGCCGGGTCGACCCGTACCGGCCGCAGGTTGGCGAAGAGACCGAGGCCCTTGCGCAAGCCGAGCAGGGCGGTACCGGGGCGCAGCGAGCTCGTCGGCGATGCATCGTCCCACTGCGGACCCCCGACGGCGCCGAACAAGATGGCGTCCGCGGTCTTGCAGAGCCGCAGGGTCTGCGGGCGAAGCGACACGCCATAGGCGTCGACTGCGGCGCCGCCGATGAGGTCGTCCACGTAATCGAGCTGCAGACCGGCCTGAACCGCGGCCGCGTCGAGGGCCCGGCGCGCTGCGCCGGTGACCTCGGGGCCGATGCCATCGCCGGGCAGCACGACGATTCTGGCGCCGGCCACGCTAGATTCTCATCCCTTCCATGGTCGGCACGATTCTAGGGAAGGCCCGTCATGCCGAAAGTTGAGGCGGAGTGGGGACTCCGCCTCAGTCGGGAGAGAGGGGGAATCAGACCTGGGCAGTTCCCGGTTGGGCCGTCGGCCCCGCCGGCGGAAC
>VBHO01000032.1 GCA_005882045.1 Chloroflexota bacterium | reverse complement strand
CGCCGTTGCGGACCCTGCTGGAGGCGGCGGGACCCCTCGACGGCGCCGTTGATGTCGTCTTCACCGGCTTGGACCGCGGTGTTCAGGGTGGCATCGAGCAGCAGTACGAGCGGAGCCTGATGATGTCGGATGCCACCCGTGAAGAGGTCTTCCTCGCTTATGCGATCAACGGGCAACCGTTGCCGCCCCAACATGGGTTCCCCCTGCGTCTGGTGGTCCCTGGGTGGTACGGCATGACCCACGTCAAGTGGCTTCGGTCGATCACGGTGGTGACTCGGGCGTTCCGTGGTTATCAGCAGGAGCCCGCCTATCACGTCACCAGTAGCTGGGATGAATTGGGTGAACCCGTGACCCGAATGCTGCCGCGCTCGCTGATGGTGCCACCGGGCATCCCCGATTTCCTGCCACGGACGCGCCGGCTGCCCCTGGGCGCGTGCATCCTCGAAGGTCGGGCATGGTCGGGCCGCGGGTCGATCGTTCGCGTCGAAGTCAGCGCCGATGGCGGCCACTCCTGGGCCGATGCCCAACTTGGCGGAGGTGGCGGGGAATTTGCCTGGCAATCGTGGCGCCACGTTTGGCACGCCGACCAGGCGGGTGCGTTCGAGCTGTGCTGCCGGGCGACGGACGCCGCAGGGAATGTGCAACCGCTGTCCGCGCCATGGAACGCCCACGGCGTCTGCAACAACCAGGTGCAGCGTGTCAACGTGGTCGTCGGTGACCAGCTGCCCGTCCAGCAACCAGTCGACGGCCGCTGAGCGAACTGATAATCTTTTGGTGGTCTTCGGGGCAGGGGTGTAACTCCCTGATCGGCGGTATAGCCCGCGAGCGCCCTACGGCGCATGACCCGGTGAAGGCGTAAGCCCACTCCGGGGCCGACCGTACAGTCGGGATGAAAGAAGGCCCTCGGTACGCATCTACCATGCGCCCGATTGCTGCCCCGGCGGCCAAAGGAGTAATGACGATGGCCGTCCCGACGACGAGATCACAAGCCGCCACGCCCACCGCACGGGTCGGTGTTTTCGACCGCTTCTCGGTGGTGCTGGTCGCGGTCGCAGCCACGATGTGGGCCTCCGACACCTACTTCCGCGCGCAGCTCATCGGTCATCTGAAGCCCGCGCAGATTGTCGTCATCGAGGACGCGCTCGTCAGCCTCTTCCTGCTGGCGTTCCTCCTGCGTGGCATCCCGGAGCTGCGCCGCCTGGACCGGCGCGGCTGGCTGGCGATCGGGCTGATCGCCGTCGGTCCGCAGGCGATTGCCACGATCCTGTTCACGACGTCGTTCTCGTACGGCCACTACGCCGAGACCTTCGTGCTCCAGCAGACGCAGCCGTTGATCGCCATCCTGCTCGCGTGGCTGATCCTCGGAGAACGACGGCGTCCCTGGTTTTGGCCGACCGCGGCGCTGGCGATCGTCGGCGTCTACATGGTGGTCTTCGCGCAAAATCTCACGGCTCCCTTCTCCGACCTGCAGCACGGCCGGCTGGAAGCGGGCCTCTATGCCCTCGGTGCGGCGGCCCTGTGGGCGAGTGGGACCGTGCTCGGCCGTTTCGTGCTTGGCAAGCTGAGCTTCACGACAACGACCGCGCTGCGGTTCACGCTCGCGCTCCCTGTCCTTCTCATCATCGTCCTGCTCCAATACGGCGGATCGGCTTTCGCGCACTATCAATCCTCGGACGCGCTTCCCTTTCTGGGAATCGCGCTGATTCCGGGGTTCTTGGCGCTTCTCCTCTATTACCGGGCGCTGCGCAGCACGCCGGCAACGCTCGCGACCATCGCGGAGCTGGCCTACCCGGTCGCGGCGACCTTCATCGCCTCCGCCCCTCCGCCATACGGCTTCAACCAGCCGCTTTATCTACCGCAGTTCATCGGCACCGGTCTCTTGATCGCCGTGATCCTGATCCTGAACTACACGAAGCAGCGAACCCCGCCCGTGGTTGTCCAGGAGCCCGCCGCGGCCTGACGGGAAAGGTCGAAGTTTCGTCGAGCGGGCAGCGTTTTCTCTGATGTGGGACGGCTTCGCACATCCGAGCTCCTGGCCGCCCTATCGGTGGCGCTCGACTTGACCGAAGGGCAACGGGCCGGTCATGCACTTCACACCGCCTACCTCGCCCTCAAGCTGGCGGATCGAATCGGTCTTCCCCAGGAGACCCGCCGCGCCGTCCTCTACACCGCGCTGCTGAAGGACGCAGGCTGTTCGAGCAATGCCGCCGCCGTGACACGAATCTTCGGCATCAACGACCAGGAGCTCAAGGCGCGGCAATCCGTCGCGGGACGATCGGTGCTCGCCATGGCCTATCTGTCCATTCGAAGTCTGCCAAATGAACCATTGCCGCTCCAGCTCCGCCGGCTGATCGTGCTGGCGCTGTCCGGGACGCGCGAGCGTCGGGCGGTCGAGGAGCTACGCTGCGAGCGCGGTGCCGACATCGCGCGGAAGATCGGCTGTTCTGACGAAGTTGCCCAGGCGATCATGGACCTTCACGAGCATTGGGATGGCCGCGGTCTGCCGCGTGGCCTCCGTGGGGACGCCATTCCGCTACTGAGTCGCATCGTTACGGTCTCCGCCGGGCTCGACATTTTCGCCAGCGTGCGGGGGCCGGCCGTGGCGCGCCAGGTCGTCCGCGAACGGAGTGGCAGTTGGTATGATCCCGACCTCACGGCGCCGCTACTCGAGCTCTGCGACGGCGGGCTCCTCGATGAGCTCGCGTCCCCCTCCCTCAAGGAATACGTTTTCTCGGCGGATGGCGACCGGGCAATTGCGTTTTCGGACGACGCCCATATCGACCGGATTGCATCGGCGTTCGCCGATATCGTCGACGCGAAAAGCCCCTGGACCGGTCGCCACTCGCAGCGAGTCGCCGCCATTGCCGAGGGTCTTGCGCGTCGCCTCGGGCTATCCGGCGATCGCCTTCGTGATGTACGCATTGGTGCCCTGCTCCACGACCTGGGAAAGCTCGGCGTGCCAAACACGATCCTCGACAAAACGGAGCCGCTCGCCCCGGAGGAGTGGGCCGTGATCAAGCGGCACCCGCAGCTGAGCCGCGAGATCCTGCGGCAGATCGAGCTCTTCGCGGCCGTGGCAGAGATCGCTGCCTGCCATCACGAGCGCCTCGATGGGAAGGGATATTTCCGCGGCCTATCGGCCGAGTCGCTCGGCTTGAGTGCTCGCGTTGTCGCCGTGGCCGATGTCTTCGAAGCGATGACATCCGAGCGTCCCTACCGCCCGGCAATGACGGAGGAGCGTGCGCTGGCGATCATGCGCAAGTCCTCGGGCGATCATCTGGCCGCCGAGGTCATCGCCGCCCTCTCGGACGTCGACTCGCTGGCTGCTTAGCTTGCGGTTCCGCCGCCGCGGGTGACGACCCGGACCAGGCCGGCGAGTCCCCAGCCAATCAGCACGTAGATGACGATGGCGACCACCGACTCGGGTTCGAAGACGTTGTTGCCGTTGGCCGCGGTGTTGAAGATGCCGTGGAAGGGCGCGACGAACAGCTGCGTCAGGTTGTAAATGAAGGTGACGAAGCTCGCGTGGGTCGACGCCGCAAGCAGCTTGAAAATGAAGCGAATCATCAGCAGTGCGGTGACGATTCCGGTCAGAAGCCAGGCGGCTTGCTCAGCCCGCACGCTGTAGGTAGGTCGAACGGTCGTCGTCGTTGTGGTCGTGTTGCCGCGTACAGCTTCCATGGTCTCTAGTTTTCGCGAAAGCCAGTCGGTCTGCCTCCTGCAAATGCACCGCGGCGGCTTAAAAAAGTCCGACACGCAGCTGTCGCAAAGCGGTGCCATAATGCGGGCGGTCTTGAAGAAGGAACGCCGGAACTGGATCCTCCCCGAGCCACTTCGGGCTCAACCAGGACTGGAGGCCTTCTCCCCGGTGTTCCGGCAGATCCTGCACGGGCGTGGGGTCGTGCGGCAGGCGCAACTCGACCCCTGGCTGCAAACGGACCTCGATCGGGCGCCCGACCCCTTGCTCCTCAAAGACATGGCGGTCGCCTGCGACCTGATCGCCGAGGCGATTGCCGGCGGCCACCGCATCGCGGTCTATGGCGACTACGACGCGGATGGCGTCACCGCTTGCGTCACGCTGGCGCGCGGCCTGCGCTCGATTGGCGCCGATGTCATCACCTATATCCCCAACCGCTTCACCGAGGGCTACGGCCTGAATCTCGAGGCGCTCAACGACCTGCACGCGCGAGGCGCGCGGCTCGTCATCACGTGCGACTGCGGCACCAATTCCGTCGACGCCGCCGCCGGGCGGCCGCGGGGGATGCGACTGATCGTCACCGATCACCACGAGATGGGCGCGCAGCGGCCCGCCGTCGATGCCCTGATCAATCCCAAGCAGCCGGACTGCGCCTATCCGTTCGACGGCCTCGCCGCGTGTGGGGTCGCCTACAAGCTCCTGGTCGCGCTCGAACGGCGGGCATTTCCGGGCGCCCTTGACCCCGGGGCCTCCCTCGATGCGGTGGCGCTCGGCACCGTTGCCGACGTCGTGCCCCTACATGCGGAGAACCGGGCCATCGTGCGCGCCGGTCTGCGTCGCCTCAGCCAGGCCCCTTCCCCCGGCTGCGCCGCCTTACTCGCCGTCGCCGGTATCAGCGGGCCCGTCACGGGGGAGCACCTCGCTTTTCAGCTGGGGCCGCGCATCAACGCGGCCGGACGGATGGAAGATGCGATGCTGGCCCTCCAGCTGTTGATGGCCGACACGCGAGAAGAGGCAGATCCCCTGGCACAGCGGCTCCAGGACCAGAATGCGCAGCGCCAGCAGGCGACGGCGGAAATCGTTCGCGAGGCGAGGGCCCGGGTGATGGAGCTCGATAATGCCGCGGCGGTAATCGTGGTGGGCGCCAACCATTGGCCGCTCGGCGTCCTTGGGCTCGCGGCCAGCCGGCTGGTCGAGGAATTCTACCGTCCGACGTTTGTCTTCAACACCGAGGCGGACGAGTGGCGGGGATCAGGACGGAGCATCGAGGGTTTCCACCTCGTGGACTGCCTGCAGTATTGCGCTCCCCTGCTCCATCGATTTGGCGGGCATGCCATGGCCGCGGGTCTTACGGTGCTCGCCAGTCGTTTTGCGGAGCTGAAGGAAAGCCTGGAGCAGTACACCGCGACCCGACTCAATGGCGACGCCTTCTCCCGACCGATCGCGATCGAGGCATCGGCGGCCTTCGCCGATCTCAAGCCGAGCCTTCACCAGGAAATTCAGATGCTCGCCCCGTTTGGCGTTGGCAATCGGGAGCCGTTGCTGCTCAGCCGTGAGGTCGAGGTGGTGCGGGCCGAGACGTTCGGTGGCGATCGCCGCCACCTGCGGCTGCAGCTGCGCGACCGCACCGCGACCGCGGAAGCGATCGCGTTCGACAAAGCGGGAGCGGCGCCTCATCTGCACAGCGGCCGGCGAATTGACGTCGTCTACGCGCTCCAGTGCGAGCGCTGGGACGGCCTCGATCGCGTCCGATTACATCTCAAGGATCTTCGACCGGCGGTCCAGCCGGCCCTCGTCCTAGCCGGCGTGTAAAGAACCAGGCGTTTACCTTTACTCGGGCGCAAGCGCTGTGCTACGGTAGCCGTCAGGCAGGTGCTTTGGGGAAGAGGCACCTTGTTGAGCACTCAATAGCGAGGCAAGGATGCTGGACGAGGTACGAACTCCAAGGCTGGTCGTTGCGGGCACCGCGAGCAACGTTGGCAAGACCATCCTCACGGCCGGGCTGATCGCGGCCTTCAAGGCGCGCGGGCTGACAGTCCAGTCCTTCAAGGTCGGTCCCGACTACATCGATCCCGCCTATCTCGCACACGTCAGCGGCC
>VBHO01000052.1 GCA_005882045.1 Chloroflexota bacterium | reverse complement strand
AAAGGATGATCGAGCTAGACGGTCAGTTTGTGCGGATGAATGCATGCTGACACCAATGAGACTCAGTCGGCGAGCGTCAGGAGCGGCTTGTCTTTTTTGACCAGATAACTGCCTGAGCAACGGCGCATTCGGGCCGATGTGAACGCGCACCTGCACGACCTCGCGTCCGGGGGCGCTGAGGTCGAGCCGCTGCAGATCGCCGCGCTTGCCACAAACGAGATCGTCGACGTAGACGGTAGGGTCGAGGGTGATGGCTGATCTCGATCCGGCCACCGCCCTGCGCCGCATCGCCTTCCTGCTGGAGCGCCAGCGCGCCGACACCTACCGGGTGCGGGCGTTCCGCCGGGCGGCTGACGCCGTGGCCGAGCAGGGGCCGGAGCGGCTGCGCGCGTTACACGCGGCGGGGCGACTGAAGGACCTGCCTGGGGTGGGCGAGACCACTGCGGCGATCATCGGCGAGGTCCTCAACGGCCGGGTACCGGCCTACCTGGAAGAGTTGGAAGCCGCCCCCATGTCAGCTCGCAGCGCAGCCGCCGACGCCTACCGCCGAGCGCTGCAAGGCGACTGCCACAGCCATAGCGACTGGTCCGATGGCGGCAGCGACATCCGCACGATGGCGGAAGCGGCCATCACACTCGGCCACCGCTACCTGGTACTGACCGACCACAGCCCGCGCCTCACCGTCGCTCACGGCCTCGACGCCGCTCGGCTCTCCGCCCAGCTGAAGGTCGTGGCCCGCCTCAACGAGGAACTGGCGCCGTTCCGGATCCTCACCGGCATCGAAGTGGACATCCTCGAGGACGGCTCCCTCGACCAGGAAGAGAGGCTGCTGGCAGATCTGGACGTAGTGGTGGCCAGCGTGCACTCCAAGCTGCGGATGGAGGCGCCGGCCATGACGGCCCGGATGCTGGTGGCGATCGAGAGCCCGCACAGCGACAGTCATCGAGCGGTTCGTCCTTGGCAAAGAACCCGTGCCGGTGATGCGTCCGGCCTGATCACATCCTTCTATATACTGGTCAATCTCGCGGCCCCGTGGTGTAGCCTGGTCTAACACGCAGCCCTGTCAAGGCTGAGATCGGCGGTTCAAATCCGCTCGGGGTCGCCAATTGCCGCCTGAGAGCCTCGGCGTAGACCGGATTCCCGTCTTCGTCAACGACCTGGTCGCGCCAGCCAGGTCACTGCGTTGGATCGATCACGGGGCTTATCCGGCAACGGCCATTTGGAGAGCCGCTCCGGCTTCAGAAAGCCTATGGACGGCGGCGATTGGGAGGGTCAGGTGTCCGTCTACGAAGTCAAACGGCGAGCCACCGGCTCGAGCGTCCAGAGCAACTTGCGCGCATGTTTGCGGCGATGGCGCGGGGATGTGGACGGCCTCGATGGTCCAGCCGTACGCAGCAACGCGCCCAACCATTTCGAACCAGGCCGGATGGTCCGCTGCGAATGCGAGGTAGTCGGCGCGATCGTCGGGCATCACGAAGATGGACGTTTTGGTGGTGGACAGCCAGCACCGGAGGAGCGTGCCCGCCGTCACTGGATGAGCGGCGTAGTGGTAGCCAGGCGGCAGGTAATAAAACGGGTCGTACAACTGGCTGATGAAGTGCCGGCCGTCGAGCCCGCCGTAGTGCACGAGCGAATAGGTCACCTCGGGATGGTCGGGCGGAGGCAGGTTGAGCGCGCCGCCGCGGTAGTCAGGCTGACCGAAGATGCTGGCGATGTAGCGGCCCGTAGCCACATCGGTGTTCCAGGGTGAGGCTGTGCTCGTGTACGCGGTCTCGATGGGGATCCAGGTCAGCTGCGTGCCGGCCAGCAGGACCCCGGCCGTCAGCCAGGCGACCCACCGACTGCCTTTTCCAAGATAGCGAGGCAGGATCACGAACAAGCCGATCGCCACGAGCAGGACTGCGAAGTCATACGGGAAGGCGAGGATCCACATCATCCACCGCCACGGGTACCACTCGGTGATGAACGCCGTCAGGCCCAACAAGCCGAAGACCAGCGCGCATGATCCGAATCCATAGAGCAAGAGCAGGTACGATCGCGGCCGGCGCCAGAGCGTCATCAGCAGGCCGGCGGTCGCGATCGCCCATAGGACGATAAACCACGGCCTCGCCGATTGTTGGCTTGCGACCAGAGGCTTCATCCACTGGCCGGCGGCATTGGCGAGGAAGTTCCAGTAGAGCGGATAAATAGGGTTGCCGGTCCGCGCGTTGAGGAATGCCATCTGGGCGGCCATGACACTCCCAAACCCGAGGAGCATTAGAAACCACCGCCGGACCGTCCCGCGCCGCAGGAACGATGCCAGGACGAGCCCGGACGAAGAGAGCCAGGCCTCAGGTCGCGCCGCGGTAGCGAGCCCCCAGGCGATCCCGGCCCCCAGGGAGCGTTTCGGCAGCAGCCAGATGCCAAGGAGTGACAAGCTGACGCCCATCGGTTCGAGCATCCCGGACGCATCGTTGAACACGCTCGTGGGCGCGAAGGTGGCAAAAGCCGTCGCGACAACCGCAACCGGCAGGTTCCAGTAGCGCCGGCAGAGATGGAAGATCAGCACCACGCTGAGCGATCCGAAGGCAAGACTCTGGATCCTTGCGAGCACGATGTCAGTCGAACCGGTGACAAAGAAGAGGATGACGAGCACGATTGGATGCAGCGTCCCCCAGAAGTACTCCACGCCCTTGAGGTCCCAGAGGCGCAGGCCGTGGCTCAATCCGATCTCTTTGGTGAGGTAGGCGATCTGCCAGTGCTGGTAGACGTCGGTGTACAAGCCGTCGCCGGCGTTTTCGGGATTCGAGATGCCAAAGAGGTAGATGAGACGTGGCGCCAGTGCTACGAGCAACAAGCCCAGGGTCCACCAGCTCCAGAGCGCGAGAGGAGCATGAGCTGGCGAGGAGCCGCCACCCTGCCGGTCTTCCTCGTCCTCGTCGGCGAGGACCCGGGCCAGGCTCACAGCGGCTTCACTAACTGGTTGACAACGCGAGAGGACTCAAACTTGCGTCGTTCGGCAGCAACCAGCGAAAAGCGATGAACCAGAAGGTAAATAGCCAGCCAACCAGCAGCAGGGTGCCGCCGTAGTCGTGGAACAGGACGGCCGGCAGATAACCGGCCGCTGCGGCCAGAACGCACACGATGGCGATGCGCACCAGGTTGACGAGCACGGTGCCAAGAATGCCGAACAGGATGACTTCCACCCGGGAAGCCCACCCCATCGGACCGCGGAGGCCGACGACCAGGCTCAAGCCGAGCAGGATCAGGCTCTGCCAGCCCACGCAGTTCCACGAAATGAAGAGCGTCTGTGGCGCGCCGCTCGAATTCCAGACAACCAGCTGATTTCCCGCCGACGCCGCGTGAATTCCGAGCGCGCCGAGGATCGCCACGGTCACACGCACTTCGGCGGGCACGATCGCCTGTAGTGGGGTGGCGATGCCCAGCCGCATCCCGACCGCCGTCAGGGCATCGTCAAAGGTGGAGACGAACGGCAATAGGACGAGCAGGACAGCGCTCAGGGCCAGGAGTATGGCAAACACCGGTGCTGTCCGTGACTGCGTCATCGGATCCTCACTGCCGCGGGGCGCTTCGGCCGCCGGATGAGCCAGTTGGCAGCCAGCGGAAGCAGCAGGGCCAGACCGATCAATGGCGTGCCATGCTCAGGCACGACGATCGAGGGCGTCGTGACGGAGGTCTCCTGATTGTTGCCGTCGTACCGAAGGTCGAGACCGCCTTTGCTCGCGCTGATCACGGTGATCTGCCAGCACAGGTAGGAGTTGGCGGGAAGGATGACCGCCGGCATGCTGGTCGAGGTGGAGGATCCGCCGCCGTTCACCAGCGTCGCCGTCCATGCGGCGATGGGGACGATCGCGGCGCACGAGGTGCTCGCGCTGTACCCGAAAGTCAGAGCAGCCAGCACAGTGGCGCTGCCTTCGCCTGAGACCCAGTAGGTGAACGTGTAGCTGCCGGCCGGGATAGTCTGCCCCGTGTACGCGACGGTCGTTGCCCACGCCTGCGTTGCGCCCGATGTATCCATTTGAAAATGAGAGGGCGTGCCATTCGACGACGGGTTGTTATCGATGGTGTAGGCGCCGGACGGATCGTGGAGGTAGAAGGCGTTGGCCGCCATCACAGTGGGGGCGGTTGCCGCGCCAATGCCGAGGATGGTCAACACCAGAATGGGCGCTGCAATGCACACGATCCGGATCGACCGACGCCGTCCAGCAGCGTTGCCCAAGCGCACGGTGGCCGGGGCCGGCCTGCCTGGCCGGGGACGCAGCCACCGTTTCAGGCTTTTCTTCGGTTGGAGGTGCTCGACGCGATCGGTGATGCGGCCGGTTTTGGGCGTGCGAAACCAGGGTCCCTCCTGCCGTTCGAACAGGCCCTTCACCGAGGCCCAGGCCTGGAAGGGCACGAGTAGAAACGAGAGGACAACCGCGCCGAGGACGCCGGTGTAGTCCTTGCGCGGCGAGCCCTCCAGCAGCAGGCCGCCCAGGTTCATGAGCGGCAGCGCGAGGAGGTTTGAGAAGAGGAGCGACCATCCAAGCAGCGCGCTCCATTCGGGGATGTGCACGCGCAGCACGAGCTCGGAAACCAACCAGGCGGCCGAGCCCAGCAAGAAGAGCGCGGACTGCAAGTAGTACATGCCGTAGTAGACGAACTCGGCCTTTTCCATCAGGCTCAGGTGCGGCGAACGGAGGATGGTGAGAAACCACTTGTTGACGTTGTAGCTGTGACCCTCTGCCCAGCGCATCCGCTGGCGTGCCAGACGCCCAAATGTAGCGACGCATTCCGCCGGCGTCTCCGCGTACGGTGTGTAGACGACCTTAAAACCCTTCGCGTAGAGGCGCAGGGTGAGCTCCCAGTCTTCGGTCAGGCTGCGGCCCCAGCCGAGCTCCTTCAAGAGTCCGGCGCGGATCATGTAGGCAGTGCCTGCGATCATCTTCATGGAGCTGAGCACCTGCTGGTAGGGGCGTTCCACCATGTAGCTGCCGGCATACTCCGTGCGCACGGCGGCAGTCAGCCAGCTCTCGCTCTTGTTCAGGACATGCCACTGGTAGCTCTGCACCGCGCCGACCTCGGGCAGGGGGCGCGGTGACTCGTTTCCGTTGCTGTAGAAGTGATAAAGGAGATCGTTGAGGACATCGGGAAAGGGCACGGCGTCGGCATCGAAGATGGCGACGAACTCGGTGCGCGGATCCATGGCCCGCAACGCATGCGTCAGCGCGCCGCCCTTGTATCCATCCCTCGTGTCACGGTGAATGATCTTGAAGCGATCGACCTGCTGCCAGGGTTCGAGGACCTGCATGGACTCGTCGGTCGAGTCATCGACGAGGATGACCTCGTAGTTGGGATAGTTCAATCGGGCGCAGGCTTCGAGCAACCGGCCAACCACCCGTTTCTCGTTGTAAGTCGCGATATGGATGGAGACAAACGGGTGGTACCCAAGCTGCAGCGGCCCATTGCCGTTGCCGCCCGGATATCCGGTTCCATTCGAGCGCCGGCGAATGATCCGGGCGAGACCGTTGAAGCGCTTCGGGTGCTCGCTGCCTTCATTCCCGTTCCGCCCGGGACCGAAGAATGCCAGGAGGAGGATCGTCGCCGTAGCCAGGTAGTACTTGAGAGAGTAGGCGAAGAAGAACGCACCCATGCCGAGCGCGACCAGGGCCAGTTCCAGACCGAGCCAGCTCAGCAGGCTCGCGTTGCCCGCGAGCGCCAGGGCCATGCCGGCGGAGGTGCCCCGGACGATGGCGAAGATCGGCAGCGCGGCGATAAAGATAGAGATAAAGACGAGCAGCCCGATCAGCCAACTCCAGATGCGTTCGCCGTGCGGGCGAGCAGTCGTCGCTTGCCGCGAGCTAGCTGGATCGGGGTTTTCCTGCGAGCGCCACGGCGAAAGACTCATCGGCGTTCAGGCTATTTCGGCTCAGTTACAGGCTTCCTAGCGCCCGTCCCAGAGATGCAACCGCTTTGTTACGGGGGGATGTACATGCGGATTCAGACGCAAGGTGTGGTCACGCAGTTGACCGATGTCAAATCTGGGCTCGATCGGGCGCTGCGGGGCACAGCCTCACGATGGGGATCTGTCGGTTGGTCGAGCGCTGGTACTTCTCGTACGCTGGGGAGAGCGAGAGGAAGCGCGGCCATAAGCGCTCGCGTTCGTTCGGCGTTCCAGGATCGCGGCGAGTACCGGTATTTCTCTGCCCGCAACCATGATCGTCGCCTGCGGAGTGGCTCGGATGTTTGTAAGCCAAGCCGGATCTTGGTCGTGGCCGCCGAAGGAGGCCGCAACGACGTAACAGTCAGCCTCCTGCAGGTACATCAGCGGCTGCGTGCGGAGCTTGCCGCTGCGGCGGCCAATTGTCCTCAACAGCAGAATCGGATGATCGAGGAGATCGGCTCCGATGCGGCCACCGGTGCTGATGATGGCGAGGCGGTGGATAGCGCCGGCCGCCCGAATCAGTCGCCTCGCCGGGCGCGTGCTGCTCGCCGCATAGGTCCGCTCGAGCCATCGGTTGAGGCGCATACGAATCGATTATCCGGAAACTAGTTCGTCAACGGGATTCTTGAAGCCGAACCAATCGCGGAACCTCCGTGGCGTTCGCCCACTTCGACGGCGCGGTACCGCGTGCGTAGAGGCCAGCGATCTGCAACGAACCTGACCATCTAAAATTCCGGCCACCGACCGCTGGCAAGTCTCAATGAGTGGAGGAGTCGACTGTGTTCATGCCGGGAACCGATGAGCCCGTCCAATTCGCCACCCAGATCAAACCGCTGTTCGCCCGAAAGACCTTCAATCGATGCGGCGGCACTTCGACCTCGGGTCCTACGAGGACATGAGCG
>VBHO01000145.1:123372-124913 GCA_005882045.1 Chloroflexota bacterium | reverse complement strand
AAAAGGCGATCATCGCCTACCACGAGGTCGGCCACGCCCTGGTGATGAAGTCGATCGCGAAGAGCGACCCGGTGCACAAGGTATCGGTGGTCTCGCGCGGACAGGCGCTGGGCGTGACCATCCAGCTGCCGCTAAAGGACCGCTACCTGACCTCGAAGTCTGAGCTCACCGCCCGCATGGCCGCCGCCATGGGCGGGCGCGCCGCCGAGGAGATCATCTTCGGCGACGTCACGACCGGCGCCAAACAGGACATCGAGCATGCCACCAACATTGCGCGCCAGATGGTCTGCGAGTTCGGCATGAGCGAGCGGCTCGGACTGGTCACGCTGCATCGCAAAGGCGATGGCGACAGTATGTTCTTCTCCGAGCTGACCGCGGCCGACGTCGATGCCGAGGTCAAGGCGTTGACCGATGCCGCCTACCGTCAGGCATACGAGACCTTGGAGACGCGCCGTAGCACGCTGGTCAGGATTGCCGAGCATCTGCAACTCGTCGAGACGATCGACGGCGAGGAGCTCGACCGGTTGTTGCTCGACGAAGCTGCCGTCCCCGTTCTGACGGTTCCGCTGCCCGAGATCATCGAGTCAGCGGCCGCGCCCCGGATTGCCGCGGCGGAAGCCCGTGATTGGAACGAGGGCTCGAGCGCGTCAGCGCACGAGAGCGAAGCGATAATCTCCTCGTAGAGGTCGTAGACCTGCTTGAGGTCGTCGGGCGGTTTCACACTGCCGTTCTTCAACGACTCCAGCAGCATCAGGATGTATTTCACGCCGGCCAGGTTGACGCCCTTCTCCCGCGTCAGCTGCTGGATCACCTGGAGCTTGCGCACGTTGCGCTGCGAGTAGCGCCGCCGGTTGGTCGCGGTACGGTAGGGCTCGATCAGACCCAGGTCCTCATACATCATCAGGGTGCGTGGGTGGGTCTCTAAGATCTCGGAGGCGACGCTAATGGTGTAGAGCGGCTTGTCGAGGTCGAACGCTCCACCGATCCGCGGATCGCGATTTGGGACCAACGTCTATTCCTTGACCCAATCCTGGACGCCGCGGCTGAGGCTGGCGGGCGTCGTCTCGGACTTGATCAGGTAATCGAGGGCGCCGAGCTTCAGGCCGCGATCGACGAGTTCCTTCTCTCCGTAGTTGGACAGGATGATGACCGGAATGTTCTTGGTGACGCCGTCGGAGCGAAGGTTCTCGAGAACCGCGAAGCCGTCCATCTTGGGGAGCCGAATGTCGAGAAAGACGATGTCCGGAACCTGGTTCTTGGCGTGGTCGAGCCCCTCCTCGCCGGACTTCGCGACCGTGACCCGGTAGCCATCCAGCTCCAGCTTGAGCTTGTACATCTCAGCCACGGCCGGATCATCTTCGATAAAGAGGACGTTTACGTCCTCGTCGACGACTTCAGTCATGTCCCCTCCTTAGGACCGCCAAATCGCAAAGCAGACATCATGCCTGTCATCTTTCCCCCCCTGCCATCGGTGGCTAGTATAAAACAAGTTCGCCCGATTTCCTGAATCGGCGAGGCACACAACAGAAGATAGGGTGGCG
>VBHO01000145.1:0-123309 GCA_005882045.1 Chloroflexota bacterium | reverse complement strand
AAGGCAAGTGATACGATCGTTTGCGGGCATGGGGTATCTACGAGGTCTTCGGCATGGTGCGATGGCCGGCGCGATCCTGGGATTGCTCTACGCGCCCGAATCCGGTGAGGCGATGCGCCGCCGGATCTCGCGGCTGCTGGGCCAGGCAGAGGAGATGATGGCCGGTAATGGCGGCGGGCCGGCGGCCGCTGCGCCAACACCCCGACGCCGGACGGCAGGTGGTGGAGAAAGCAGGGCCAGGCGCCCCTAGGGAGGACAACGATGGATCAGACGGTGGAAAAGACGATCGACCGGTTGAGTGAGCTGCTCGACCGGGCTACGAAAACCGCTCAGGACCTGGAGGTCAAAGACCGGCTGACAGACGCGGTCTCCGCCTTACGCCGGACCAGGATCACCCAGGACGAGGACGCCGGCGTGGAGCGCTTCGTCACGGGGCTGCTGCTCGGAGTCGCGGTCGGCTTCGGGTTGGCGCTGTTGCTCGCCCCCAAATCCGGCGAAGAGATGCGCGACGACCTGATGCAGCGCGGCATCGAGCTGCGCGACCGGGCCGGCGGGCTAGCCTCCAAGATGTCCTTCGGGGACGGCGAGCAAGGAACGCGCACCGAGAAGACGTCGACCGACCAGCCAGGAATCGCCTGAGCTAACCGAGGTCCTGGGTCGACTACCGGCTCAGCCGGTGGGCTTGCACTTATCGGGCCCTGGTAGTGGCGAGCATGGGGATGGGCTCGGGCTCGGCGTCGCGGCGGGGGCCGGCGGCGGTGGCGGCGGGTTGATGATGCAGTAGACGCCGTTGACCGTGATCTGCGAATAGGTGAGCGTGTAGGGGTTGTAGTTCGCGGGCAACTTGCACTGCGGCCACGGTTGCGCGAGCGTCGGCGGCAGGCTCTCGGTCCCGGGAAGGAAATAGTTCCCACCGACGGCGTGGATGCTGGCCGGCACCGGGTACCACTCGTCGGGCTTCCCGGCAAGCGCCTCCGTCATGAACCGGTGCCAGATGGGCGCGGCGCCGACGATGCCGGTCGAGTTGTGGCTGAGGGGCTTGTTGTCGGGGTTGCCGACCCACACCGCCGTCGCCAGGCTGGGGGTGAAGCCCACGGTCCAGTTGTCCTTGAAGTCGTTGGTGGTGCCGGTCTTCGCCGCGACCGTCCGGCCGGGGAGGGTGAGGTCGCCGTGGCAACCGAACTCGAGGCAGCGGTTACGGTCGTCCGACATGATCGAGGCGATGATGAAGGCGACGCCGTCATCGATGGCGCGGAACTCATTCTTCTTCGCGTCGTAGGTGAACACGTCCTTTCCAAGCCCATCCTTGATGTTGAGAATGGGCGCCTCGCGATGGCGGACTCCGAGTGTCGCCAGCGTTGAGGCGGCGGTGGCCATGTCGGCCAGACGCACCGGGTAGGCGCCGAGCGTCAGGCTGGGCCCGTAGTTGTCCGGGCTCTGGTCAACGCACGGCAGCGGACCGAGGCAGGTCAATCCCATCCGGTGTGCCATATCGACGACCGCCGGGATGCCGGTGCGCAACTCGGTCTTCAGTGCCGGGATGTTCATCGAATTGCCCATCGCCATCTTCAGCGGTAGTGTGCCGTGGAACCGGCGGTCGTAGTTTTGCGGGGCGTACTTGCCGAAACCAGCTGGGTCGCCGCCGATGGGAAACACTAGTGGCTCGTCGAGGATGGGACTCAGCATGTTGACCTTTCGGCTCTCGATGGCGGCGGTGTAGGTGAAGATCTTGAAGCTCGAGCCGGGCGGACGCGGGACGTCGTAAGCGAAGTTGTATTGCCCGCCCGGTCGGTTGTAATCATCGCCGCCGACCATGGCCAGCACCTCACCGGTGCGCGGATCCATGCTCACCAGCGCGGCGTCGTGGAAGTTATAGAAGTTGCCTTTCTGGGCGATCTGGTCATGGACGACCCGCTCCGCGAGGTGCTGCAGATTGAGATCGAGGCTGGTGTAGACGCGGTAACCCCGACGGTCGTCGGAGTTGATCTTGTGGTCCTTCGCCAGTGTCTTGAGGACGTAGTCGACGAAATAGGGTGCCTCGAACTTGACGATCGGTGGGAAGATCTGCAGCTTGACCGCATAGGCCGCCTCGGCCTGCGCCGCGGTGATGTACTTCTCGCCGACCATCGCGGCGAGCACCTGCGCCTGTCGCTGCTTGGCGGCCTGCAGGTTCACCACCGGGTTGTACTGCGTCGGTGCCTGCGGTAGCCCGGCGAGCATCGCGGCCTGCGCCAGGGAGAGGTCGTGGGCGTTGGTCTGGAAGTAGCTGCGTGCGGCTGCCTCGATCCCGTAGGTCTGGCTGCCATAGAAGATGGTGTTGAGGTACATCTCGAGGATCTGGTTCTTGCTGTACTCACGGTTGAGCTCAATCGCGAGGATGGCTTCTTTGAGCTTTCGCTGGATATCGGCGGGGGCGTTGGTTCCGATGTAGACCTGCTTGACCAGCTGCTGGCTGATGGTGCTGCCACCCTGCTTGACCTTGTGGTGCTGATAGTTGGCGATGGCGGCGCGGACGATGCCGCCGAGGTCGATGCCGCTGTTCGAGTAGAACGTGCGATCCTCGGTGGCGAGCGTCGCCTTCACCACCCATGGGGAGACATAGTTGAGCGGCACGACGATCCGGTGGTCGCCGGCCTTGCCGATGTCGGCCAGCAAGGTGCCGTGGCGATCGTAGATCAGGGTGTCCTGCTCCATCTTGTTGGAGGCAAGCCCGCTAACGGCCGGCAAGGTACCCACGGCCTGCGCCGTGATCGCCGGGATGCCGAGTAGGGGCAGTAGGAAGACGACCAGCAATCCGAGGATCAGGACCCGGCGAAAATCGGCACGGCTACGCCGGCGCCAGCGGTCGACGTTCCGCTGACTCCGTCGCCGCGTCGCAAGGTTTAGGCGCTCAGAAACCCGAAGATCCCCGAAAGGAGGAGCCACAGAGAGACGAGGATAACCGCTCCCCACCCCGCTCCGTTGACGATGGTGCGGAGCGGCGACCGGCGCAACCGCCGGATCTGGCGCCGACGAGCGTCGAGCGATGAGAGGCCACTGGCAGTTCCTGAGTGAGTCGCATGCGGGATACTTATCAATGCAAGCCCCAATTTCCTACTATTTCAATGCCGAAAAAGCTGATGGAGCCAGTATAACGTAAAGGGGGGCTCGCTAGCGCCAGCCGAGCGCGTGTGGGCATCATTACCTGTCGAACGGGCGGAGCGGGCGGTTGGTTACGCCGTTCTCGAATTGGCGGATCGGGCTGATCGCGGGCCCTATAATGGGGCCGCCTTGTCGCCCCCCGACGCCGCTCCAAAAGCCGGGACCGTATTCTGCCGCGAGTGCGGCCGGCCGATCGAGGCGGATGCGCACTTTTGTCGCTTCTGCGGCCGATCACAGGCGGACCCGGTGGCTGGCTCCACAGCCGCGACTTCAACCCGTTCCGCGCCGGCCGGCGCCGGACTCGAGCACCGGCTGCGCCAGCTCTTTCCCCGCCACCACCTGCAAGACGAGTTCATGCACATCGGCACCATTGCCGCCTTCCTGATGGCGGTGATCGGGTTCGTGCTCGGGTTCTTCCTGGCCTACAGCTGGCTGGGGACGAACTTTCTGCTGGGATCCATCGCCTTGCTTCTGTTCCTCATTCTCCGCGAATCGACGCTGAGCCACATCCGGGTGCGCGGTGGCGGAGCGACCGCCACCCCGAGTGAGGGACGCACCCAGGCGGGACGTCGCTCTGCCGCCCCGGCGGCCAACGTGCCGGCCGAGGCCGCCAACGCCGAGTCCTCGCCACCGGCGACGCCGAAATAAAAGAGCCGGCCTGGCGTCAGGCCGGCATTCCGAAGAGTGATAGCGTTCCACTACGGTTCTGGCTACTACATGATGGCGGGGTTGGGGCTTTAGATGAGTTCATATGTATTTACGAATCCTGCCTTGAGGCCGCTCACCTTGCCACCTATACTCAAGCTCGTCTCCGTCAACAATTCTGGAGGGTCGAATGGCTATCGCCATCAAGCGTGAAACCCGCCGCGACACGAACATCTCCTTGGACAAACCGATTTACACCATCAGCGTGGCGTCCGAGATCCTGGAGACTCACCCGCGAACCCTCATGATGTACGAACACCTCGGGCTGGTCGTGCCGAAGCGGACTGCGACCAATCGCCGACGTTTCTCGCAGCGCGACGTGATGAAGCTCCAGACGATTCAGAAATTGACCCGGCAGCACTCGGTCAACCTGGCGGGTGTCCGATACATCATGAAGCTGCTCAAGCTGTTGCACGAAAACCAGCTGCCGTCACCGGTCGAGCTCCGCGACATCGACGTCTCGCTACTGGACGTCTAAAGGCCGCGCCTCCCGCGTCGCGACTGACTGCACCCGTGCCATTTGATTGCTCAGTTTTTGCGGATTGTTATGCGCGTTACCACCACCCCTTTGCCAACAGTGACCCCGGGATACTTTCTGACTGCGTCCGTGTTGACAAGATTGCAGGGCCTGCCTATAATTTCAGCTAGTTCCCTTGCCCCCCTCTTCGGGCCCTCCTTGCGGAGGGCCTTAACTTTTCTGGGGGCCGTCCGGAGGGGCACGCGTATGCCAGGTCGAGGTTGCGCCGTTTTGCTATCCATAAAGCCCGCGCGATTCTCGGAGTTCATCTATACTGCTTCGCGCCAAGAGGAGTGTTATGGAAAGTAAGACGCGCCGCAGCGCCGGCGCGAGCCGGGCGACCCAGGCCGACGAAGACCTGGTCGACGTTCTCCTCGTGGAAGACGATCCGTCCGTGCTCGAGATGTACCGGCTGAAGTTGGAACTCGATGGCTATCGGGTCAACACCGCCCTCGACGGCGAGGAGGGACTCAAGAAGGCCGGCGACCTCGCTCCCGACATCATCTTTCTCGATATCCGCCTGCCCAAAATGGATGGGCTCGAAGTCCTGAGGAAGTTACGGGCGCAGGAGAAGACGCGCGATATTCCGGTTATCATCTTGTCTAACTACGATGAAGAGGATCTGGTTGCGCGAGGGTTGCGGCTCGGGGCCCATGAATACCTCATCAAAGCACGCACCACCCCGACTAGCCTCTCCGAAGGTATCGAGGATTGGCTAAAGGAGTAACCCGCCGGGCGCCGACGGAAACGAGCCTTTCCCTCGACAAGCCCATCTACACCATCAGCGTCGCGTCCGAGATTCTGCAGACGCACCCGCGCACCTTGATGATGTACGAGCATCTTGGCCTGGTGGTCCCCAAGCGCACCTCGACCAACCGCCGGCGGTTTTCGCAGCGGGACATCCGCAAGCTCCAGGCCATCCAGACCCTGACGCGCCAGCACGGCGTCAACCTGAACGGCGCGCGCTACGTCCTGCGGCTGCTGCGCATCCTGGTCGATAACGGCCTCGCGGCGCCACCCGAGCTGCGCGACCTCGACGTCAAAGAACTGGACGTCTAACGCCTCAGACGCTGGGGGGCGGCGGGCGCGACGTTGGTCACGCGACCGCAACAGATTGGCGGCGGTTCGGTGGCCGAAATGTTGGCTTCGATCTGCGCCGATACCGTTAGGGGCACCAATGAGCTTTCGGCCGGATAGTCCTCTGAACCGGCTGGTCATCCTCTGGCCCGGCGTGCCGATTACCATGTGCGCGCTGGGCTTCGTCCTTGCCGTTATCGAGATCTCGCAGACGCACAGCAGCTCGTTCGCGGCGCTCGCGATCGCCATGGGCTGCGGCCTTGCCTTCAGCGTCGGCCTGCTCTTCCACAGCTTCTTCATCGAGTGGATCGAAGTCACCGTCACGCGCGAGGGCATCGCGCTCCGGCCCGTCGGCCATGCATGGTTCAAGCGCCAGCCGCGCCTGGTCCCCTGGGACAACGTGCACGGGATGAACCAGGTCATCACCCGCCAGGGCGGACATCTCGAGATCGCGGCCGGCGGCCGGGTGCTGAAACTGAACCGAGCGCTATTTCGGCAGGACACCTTCGAGAGCTTGTGTGCCGCCGTCGCGCAGCGGACTCGTCAGTGGGGCCCGGCCGAGTTCGACGACGAGCTCGCCGCCGCCTGACGGACGCCACCTTAGTTCCGGTAGTAGATCTGCGTCGAGTGCACGGCCTTTTGGTAGCTCCCGTAGCGGGCCTGCAGGGTGGTCCGATCCCCAAACCAGGGATCATTGATATAGAGGATGTCGCCACGGTGGCCGGTGATGACCACGAAGTGCATGCCACCGTAGAGTCGAACCTCAGCCACCACAAGACGCCCCGCGTCGAGCTGCGCCTGGACAAGGGATTGCGGCGGCAGATCCTCGATGTCCTGGTCATCGGTACGTAGCTGCGACACCATCCCGGGGACGTGGAGCCACTGCCAGCGGACCGAACCCTGCGTGACGGCGGTTGCCTGCCGCCAGAGCAGCAGGTCATTCTCGATGTAGCCGCCGTGCGCCGTGAGCCACTGATTCAGCTGCGCCGGGTTGGTCGCGTAGCCGTAGGCCGACGCCACCATGGTGACCGCGGTCAGGGCGCAGCCCGACGAGCCGATCGTATCAACGGGATCGCTGCCGAGCGCCTGACGTGACCAGGGTTGCGCGCGCTGGCTCATCGTCGGCACGGGAGGACTGGCCAGCGCCCAGAGCCCTCCCAGCGACCACGCCGCCAGGGCGAGCAGGCCGGCCGCCAGCGGGCGGTGCCATCCCCTCATCACGGCGCCATCTTACGGTCGAGGTTGGGGCCTGTCCAGCGCCGGCGCTGTTTGCTTTGGTTTGTTACCGGATGGTCACAGTCGCGCCTAGCGCAGCAGACCGGCCAGGTCACCCGCGAAGCCGGCGAGGGCCAACCGGGCGTCCAGCACGTCATCGGTCGTGATCGGGCCGCCGAGACCGTCGATCGGCTGGTCGCGAACCTCGATCGCGGGGCCCTGCGGTTCGACCTCGGCGGCGACCGCCACCGCGATCATGCGCGTGTCCTGGCAGTGCGCGCAGGTCACCTTGACCAGCGACTGCTCATCGGCGCGCGCGACCATCTCGAGCTGGCAATCAGCGAGGCTTTCCCCGCACTTGGGGCACTGGAAGCGGCCCGCCTGGCGGCGAAGAATATCCAGAAGGTCCACGGTTTTTTCGTACCCGGAATCGAACCCGGCAAACCACCAAAGCTGATAGCGCCAACCAGGCGTAAGGCGCTAACGGCTGGGGCTGAGTTGATGGCATTTCGATCGTTTGCGGTGACCCGCGCCTCCCAGAGATACTCGCGCGGGCATGCGCCTTCCCCTCGTCCTGGGCACCGGCGCGCTGATGACCGGGGTGCTCCTTATGGGTGGCCTGGTCGCCACCACTCTGGCCCCGATGCCGGTGGTCAATGTCGATGCCATGGAGCTCGACGGGGCCTCGATGTTGTCGACCCCACTGCCGGAAGTCTCGCCGCATCCGGAGCTGGTCGTCAGGGTGAGCCGCGCCCTGAAGCCCGGTGACTGGCGAGTCGTCATGGACGGCCGGACGGTCGCAGTCTCCACCACGGCGACGGGCTCGGTGCTGCGCGTCGCACTCCCCGGGCCGATGCCGCTGGGCAGCCGTCACACCGTGCAACTCGCCGCCGGCGCCATGCACATCCGCGCCGCCTTCAAGATCGTTCCGCCGCTTACCGCCGCGGTGAACATGCATCTCTATCACCTGCAGGCGGACGCGCAGGCGAGCGTGGCGGCGACCATCCGCTTTTCGCGGCCGGTCGCGGACAAGACGCAGGCGCAGGAGCACCTGACGGTGAGCGGGAATCCGACCTTTACCTGGCGGGACGCGCAGACGGTCGAGGTGGTGTCGACCGGGTTTCGGCTCTCCGACCACGCCGTCGTGATGATCGATCCGGGGATCGAGGCTCGCGATGGCACGCGCAGCCGGAAGTTCCAAAGTGCCGGACTGGCCATCCCTTCGACGCTAACCCAGGTCGAGCCAGGCCGGATGGTTCAGATGTACTACGTCAATACGGATGACGGCCGCACGTCGCTCTTTGCCCACTTGAACCAGATCGATGTGCTCAGTCCCGCCTGGTACGACGCCAACGCCGACGGCTCCATCACCGGCTACGCGCGGCGCGACGTGATCGACGCCGCCCACGCCGCAGGCGTCGCCATCATTCCGCTGGTGGTCAACAAGGATGTCGATCCCGATGTTGGCCACGCGATCCTTTCGGATCCGGCTCGGCGCGCGGCGCTGGCGCGCAACCTGGTCAACGAGGCGAAGACCTTCGGCTACGCCGGCTTCCAGCTGGATTTCGAGCAGATCCCGTGGACCGACCGGGACCTGCTGACGGCGCTCGTGCAGGACTGCGCCAACGCCTTCCATCCGGCCGGGCTGAACCTGTCGATCGCCGTCATTCCGCGTCTTCCCGGCGATGACACGGCCAGCGGGACACTCCTCGACTACTTCCATCAGTGGTCAGGAGCGTATGACTTCGCCGCGCTGGCGCGGGCCGCCGACTTCCTCTCTTTCATGACCTACGACGAACACAACGGTGTCACGCCTCCCGGCCCGGTCTCGGGGACGCCCTGGATGCGGCGCGCGCTCGAGTTCTCGATGCAGGGCGTCCCGCCGGAAAAGGGAACGATCGGCCTGCCAACCTACTACCACGATTGGACGGGTGTCGGACGATTGACCTCGAGTTCCTACGCCGATGCCCTGATCCTCGCCCAGACGTACGGAGCCACGCCGACCTTCGATGGCAGCGAGGAAGAAATGCACTTCGGCTACAGCGCCTACGGCGTTCATCACGAGCTCTGGATTCAGAGCACAGACACGCTACGTCGCAAGCTGCCGCTGATGTACGAGTACGGGCTGAAGGGAATCAGTGTCTGGCGGCTGGGCTTCGAAGATCCTTCGTTCTGGACCTTGATCCCACCGCGGCGCTAGGGGCGGCGTGCTCGGCTTGCCCGAGTGGCGGAAAGAGCAGCTCATACAGGTCTTGCTGCCGGCGCCGGGCGCGTTCGTAGGTCGTATGCAGCTGGGCGCGTGGCTTAAAGATGCGGCCCGGCGCCGGCGTCGTCGACCAGAGTCGCGGCAACTTGCCCAGCGCGTGGAGCACCAGGAGGGCCGCCCCCCGGCTCGAGGCTTCCGGCTCGGGCGAGGTCATGACCCGCTGGTTCAGGGCATCGGCCAGCATCTGGGTCCAGGCCGGCGAATGGATCAGCTGGCCACCGGTCGCGATCACGCAGTCCGGTCGATTGACGACGACGCGCTGGATCGCCGATGCGACGGTGACGAGCTGGTAGGTGATCGCTTCCATCGCCGCGCGAAGCATCTGCGCCGGCTGCGTTCCGAGTGACAGGCCGGCGATCACGGCGCGCGCGTCACCGCGCCAGTTAGGACTTCGCTCGCCGGCCCAGAAGGGGAGGATGGTCAGTCCGTGGCTGTCGGGCGGCATCGCCGCGGCCGCTTGCTTCAGCGCCTTCTTGTGCTGCAAGCCGAGCCCATCGGTGAACCATCGGACCACGTTGCCACCTTCGCTCAGCGCCCCGCCGAGCACGAAGCGCCGTCGATCGAGGCGGTAGACGAAGGTTCCCCAGGGAACGGTGACGCGCTCGCGTTCGAAAACCACTCGCATCGCGCCCGACGTTCCGATCGTGGCGCAGATCCAGCGTGGGCTGCCGGCGCCCGCCCCGATATTGGCGAGCCCACCATCGCCGAGGGGGAGATACCACGGAATCTCGCGAAGGTCCGACCAGCGCCGCGCGAAGGCGGGACGGAGGGAGTTAAGGGGTTGGTCCCACTCGGAGAGCCGCGAGAGGTGCGTGGCCTCGATGCCCGCCAGCTGCAACGCTTCCTCGTCCCACTGGCAGCGGTTGACATCGAACAACCCGGTGCCGGACGCCATCGAGTAACTCACCGGGGATTCGCCAAATAGTTGCTGGTAAAGGTATTCGCCGAGCGATATCCAGCGCGCGGTTCGCCGGACGGCGGCGGGGCGTGTCGCCCGTAACCAGCGCAACTTCGACGGCCAGTAACTGGCATGGAAGAAGCAGCCCGTGCGCGCATGGTAGGCGCGCTCGTCGAAGCGCACGCGCAAGAGCCGTGTCTCCGCGGTGCTGCGGGTGTCGGCCCAGGTGATGAGCTCGGTGGTGGGGCGACCCGAGCGGTCGACGCCCATCAGGCTGTGCCAGTAGCAGGAAACACCGGCGGCGAGAATGTCGACCTTATGTTTACGGGCGGCGTGGAGGGCACCGTCGACACTCTGCGCGACCAGCTTCACCAGTTCTTTGGGGTCCGAGGAGACCTCGCCGGGCTCCGTGGTCCGGACTTTGTACGGCACATCGGAGAGGGTCGCGGGCTGCATCCGTCCGCGGAGGTCATAGACGAGGGCGCGGACGGAAGAAGTCCCGATGTCCAGGGCAAGCACGCCCTGCTTATGCGTCGGCTTCGCCATGATCTAATTCTGGCCGACCCCGTAGGGTCAGTTCAGCCAGTATCCGACCTGGGGCCCAAAGGTGTCGGGGTGGAGCTTGAGTGCCTCGATCACGGTCACCGCATCGAAAGCGCGGACATCGTAGGCACAGATGGTCACCACGGGGAATCGTTTGAAGACCGCGCTCACTCGCTGTTCGACGACCATGTGCTCCGCGACCGATCCCAGCGTTTCGACATCCGCCAGCGTCTCCGCGAGGATGCGGATCTGTCCCGGTCGTTGCCGGGACGCCGCGGTCAACAGCTGCTCAAATCGCGCGACCTGGTCGCCGGCCGAGTCGGAGACTTCCGGATAGATCATGAGCTGTCCGGCCTGGATCGCCTGCTCGGCGTCGACGCCCTCGTTTCGCAGTGCGGCGAAATAGCGTTCACGGACATCCGGGAGGGCACGAAGCACGACCGTCTGCCCGGCACGGAGGCCGTCCCTCAGAAAGGGAAGGCCGATCCGGAGCCGGCCCGCATCGGTGGTGTAGAAGGCGGCTAGGTGGTCCCCCATTGAGACGACCACGCTCTGGATGACCATCGTCGACGACAGCCTGGTGTCGGCGGCGGCTGGGTTCTGCCCCGGACCAGCCTCCATGAAAATTCTGAGGTCTTCCTCACGAAGACGGCGGGCCCGACGGCGACCCACCCGGCGGGCTGGCAGGAGGCCGCTATCGGTCCAACGTCGGATCGAGGCCTCGCTGACCTTGAGGAAGGTCGCGGCTTCCCGCGTCGTTAGGAGCCGCTCGCGCGCGACCGGCGTCTCTTTCCGGTTACCAGCGCTCATTCGTATTGCCGCGAACCAGGTCTCAGGTTCATGGTCCAGTTAGACGGCGGTCTGTGCGCGCACTTACTGTAAAGGACAACGTTGGCGGTTTGCAAACGTGACGGTCGCTAGGCTCTCTCCAGTCCTTCCCAGCTCGGGCCGGTGCCTAGGCTCGCTAGCCCGCGCCTCGACGCCCACTCGAAGCTCGAAGCGGTGGCCGCCGCCGCGCCACGACCTGCTCGTCGCCTGACAGGCTAAACCAGGCCGTGTTCGACGGCGTAGCGAGTCGCCGCGCTACGAGAGCCGACGCCGATCTTGCCGAAGATCGAGCGCAAATGTGCGTCGACGGTGCGAGAACTCAGGCCGAGCGATCCGGCAATCTCTCGGTTGGTCAGGCCGGCGGAGACCAGCTTCAGGACATGCACCTCTCGAGAGGTCAGGTGATCCGGATACGTCTCGCCCAAGACCCACGCTCGCGGCCGATACTGCATTGTGCTATACGGTGCTAAGCATAGCAATCATGAGCGATAAGCGCGATTTTCGTATTGCTCCTGCCGTTGGGGCCTAGGCGAGGCCGTGTTCGATCGCGTAGCGGGTCGCGGCGCTCCGGTGGGAGACCCCCAACTTGCGAAAAATTTCTCGGAGATGGGCGTGCACGGTGCGTCTGCTTAGAAACAGCTCGTCCGCGATCTGGGCATCGGTCCATCCGCGGGCCAGCAAGCGCAAGACCTCGGCCTGGCGTGCCGTCAGGTGGTGGACCCCCACCGCACCGACATGCCCCAGCCGGACAGCTGGCATGTCGCTCTCCAATTGTGCTCCCCCTTGCCCCACACGCGTCGCCCCCGGGGACCTATAGGTATTCCTCGTCCGCAGCGTGCACCTCACGGTGAGTCGCCTGCATCGGCAAGAGTGCCTAATTCACAAGCCTAACGCGCGCGCTCGAAACGGCGGCTGAGCAGTTCCGTAATAGTGCCTGAGTCGCGGAGCAGACGCTTGCATGTTGCCCGAGGCTGTCCGGAAGCGATGCCGATCGTCGGCGCCAACGATGAGTTCCGGTTCGTGAACGCGGCCTGGCAAACTCTGTTCGCACACGTTTTTTGAGCCACCATGGAGGATTGGTACCAGGCCACCTGCGATTGACCGCCAGGCGCGAACGTGCGCAGATCGCCGGCGTTTGGTTGACGGTGGAGTCCCGCCCGGGCTCGGGAACCAGCATCTCCTGCTGACTACCCGGCGTGCAGCAGGCGCCGGAGTCCATCCTGGCGCGACTTTCAGCCTAAATTCGAATTGGCGTTTGATAGACTGGCGTCGCTTTTCCAGCACCCGCTGGGGCGTGGCCAAGCTGGTAAGGCGCCTGACTCTGGATCAGGTAATCCTAGGTTCGAATGAGATGCCGGACGCCTGTCGCAAGACATTATGGACGGGCCAGCGTGCATTGAGGGGCTGGTAGTCGCGGGCTGGGTCGATGGTCAGCGCGCGGAGGAGTTCCCCCTCCTCGGTCACGATTCGGACCTGAGCGCCAGCCACGAGCAGGCGGACGTGTTTGCTCCGGTGCGCGGCTCCGACGCGGATGTGTCGGAGCCGGCTGCGGTAGCGCAGGGTGACCGTGCCGGTCTTGTCGATGCGGTCGTGACGGACCCGGTACTGGATGGAAGCGAGCTCAGCAGCGGGTCCGGCCTTGACCCTGGCGGCGAAGGCTTGGGCGGGGGTACGCCCATCGAAGGCGCGGTGGGGACGTGACTGGTTGTAATAGCGACGAAAGGCATCGAGCTGCGCCTGGAGATCGCCCAGCGAGTTCGCCGGAGGCTGACGCGTGAGGAAGCGCTTGAGGGACTGGTGCAGGCGCTCGACTTTGCCGCAGGTCTGTGGGTGGTAGGGGGTGGAGTGCTTGGAGACGATGCCCAGGCGGTCGAGCTCGGATTCGAGCAGGACACGTCCCTGGCGGGACTTGCCGCTGAAGACGGCGGCGTTGTCGGTGAGGAGGGCTGGCCATCCGAACTCGTTGGCGCCGCCGAGCAACGTCTCCAGGGCGTCGGCCGCCTTGACCGTGGTGAAGGCGATCGAGGCGACAAAGAGGCGGGAGTGGTCATCGACGAAGTTCAAGATCTCGACCTTGGCACCGTCGGCGAGGTGCCAGTCGGTGGCGTCGGCCTGCCAGCGTTCGTTGGGGAGGCTGGCCTCGAAGCGGACGAAGGAGGACCTGGGCCGCTTGTGCGGTTGGGGCGTGATCAGGCCGTGTCGACGGAGGATCCGCCAGATGGTGCTCCGCGACGGAGGTGACTGGGTCAAACGGCTCGCGAGGTGGTGGGCGATCGTCTGGGGTCCGGCATCGTGACCGGCAGCGGCGAGCTCCTGCCGCAGTTCCAAGACGGTGGCGACGGCCCTTGGACAGGATCGTGGTCGGCGTGACTGCGGCTCGAGCGCCGCGTAGCCGCCGCTCTTAACCCGATTGATCAGCCGGTAAAGCCAGCTCCGCGAGATGCCGTGGGCCTTGGCGATGTCGCTCGGCCGGCGTTTCTCGATGAGCACCGCGTCGACCACATAGCGTTCCAATCCCATGCCGGCACCTCCTCTCGGCAGGTGTCCAGCATGTCTTGAGACATCCGTCCACTATGTGTTGAACTCTGACACTAGCGCCCCAGCCATCGCCTTCACCGCGTCCGGCGGAGACGATACGGACTTGCGCGATCTCGTCTACCCAGTCTGCCGACCTCACATCTCCTACATCACAGGAGAGTCCCGCGGCCTTCGGCGAGCCGATTGCAGAGGGGTCGCACTCCAGCGCAGCGCCGACCCTGGGGCCTTGCGAGATGGGCTCGTGATCACGTACCCCTTGCCAGCCCCGCTTGAGGAGGCTACTGTGGACCCAAGACGTCAGCCGCAACGGAGCGGCCCAGATGGGTGCCCACTCGGGCAGAGGAGAGGGAATGGGCGAGCAGGGTATCGGCCGGCGTCAATTGCTGGCGGGAATGGGGGCTGGCACGCTCGGTGCCGTGGCCGCGCTCGGAGCCGGGATGACCCCGGTACTGGCGAACGGCTCCGAGGCACGAGTCGAGGGATCATGGCAGGCGGTTATCCACGTCGAGCAACCGCCTGACAAGGCCACTGCCTTTCCGGCTATGTTTGGATTTGCCGGAGGCGGCGTCGTCATCCGCGTGGACGGCCGCGACAACGCGCCGTCCCTGGGGACCTGGAAGCACTCGGAGGCGGGCATCGTCTTCGAGCGCATCGAATACCAGTTTGCGGCGGGCGTGCTCATCCGCACGGTCACGGTGCGGGCGGTGGCAAAGGTAGATGGCGACTCCATGAGTGGGACCTTCACCGGCTTGGTGGCAGGCAACTTTTACCGGTCCGGTTCCTTCACGGCGACCCGCGTCCCTGCCCAAGGACCGTAGCACCGACCACCGACACTCCGATAAGGACGGGATCGGCGCGCCTAACGCCTACCCGTCGGCCGCGGCCCCATTCCCTGACCGTAGTCCTAGTAACGGTGGCGGCGCAGGCGGCGGTGCGGATCGGCTGGACGTTGGTCCGTCAGGGTCAGGCGGCAAATGCCAAGAAGCCGATCTATGGAAATATTGGCTGTCCTTTCCGCCCGTTCCGAAACAGTTGCCAACGCTGACCAATTGACCCCAGCCAACACCGCAGCCGGGAACCGACCTGCGGGCTCGGGTCGTCAAGATCGCGAACCGCTGAGTCCAGCCCGTTCGGTCTGGCACCTCCTCAAGCCATCGCATGGCCGGTCTGTTCGCTCTCAGTGTTAGGTGGCATCACGGCGGCGCTCCGTCAAATCGTTTGCCTGATCCTCTTTTTGCTCCTACTGTTGCGGCGCTGGCAGGGAATTTCCCGTATGGTCTAGCCTGCGGGTCTTCCCTTTGCTGGGTACTCCACTCGAGGTCCTCGTCGCAGATGATGATCAAGACGTCCGCGACATGGTTCGGACGGCTCTGCAGTTAGACGGCCACCACGTCTTGGAAGCCCCGGACGGCCGGACCGCGTGGGAGCTCATTGTGGCTCGTCGGCCGGCATTGGTCGTGGCCGATGTTGAAATGCCGGGACTCGACGGACTCGAGCTTACGGCTCTCATCAAGGCAAACGGCTACCACGAGACGAAGGTGATCGTCTTCACGGGGGGGATGGCGACAGACAAGGAGGCTCAAATAGCCGGTGCGGATGCCTATGTAACGAAGAGCGCGCCGCTGTCAGAGTTGCGTGCGCTTGTTAGCCGGCTGTGCTCTGTAGAACGCGAGTCAAGACCAGGGCGAAGCTCCAGTGAACGCGCGCCGAAGCTCGAAGCCTAAGCCTCTAGACGCAGTCGGAAGGTCGAGCCCTTCCCACGGTTGCTGACGACTTCCACGCGTCCCCCATGCAACTCGGCTATCTGCTTGACGATATAGAGGCCGAGACCCGTCCCCGGCGTGTTCTGCGTTTCCGGCGTCACGCCCCGGTAGTACTTGTTGAAGATGTGAGGAAGTTCCTCGGCCGGAATCCCGTACCCTTGATCCTCGACAACAATGGTAAGCGCGCCGCGCTGCGGCTCGACTCGGATTTCGACCGAGGATTCCGGCGGCGAATACTTGACCGCGTTGCTGAGCAGGTTCTGGAGCGCAACCCTCATCCGATCGATGTCGACCTGGATCGTAGAGCGTGATGGATCGATGCGCTCGATGATCGCTATCTTCTTGGCCAGCGCTTCGGCCCGAACGACGTCAACGGCGTCTTTGATCAGCTGGTCGACCGGATAGCGCTCGCGCCGCAGGACTTTGTCCGGTTCCTCCAGGCGGCCGACCGCTGCCAGGTCGTCAATCAGCTTGGCCATCTCGTTGGCGCTGACGGCAATCCTGAGGATCGCTTTATGCACCTCGGCTGGCACTTCTCCAAGCTCTCCCGACTCGATCATAGACACGTAGCCTTTGAAGATACTGAGTGGCCGGCGCAATTCATGAGTTGTTAGTCGCATGAAACCGGATTTGAGAATGTCAAGTTCGGCGAACTGCGCATGCTGGGTCTTTTCGACTTCGTAGTAGCGACGCGCCACCTCGTGTTCGAGTCGAAAGAGCACATCAGTCACGCGCACCAGCAAGGGCTCAATCGGAGGGTCCGCTTTGAACACGAATTGCAGCAAACTGTTTTTCATGACGATCAGGCTGTTGTAGACGTCGTCGTAGTCTTGAGCCTCGTCAGCGTATCGTCGACCAAGGCTAACGCCGTACTCGTTAACAAACTGCTCGCCGTCCGCTACCGTGAACGAGCGCCAGAATGCTTCGACAAATGCTTCCACGAACCGTCGCAGCGCCGCTTCGGTTGGATAGGTGCGGCGCAGCCATGGACCGTCGAATCTCCAGAGGCCGGAGGTCAGTTCGTCTACCATGCGCTCCTGGTTAGCTCGAATTAGTGTGGCCAGCCGATCATCTACGCTCGCTGGCTGGCCGGGCGAGCCGCCTGCCTCCGGGCCGATCTTCGCGCCTGCCTGCTGCTGCTCAGGTCCCATATTTTGCTACTCCTTAGGAGCGGTCCGCTAGCGCGTAGAAGCGGCCGACCGCGTCCCGCAAGCCCGACAGAGCACTGGTCATAAGGAAAAACTGGTCGCATCCCGCTTGTTTCGCCTCGTCCTCGCTGGTAATGCCGACGGAGTAGAGGATGACTTTCACCTGCCGCAACGTCTCCTGCGCTTTGATCTTCCGACAGACGTCCAGGCCGTCGATGCCGGGCATCCAGACATGGGCAACCACCACCGCGGGGCGATATTCATGAATTAGGTTCCACGCAGCAACGCCGTCTCCGGCGTTAAGAACCTGGTAACCGTCGAGCTCAAGTGCCGTCTGGACCATCTGCCGCGTGGCTGCGTGCTCGTCCACGACCAGAACTGGATTGGTGTGGTTTGCCGCGCCAAGGACCTTCTCCTGCGGCGACGCACCTGCCGCTGACCGCAGGCCCCCAGCCATCTCAACGGGACCGCGCCACAAGTCGCTCAATGCTTCCGCAACGTCCTGAGGCAACACCTTGCCTTTGATGAGATAGGCGGAAACCCCTAACCGCCCCGCCTCCTCCATCACGGCGGGCGTGTCGTCATTGCTGAGGACGATGACCGGGAGGCCCGACGTTGCTTCTTCCTTGCGGAGAACGGCGAGCGCGGCTAATCCGCTAAGCCGGGGCAAATGAATGTCCAGGATGATCGCATCCGGCAGTAACGAGCCTGCAAGGTCGAAGCCTGACACGCCGTCTGGAGCCACGTCTACTTCGTAGCCGCCGCGCCGCAGCTTCGATGCGTACAACTCGGCGACATTCGAATCGTCCTCGATGATCAGGACGCGCCACCCGGCTGCCATGGGTGCCTTGAGCGCAGAAAGTGTACACCCGATGGGCTGACTGTGAACATCGGTCCACTAACAAAATGTCGAGCGGTTCCAGCTAACGCGATATTCAACCCCTTGTGTGGATTCACGTAGGGTGAAGATGATGTCTCGTGAAGTGGTGGTAAGACCAGCACCGGCGGATACAGCCAACCGCTCAAGCGGGCGACCGAAGCCGCGAGGCGATTGCCGCTCTATTTGCCGAGCTGGGAACTGCCCTAACCGGCGCATCTGCGGCGCAATATGGCGAACGGCTAGCGCGATGGCGTCGGTAATAGGCGATCCAGCCCAACTCGAAGCTGAGCTGACCAGTCCGCCAACGGAGTTGCTAAACCTGACCAGTCGACCCAGCCATTGTCTTGTCTCAAGACATCCCGGACGCCTGTCGCAAGACATTATGGACGGGCCAGCGTCCGTTGACTCGAGGGAAAGTCCCGCTTCCCGAGATCTCCGAGCACGGTGGCGGCAGCGACCTCTTGCAATTTCGAAGCCTCCGCGTCTGACAGGTTGCCGCGATACGCTAACCCCTCTGGACTCTCTCGGAAGATGGCTGCGTAGAAGACGCAAGCCGCCAGGTAGGTTCCCTTTTCGGTGGGATGCGTGCCGTCATCCTGCCAGAGTCCGGGATTCGCCTCCTGTCCGAGCAGCGTTTGCCACGCATATCCGACCGGCGCCACTGCTGCGTGCTGCTCGCCGGCGATCGCGAGGTACGCCTCGTCGATCGAAGACTGCATGGTGCGGTAATCGACGAGACCGTTTTCGGACCAACCGTCGCGGTGCGCCCAGGTGAGAAAGAACATTGGCTGTGCGCCGGCTTGGCGCACCATCGCGACCAGAGCACGCGCGGCCGGATACATCTCCGCTTGACGGAACTGCTCGATCGCCGGGATCTGACTCTGCTCTTGCAGAACGACGATGTTCCATTTCGCGGAGGTGATCGCGGCGGTGGTCGCGGAGGACGTCGCATGGTCGGCGAGTCTCGCGCCGTCGGCCGTGGCCCTTCCGGTCTCGACCCGATGTCCCCCGGCACGCGCCAGCTTCGCGAACACGCTGGGGAGGTCGTTGACGGACGTATAGCTGTTGCCGATGAAGAGGACACGGGTGCACGGCGTGGAATCGCCAGGAGAGCCGCAGCCCGATTGCGCAGATAATCCAAGCACGAGGAGGATTCCCGCGGCGGTCGTCCCGGCGGCGAGTGCGATGACGAGGCGATGCCGTCCCTTGCGAGGAACGATTGATTTCAAGATCACGGCCGCTACTAGCCATGACCGATAGCGCAGCCAGGACTTGCGCCACTGGCGATGATCCTCAAGCGCTACGGCGCCCCCACGCCCACCAGACTCGACTCGGTCCACACTAGAGGTGTGACGATTGAGCGCAGATCGCGTCGGGTTTCGTCCGACCAGTTAGACCGCCTCGCGCGGAGGCTGATGAATTCGTCTCCTCTTTGCTCCCTCGCAACGGTTTGGCCAGGCGGGCGGCCGCACATCAACCACATGTATTTCGCCTGGGGCGGACCGTTCGAGATTGTCTGGATCTCCGACACGGATTCGCGGCATTCGCGCAACCTGGCGGCGAAACCCGCGGCCGCGATCACTATCTATGACTCCCACCAGACATGGGGTCGGCCGGATCGCGGTATCCAGTTGTTCGGCACAGCCGGTGTGGTGACCGGTGGTGCCGCGGAACAGGCTGCGCGCGCCTATTCCGCTCGATTTCCTTACGAGCCCTCCGGACCGGACACGTATCCGTTCTACCGATTCCGCCCTCGGGAGGTAAAGCTCTTCTACGAGCGCATCCTGGGGGCCGGTACCTTGGTGTCGGCGAAGGTAACGAGGGATGGGCTCGCCTGGGCTCGGACCGAGGTCTTCATTTAGCGAACCCCGCGATCCCAAGTCAACTCGAACTATTTGCCGTCGCCGGGAAGCGATTGTGCGCGTGCGACAGCGCCGAACCAGTACGCACTCGGCTTGGGATGGCGAGCGAAGGTCGCGCGGTCGACGGCGACCATGCCGAACTTCGGCTCGTATCCGAGAGACCACTCGAAGTTGTCGAGGAGGCTCCAGTACAGGTAACTTCGCACCTCGACACCTGCCGCCAGACAGGCCAGAACCTCTCGCAGGGCGGCAGCGACGTAACCGATGCGCTTCTCGTCGAAGGTGGTCGCGATCCCGCTCTCGGTGACCAGGATAGGGGTCCCGCCGGTACTATCCCAGGCCCGCCGAATCGTGTTGCCCAGGGTGTGGGTAATACTCCTAGCCGAGCCGGGTCGTATCAGCCGTCTCCGTCGGAAGTCCCTTCCCCCACTCGACGTGCGGTCCCCGCGGGCCCTCCGGTCCGAACCGGTTGCGGGTGTAGGTCTGGACACCGACGAAATCGTCGTCGCGCGCCAGCTCGAAAAATCGCTCGCTCACCTGGTAGTTGAGCTCGACGTGGCGCTCGCCTGGGCGGGCACCGTCTTCGTATTGCAGGTCTGGCAGTGCTAGCGTCACGCCCACCGGAATCTTCGCGCGCGATCGGATCGCCGCGGCGGCCAAACGGTGCCCTTCCAACACCTGTTCGGCAACGCGCCACATCGCCGCGACGTCGCCCTTCCGTCCGGGCGGGTTGACGCCCAGGACGTAGCCGCCTTCGCCCAGCCCCTCGGGCTCGTTGATGGTGCAGGCATAGGCGATCAGGTCGCCGAGTGCCGTTGCGGCGCGCTCGCAGTAGCGCGCGAAAAGGGCTGGGAACCGGTCGAAAAGGAAGCCGCCTTTCACCTGCAACCAGCGAGGAAGCGTGAAGTGGTGGAAGGTCACGATCGGCGCGATCCCGTGCTCGCGGCAGCTGATCAGCAGCCGACGGTAGTGGTCCAATGCCGCCCTCGAGAACTCGCCTTCCTCAGGCTCGATCCGCGCCCACTCGATGCTGAACCGAAATGCATTGAGGCCCAGGCCGGCCATCAGGACGATGTCATCGCGGTAGCGATGGTAGAAGTCGCACGCATCACCAGATGGCTCGACGCAAGGTGTGCCTTCTGTACGCTCCCACGCCCACCAGTCGCTGTTAACATTTCCCCCCTCGACCTGGTGCGCCGATTGCGCGGTGCCAAATAGAAACCCCTCAGGAAAGCTTGTCATTCGCCGTAGATTAAGGCGTTGCCCACCACTCCAAGACCTGAGTACCCGCGTCCGCGCCTGCGCCGGCGCGCATGGGCCAATCTCAATGGCAGCTGGGATTTCGCCTTTGACTCCCCCGACTTCGATCGATCCATTCTTGTGCCCTTCGCCTATCAGTCAGAGCTGTCAGGGATCGGCGAGCGCGCGCTCCACGACACGGTTTGGTACCGGCGTCGTTTCAGGCCCCCCGACGCGGACCGTCTGGTGCTGCATTTTGGTGCGGTCGATTACCAGGCGACGGTGTGGGTCAACGATGTCGAGGTGGCGCGCCATGAAGGTGGCCATACCCCATTCAGTGCCGATATCACCAACGCCGTGCAGCACGGCGACAACGAGTTGGTGGTGCGCGCCGACGACCCCGTTAAGGACCTCAGCCTGCCGCGCGGGAAGCAGTACTGGCAGATGGAACCCGAGGGTATCTTTTACACGGCCACCACCGGCATCTGGCAGACCGTGTGGCTCGAGCCCCTGCCCGACTCTCATGTCGCTTGTGTGCGGCTGTGGCCTCGGCTCGATGAAGGGGCGATCGACTTTGACATCGGAATCTCCGGCGCATCGATGTCTGTGGCGGTCGAAGCGCGCCTCGGCGGGCGACCGGTGGGCGACTGGTTGGGCGAGCCCGGCAAAGGGAGACTGCCGCTCGAGCAGGTGGTCAGCTGGAGTCCCGACTCACCGACGCTTTACGACCTAACGGTTCGGCTCGGAGATGCGGAGGGTCGTAACGTCGATGTCGTCGAGAGCTATTGCGGGCTTCGAACCATCGGGGCATGTGACGGCCGCATGCTGCTCAACGGCGAGCCGTATATCGAGCGGTTGGTGCTCGACCAGGGCTACTACCCCGGCGGTTGGTACACCGCGGCTTCCGACGACGACTTCCGCCGAGACATCGAACTCGCGAAAGCCTTTGGCTTTAATGGGGCGCGCAAGCACCAAAAGGCGGAGGACCCTCGCTGGCTGTACTGGGCCGATCGGCTTGGCTTCCTGGTCTGGGCCGAGATGCCCAACTTTCACGAGCATAGCGAGCTGGCGGAACAGCGACTTCTGGACGAGCTGGCCGCCGCCATTGAGCGGGACCGAGACCACCCGTGCGTGGTGGCGTGGGTACCGATGAACGAAACCTTTGGTTTCCAACGGCCATTGCAGGAGCGGGTCGTCGCGACCTTTCTCGACCGGCTGTACCGCCGGGCACACGAGCTCGATGGGACGAGGCCGGTCGTTTCGAATGACGGCTGGGAGCACGCGCTGACCGACCTTTGCACCCTGCACGACTATGGAGCCGTGGCGGATCTACGAAGTGGGTACCGCACGCTCGCGGCCGCCCTCGATCCCGGGCGTCGGTCGCACCCGCCATATCTTTCGGGTTATGCACATCGAGGCGAGCCGCTGCTGGTCAGCGAGTTCGGTGGCATTGCACTTCAGGGATCGGCCGGGTGGGGTTATGGCAAGGCGGCCACGATCGATGCTCTGGTGGACCGTTACCGGGAAATGGTGGGCGCGTTGATGGGCGAGGGTCCGGTTGAAGGATTCTGCTACACGCAGCTGACCGATATCGAGCAGGAGCGCAATGGCCTCCTCACATTCGACCGCCGGACCAAAGTCGACCCCGCGGTCCTGCTCCCGATCACCCAAACCGCGAAGCGGCGTTAATACTTCCTAATCCTCTGCCCTCATCGGCCGAAAGAATTTGACAAAGCCAGAGGCCGGCCATAGACTCGCTGCCATGGGCTCCGGTTGGGGCCCCTGCGTGACTGTGCCGGGCCGTCCGGTGTAGAGGAGGAAGGAGACCAATGGGAAGGCAAAGCCGAATTCTGGCCGCGATGGCCATCGTGATTCTCGGCGTCACCGCGTGTGGCACCAGCAACCAAGCGTCCGGAAAAATCGGTGGCACCGTCCACATCCTGGGGACCTGGACCGGCGCCGAAAAGGACTCGTTCGATGCCGTCATGAAGCCGTTCACGGATCAGACCGGCGTCAAGATTTCGTTCGAGGCCACCCGTGACCTCGATGCCATCCTTCAGACCAAGATCGCCGCAGGCAATCCGCCCGACGTGACGGGCGCCCCGGGCATCGGCACGTTGATCAAGCTGGCCCGCGCAGGCAAACTCCCAACGCTCGACGACAAGCTCGACGTGTCGCAACTCAACGCGAACTACGGGGCGGACTGGATCAACCTCGGCAAGATCGACGGCAAACTGTACACGCTCTACGCCTGGGCCTCGCTGAAGGGCCTCATCTGGTACGACCCGAAGGCGTTTGCGGCGAAGGGCTACCAGATTCCCAAGACCTGGGACGACCTGATGGCGCTTCAGAACAAGATCAAGGCCGACGGCGGAAATCCGTACTGCGTGGCGTTGGAGAGTCAAGCCGCATCCGGCTGGCCGGGAAGCGATTGGGTGAAGGAGATCGTCTTGAGCCAGTCCGGATCGACGGTCTACGACAACTGGTGGCAGGGCAAGCAGAAGTGGACCTCGTCCGAAATCAAGCAGGCGTGGACGACCTGGGGCCAGGTCCTGGGTTCCAATGGCAGCAATGTCTACGGCGGCAAGCAGTACATGGTCGCCACGACGTTTGGCGACGGGGGCCAGGGCCTGTTCACCAGCCCGCCGAAGTGCTACATGTTCAACCAGGGCTCGTTCATCACCTCGTTCTTCGACGGCTACACGCCCAAGCCGACCGCTGGGACGGACTACGCGGTCTTCCCATTGCCCGATGTCAGCAGTGCGAATGCTGGCGCCCACGTGGTTGCCGGGGATGCCTTCGTCATGACGAAGGACACACCCCAGTCGCGTGCGCTGTTGAAATACCTGGCGACGGCCGACGCGCAGGACATCTGGGTCAAGAGGGGCGGCGGCAAGATCGCGATCAACAAGCAGGTCAGCCTGAATGACTATCCGGATGCGATCTCCAAATCCCTTGCCCAGGTTGTGGTCGACACCAAGATCGCGCGGTATGACGCGGGCGACCTCATGCCAAGCGACATGCAAAAAGCCTACTGGGGAGCCGTCCTGAAGTTCGTCCAGAACCAGTCACAGCTGGATAGCATCCTGGCGGACCTGGACAAAACGCAGGCGACCGCCTATGCGTCGCCGTAATGGGACACGGCCACTGACGGAATAGCGAGATGGACGGGAGCTTAGGCTTGATCGCCCGGATGCCGGTGCTCCAGGTCGACTGGGGGACGCTGGTGTCGGTCAATCTGCCGACGCTCCTGTTCGTGGTTGTCGGCGTCCCACTTGCGCTGGTTGGCTACATCGTGGGTGCCGATGTTCTGGTTCGACAGCTGCCGAAGCGCAGCCAGCCCTCAGTTCGCCCCTGGGTGTGGGTAGGGCCAGCCATCATCTTCGTCGGCGTGATCCTCGTCTACCCGATGGTAGGCACCATCGTGCGCAGTCTCTTCGACCGCCATGGAAGCACATTCGTCGGGCTGGGCAACTTCACGAGGCTCCTGACCGACGGTGGCATCCTGATTGTGCTTAGGAACAACCTCCTGTGGCTGATTCTTTATCCCGGGTTGGTGCTGCTGTTCGGGCTGCTTCTCGCTGTCCTCGCCGACCGCGTGCGATACGAAAAGACGGTCAAGACCTTGATCTTCATGCCCCTGGCCATTTCCTTCGTGGCGATGGCCATCATCTGGCAGTTCGTCTACTACTACAAGGATCCCTCCGAGCCCCAGACGGGCATCGTCAACGCCGTCCTGGTCAACATCTTCCATGGCCAGCCGATCACCTGGATCCAGGACACGCGATTCAACAACTTCGCCCTGATCCTCATCGGCGTCTGGGGCGCCACCGGCTTTGCCATGGTCATCCTCTCGGCGGCTCTCAAGGGCATCCCCGCGGAACTCCTGGAAGCCGCGCGCGTCGATGGTGCCAACGAAATCACCATCTTCCGGCGGGTCATCCTGCCGCTGATGATGCCCACCATCGTGGTGGTGGGCACCACCATGGTTATCTTCGCCCTGAAGGCCTTTGATGTCGTCTACGTGATGACGGCCGGCAACTACAACACCGACATCCTGGCCAGGCGGATGTACGACGAGCTCTACAGCGCGGGGAATAATGCCAACGCGAGCACGCTCGCCGTGATCCTCCTGCTAGCTGTGGTGCCGGTCCTCATCTTCAACCTGCGCCAATTCCGAGCCGTTGAGGAACGGCGATGAGCGTCGCCACCGCGGCACCGCCAACAACCCCTCCGGTCCGTTCTGCCGCCGAGAAGGCGCGATGGTCGCAGCGGATCTCGGCGCGCGTCTCGAGCGCCGGCCTGAATGTGGCGGTGGTGGCGCTGACGCTGGCCTGGATTGTGCCAACCCTCGGGCTGCTGATCAACTCATTCCGACAGGGTGGCGCCTTCAATACCAGCGGCTGGTGGACGGCGCTCGCGCCGCCATACGCGTTCACCCTCGATAGCTACCGAGCCGTGCTCGGAGCCAGCGACCTCGCCCCCAGTTTCTTCAACAGCTTCATGATCACGATCCCTGCCACGCTCATCCCGACTGCGATTGCGGCCTTCGCCGCGTACGCCTTCGCCTGGATGAAATTCTGGGGCCGCAACTGGATCTTTCTCGCCCTCGTGGGATTGCTCGCAGTGCCGCTGCAACTAACGTTCATCCCGCTGCTGACGCTTGCGGTCAAGCTCGGCCTCAATTCCGGCAATACGCTTCCCGGTGGCCTCAATGCGGGTTTTCTCGCCATCTGGATTGCCCACACCGGCTACGGGCTGCCCTTTGCCATTTATCTGCTGGCAAACTTTTTCCGAGTGTTGCCGACGGACCTGTTCGAATCGGCCGAGATCGACGGTGCCGGGCCGGTGACGGTCTTCTTCCGCCTCGTGCTGCCGCTGTCGGTCCCAGCGCTGGCCTCGCTCGTCATCTTCCAGTTTCTCTGGGTTTGGAATGACCTCCTGGTGGCGCTGATCTATGTCGGCGGTACGCCAGAGGTCGCCCCACTCACCGTGACACTGACCAACCTCGTCGGCTCGCTTGGCCAGCACCGCGAGTACCTCACGGCGGCGGCCTTCGTTTCGATGGTCGTTCCGCTGATCGTGTTCTTTAGCCTTCAGCGTTATTTCGTTCGGGGGATTCTGGCCGGGTCGGTCAAAGGCTAACCTGCGGTCAGCGACGGGTCAGGACCGTCGCCAGCAGCGTCATCGTCAGCAAGAGCGGGATCGCCATGATCGCCACGGTGAAGAGCAGGAAGAGATTCGGCGAATCGCCGGGGGCACCCGGGTCGGCCGCCGTCCGAGCGCCTTGCGGCGTGGGTGCGATCGCCACCGCCTGAACTGATCCGGTCGTGGGCAGGCCCGTGAACGGCAAGCTGCCCACGTCAGGAGCGGCGGCACCTGGCGGTGGCGGCCCTGCCGAAGCGGGGGCGGGTATCGGCGCGGGCGCGAGCGAAGCCGCAGGCGTTGAGGCCGGCGTCAGCGGAGGTGTGGGTGGAGGTGTCGGCGGAGGTGTGGGTGGAGGTGTCGGCGGCGGCGTGGGCGGTGGGGTCGGGCGAGGGGTGGGCGTCGGCGTCGGTGTCGCGGTTGGCGACGGTGACGGATGCGGGCGAGCCGGGCTGGTTACAGAGGCAGTGGCCGCCCATGCACGACCGGCGGTTGCCATAGCGGCCAGTACGCTGCCGGCCCCGATCACGAGCAACGCGGCGGCAAGCGCGATGCCGCGCTGGCGCCCAACCATCTCTTCCCCTCGCCCTCCTGCCGGATACTCCTTAGGAAAGGATACTGATTGTGGCCGGAAAAGAACAGACCGTGATGCCGGCGATCGCGCCTACCATTAGGACGTGCCTTCCCCCGAACGCGTCGCCGTGGTGACGGGCGCCAGCTCAGGAATCGGCGAGGCTACCGCCCGCGGTCTCGCCCACGAAGGGTTCACGCTCGTGCTCGGGGCCCGCCGCGAGGACCGTCTGGCTGCCGTCGCACGGGAGCTGGGCGGACTCGCCATTCCACTGGACGTTCGGGATCTCGCCAGCATCGAGACATTTGTTCGTGCCGTCGAAGCTCGCTACTCGCAGGTCGAAATCCTGATCAACAACGCCGGGCTGGCGGCGGGACTGCAGCCGGTGGCCGAGGGCAGCGACGATGACTGGGTGCAGATGATGGAGACGAATGTCCTCGGCGTGCTTCGGGTCACCAGGGCGATGCTCCCGCTGCTCCGGCACGCCCCTCGCGCGCACATCGTTAACCTGGGCTCGGTCGCCGGCTTTGAGGTCTACCCCGGCGGCGTCGGTTATACCGCCAGCAAGCACGCCGTGCGGGCCATCACCAAGACGCTCCGGCTGGAACTCCTCGGCGAGCCCATCCGCGTGACGGAGATCGAGCCAGGCATGGTAGAAACGGAGTTCAGCCTGGTGCGCTTCAAAGGCGACCAGCAGCGCGCCGACACGGTCTACCAGGGCATGATGCCCCTGACCGGCGCCGATGTCGCTGATTGCATCGTCTGGGCCGTGACCCGGCCACCCCATGTGAACATCGACGAGATGGTGGTGCGCCCGATTGCTCAAGCCACGGTTCGCGACGTCGCGCGCAAGGCCTGAGGCGCCCGGCCCCCTTTTTACACAGAGCTTCCACATATGCACACGGGCCCCTGTTTCGCTGAGTGATGCAGGCGGGCATCTGGTGATATCGACCCTGTCAGCGTGCTAGCCCAACTCGGTCCGGCCGGGGAACGCCCAAATATTGACTCGAAGACAGACAATTGATATTATAGCGACGATATCACCTAAACACTTGCGAGGGAGGTAATTATGGCGGTTGTTCACGAGCATGACGAGGGCGACGGCGACTCCAACGCGGCGGTGGTTGCGATCTTCCTGATCGCCCTGATCGTGATCCTGGCGATTCTTTTCTACGGCTTCGCGGTCGCGCACTGGTTCGGTGCTGGCGGCAACACGACCATCATCAACCCGGCGTCGAACGCACCATCGCTCGCCCCCTCGGCCTCGGCCTCAGTCTCGCCGTCCTGATCATCACGAGGCAGGCAGGAAAGCAAAAGACCGGCGCCGGGCGCCGGTCTTTTTTTGCGACGGTCCCGTAACGGATTGTGAAAGGTCGGTGACGGACAATGCAGCCATGTATTTTGGTGGACTCATTCGATCCGTCAGTCGTTCGATGCGCCGCGAGCGAGGCCAGGGAATGGTCGAGTACGCACTCATCCTGGTCTTGATCGCGGTGGTCGTGATCGTGCTGCTGATCGTCCTGGGCAACCAGGTGGCCAACGTCTTCTGCAACATCAGCGGCGCGATCGGACAGTAGCCGGCGGTAGGCTCTTCGCATGCGGAGCGGCTGCAGCCTCGTCATCCTGGCGGGCGGGCTCAGCCGCCGCATGGGTCACGACAAGGCGACCTTGCCGGCGGGCGACGGGACGCTGGTCGACCACCTCGCTCGCCGCCTGGGAGCCGTCGTTGACGAGATCATCATTGCCGGCGGATCGGTCGACGCATCGACTGAAGGTGCCCGCGTCGTCGCCGATCATCAGCCGGGCCTGGGCCCGCTCGCCGGCATGCTTGCCGGCTTTGCCGCGGCGAACGCACGCTATGTCTGGGTGGTCGGCTGCGATCTGCCGGACGTCGAGCCGGCCCTGGGCGGCCTGCTCATCGCGCTGGCCGGCGATTACGAGGCCGTCGTGCCCCGCCCTGACGTGGAGCCGGAAGGTGTCTGCGCCCTCTACGTCCGGGAGCTAGTCCCGCGAATCGCCGCTTTGCTTACGTCCGGTGAGCGAAGCGTCAAGAGCCTGCTCGACCGGAGCACCGTTCGCTATGTCGCCTCGGACGAGCTGCGCACGGTGGATCCCGACCTACGCTCCTTTCGCAACATCAATACGCCTGCGGACTACGAGGACTGGCTCAGGACGCAACCGGTCTCGCGCTGAACGCATCCAGCTGGCGTGCGAGCTCCGCTGGGTCAGTGGTGGGCGCCTGGCAGACGAAACCCTCGCAGAGATACGCGGTCACCTTTCCATCAATCGGGCTGCGGTCGCTGAGCAGCGGCATCGCTCGAGGCCGAGGGCCGGGCGCGGCGACGGCGACCAGTCGATTAGGCAGGTAGCGCGCTCTGATCACGTCGAGGAATTCAGTCACGTGGGGCTCCGCGGGGTTGCCGATCACCGCCAGCTCGACGGGCCGGCCGAGGTAGAAATCGATCGCGGCCAGAAGGCGGCCGAACGCCTGCGGCGCCTTGGCCGCGGTTGGTCCCAGGCGCTCGAGGGTCACACGCGCTCGGTCGGTCCATGATGGCTCGTCGAACAGCATGCCGGCGCGCAGCAGGACATCGACGGCCATCGAAGTCCCCGACGGTACCGCGTTGTCGGTGACATCCTGCGGTCGGACCACGAGCCGCTCCTGGTCGGCCGCGGTATCGAAGAACGCGGCCGCGGTGTCATCCCAGAACGCCGCCAGCATTTCGCTCACGAGGTCGTGGATGTGGTCGAGCCAGGTCGGATCGAAGGTGGCTTCGTAGAGGCTCATCAACCCGTCGGCGACGGCCGCCTGGTCTTCAAGGTAGCCCGCCAGCGGAGCCCGGCCATCCTTATAACTGCGCCGCAACCGCTTGTCCTGGCGCATCCGCAACAGCAGGAACCGGGCGTTGGCGTCGGCGACCGCGACCAGGTCGGGCCGTCGCAGCACCCGCCCGCCGTCGGCAAACGCCCGGAGCATTAGCCCGTTCCATGCCGCGATGACCTTTTCGTCGCGGTGTGGGTGGACGCGCTGCGCGCGCGCCGCGAGGAGCCGATGCCTGGCCGCCGCGAGCAGGTCGATCGCTCCCGGCGCGACCGGATGAAGAATGTTGTGGCCTTCGAAATTGCCTTCAGGCGTGACGTCGAAGGCGCGTGCCAGCGCGGCGCCCTGCTCGGGGCCAAGGACGGCGTCGAACTCCTCCGGCGTCCACAGGTAGAAGCGGCCCTCTTCGCCTTCTGTGTCGGCGTCGAGACTGGAATAGAAGCCACCTTCGGGTGCCGTCATCTCTCGCTGCACGAAGGCGAGCGTTTCCTCGACGATCCGAGCAAACGCCGGGTCATGGCTGAGCTGCCAGGCATCGAGATACGCGCGGGCCAGCAGCGCATTGTCATAGAGCATCTTTTCGAAGTGCGGGACGAGCCAGCGCGCGTCGACGCTGTAGCGGTGAAAGCCGCCGCCCAGCTGGTCGTACAGGCCGCCGGCGGCCATCGCGCGCAGCGTGTCGGTCGCCATTTCCAGCGCAGCCGGCTCGCCAGTCCGGACGTGGCTGCGCAGCAGAAACTCGAGCAGCATCGGCTGAGGAAATTTTGGGGCGGCGCCGAAACCGCCATGGGCGGGGTCGTACTCGCGCGCCAGCCGGGTATAGGCCTCGTCGAGGAGTGCCGGTTCGAGCCTCCCCGCCGCCAGCGGCAGCGCCGGTCGCTTCAAAAACTCGCGGACCTGGTCCGCCGTCTGCTCGATCTCCGGCTCCCGGTTTGCAAAAGCATCGGCGACCGCGGCGAGGACTCGACGAAACGACGGCATGCCGAACCGTTCGCTCGACGGGAAATAGGTGCCCGCGAAAAAGGGCGTTCCATCGGGCAGCAGGAAGACGGTCATCGGCCATCCGCCAGAACCCGTCATCGCCTGTGTCGCTCGCATGTAGACCTGACGGTCGACCTTGATGGGGATGAAGTCCCGGTTTATCAGCGCCGCGGTCTCTTCGTCTTCAAAGGACTCGCGGGCCATCACATGACACCAGTGACAGGCGCTGTAGCCGATGCTGAGCAGGATCGGTTTCTTCTCCTGGCGCGCACGGACCAGTGCCTCCGGGCCCCACGGATACCAGTCGACCGGATTCTGCGCATGCTCCAGCAGATACGGGCTGGTCTCTTGCGCGAGGCGGTTCGCCATCACACCACTCTAAGGCGTCACGCCGACCACTGACTATCATGACCCCGATGAGCGGGGCCCTGGACTGGCTCGCCGTCGGCGATGTGGCGGAGGAACGCACGGCGGACGGCCTTGCCATCCTGGGTGGGGGCGCGGCACGACTCGCGGCGCACGCCGCGGCGCTCGGGGTTCGCACCGCGCTGGTTGCCAAGCTGGGTGAGGATGACGCCGGCCGTCATGTGCGGGATGCTCTCGAACGTCTCAAAGTGGAGCTCCAGTGGCTGCGGACCGTGCCGGGCCTGCGAACCACGGTGTGGCATCAACCCGATGGCCGGGCATCCGACCGTCGCGTCGACCGCGGTGCCGACCTCGCCCTGCGACTCGATGAGCTGCCGCCGCTCTCGCTGACGGCCGCACTGACGGTGGTCTCCGGGTACAGTCTCTCGGTCGAGCCCGCCCGATCGGCCGCGCTGGGCGCCTTGACGACGGCCCGAGCCCGCCGCGGTCATTCGGCCTTACTGCTCCAGGCCGACCTCCTGTGGTGGACCAACGCTCGGATGACACGACGGGTCCTGGAACCAGCGCTGGCGGCAGCCGACAGCGTGGCCCTGCAGGCGACCGACGCCCAGGCCCTGTTCGGTGCCGTTGATGGTCGCGAGGCCCTCCGCTTGATCGCCGAGATGGGACCGCGCCTGGTCTACCTCACGCAGGCCGACGGAAGTGTGCTTCTGCGCGACGTCAGCCGGGTCTATGCCTGCCCGGCTGACGACCGGCCGCGTGATCGATATGCCGGAGCTGCCGCGTTCTGGGTCGGGCTCGCGCAGAAGGCCGCGCCGCGAAAGGCGGCGCTGGATTCCTTGCGCTACGCGCAGTCGGTGCGGCGGGCCGGCGCCCGGCTGTAACGCCGGCATGGCGCCAGTGGAGCAGCCCGGCGACGCCGGGTTGGTGCCGCCTGCTGCGGCCGTTACTCCACCATGGACCGCCCGCTTTTCCACGCCGGAGCGGGCTCATTGCACCGCCCGCTTTTCCACGCCGGAGCGGGCTCATTGGGGGGTTCCTGGCGTCGCTGGCTCCTCGCCGCCGCCGCCTGCGCGACCCTTCTGCCATCCGCCGCCGCGCTCCCCACACGGCCCCACGCCGCTTTGAGCATTTCGTTCCTGGTGGAACCGGCCGCGGTCGAGGCCTCGCCTACCCCTTCGCCAGCGCCGACAGATGGGGCTGGATCCGCGACCACGCGATAGGGTGGGTCGGGATGCCGGCCTGGCTCAGGTATCGGTCGCGCAAGCCGCTCAGGTCCGGGTAGCCATGCACGAAATAGATTGACCGGATGCCGGCGCTGATCAGCAGCTTGACGCACTCGATGCAGGGAAAGTTGGTGCAGAAGATGTCGGCGCCGGCGGTTGACGAGCCGCGATAGGCGCTCTGCGCCAGGGCGTTGGCCTCTCCGTGCGCGCAGTACTTCAACGAGAGGTCGGCGCCGCTGACCCCGCCAACGCAGGGACAGGGCTTGGGGAACTCTTCCGGATGCCACGTGCCCTTGGGCGTGCCGTTGTAGCCGGTCGCGATCACCTGGCCATCCCGCACGATGACGCAGCCCACTTTGCGGCTGAGGCAGGTTGAGCGTAGCGCCGCCGCAAAGGCCAGGATCATGGCGTAGGAGTCCTTGTCCGGGCGGCCCTGCTGATTCGATGCATGGACCTCGGCGGCGTCAGGGTTGGGGGCGGCTCGGCGGGCGCGTCGCGCGGCTGGCCGAGATGGCCGGGAGGTCACCGCTCGATGTTACCGCGAGCCATTTCCTCCCCCGCCAGCGGGGGAGAGGTCGGGGTGGGGCTTAGCTTGCCTTGAGAATCCGGGTGATCGTCGTCCCGCAATGCGCGCAGGTCCCGATCCGTGCCCAGTGCCCCGAGCGCAGCGCCGTCGTAGTGGCGCCGAGGTCGACCGCGCAGTGGCACTGGTAGCAGAAGGTCAGCTGGGCCGGCAGGCGCGACGCATGGGGGATCGCCGGAGTGGCGAAGCGCAGCGAGAGGATGTTTCCTGAGTCGTGCATATCTCTCTAATCCTCGTAACGTTGAGTATTCGCCTCCCTGTTCGCGGATATCGGCCACGATTGCGTAACGCTTTCTCATCCAGTTCTCACGCTTACGGACAGCCTTTCAAAGGGGCGACTTGACGGTGTCGGCGCCGGCCACGCCTAATAGGTTGGGAGGGCAGGCGGCGCGCCTGCGCTTTGGGAAGCATGAATCACTCGCCGGCCACCGGCGTGCCCGATGCGCCCGGTTCTCGCCGCGTGCGCTGGATCGCATTGGGCGCGATCGCACTTGCCCTGGCGCTGATTGGCGGCGTCCTCATTTACCTCTCCCCGCTGCTGGCCCTGCTGGAGCCACACGAAGCATCGGTCGGACGAGTCGCGGGCGCCCCGGCGGCGCCGCCGCCGCCGCTCGACTCCAAACAGCGGATCAACATCCTCCTGCTAGGCAGCGACAACGACCAGAAGTTCCAGCAGGACGCGCTGCTCTCGCAGACCATGATCGTGGTCTCCATCGATCCCTCAACGCACCAGGTCACCATGCTCTCGCTGCCACGCGACCTCTGGGTGGAGATTCCCGGACATCCGAGCGCGAAGATCGACCTTGCCTACGCGCAGGGCGGCGCCCCCCTGGCCCGCGCTACCGTGGAAAAAGCCTTCAAGATTCCAATCCATTACTACGCCTGGGTCGGCCTCAATGGTTTGGTGCGCGTCGTCGACCGGGTGGGGGGTGTCGACCTCGACGTGCTTCATCCGGTGCTCGATGACAACTATCCGAATGACTTCAGCGAGAGTGGCTACGGGACCGAGCGGGTGTATCTTGCGGCGGGTCCGCAGCACCTGGACGGCCGGCACGCGCTGCAGTATGTGCGTTCCCGGCACGGTGATCTGTTGAGCGACTTTGGCCGATCGGTTCGGCAGCAGCAACTGCTGCTCGCGATTCAGCAACGTGTGGCCGGCATGGATCTCGTGGCCGCGTTGCCTACCTTCGCGCGAGACCTCAACGGCCACGTCAAAACCGACCTCGACCTGCTGCGCCTCACCCAGCTCGCGCTCTTCATGCGCGACCTCCATCCGGGTGACGTGCATCAGGCGTACATCTCGGCCTACGTGCGGGACGCGACGTCCAGCGACGGCCAACAAATCCTCGTGGCGGACTGGCCGGCGATCCACGCCTACCTGCGCCAGCTCTTTGGCGGTGACCTGCTGCCATGACGCGACGCATCGCCGTTCTGCTGCTGGCCATGCTCGTGCTAGCGGGCTGCACGTCAAGCGGCCCCGTCGCACACGACCCAGGCAGAGTCGTGTTACCCGTCAAGCAAGTACCCGTTCCCGGCCGGCTCTACGCCACGAAAGGCCGCGCCCTGTACCGCTTTTCGGGGACGGACCTGACGCGGCTACGCTTCGGGCCGCGAGTCAAGGACCCGGCGGTGACGTCGGCAGGTGATCGAATCGCGGTCGCGCAGCTCCAGGATCAGAGCTCGACCATCGTGGTGAGCGATCCCAACGGCCAGAACCGTCAGATCCTCACGCCGTCGTCCCTGGCCGAGGGGTCACTCTGGGCCCTCGCCCCGGCATTTGATGACGATGGCCATCGGATCGTCTACCTCACCGACCGCGGCAAGCAGCCGTCGAGTCCTCAGAACTTGCAGCCGAACGACCTCGGCGTTTGGGCGTACGACCTGGCGACCGGGCAAACGCGGCGACTCGTGCATCCCTTCGCCTACACCGGTGGCGATAGCGACCCGAGCTACCGTCCAGGCGTCAGCGACCAGCTGGTCTATACCACTTATCTCTATGGTGGCGCACCACTGGAACCGGTCGCGCGTCTGACCTGGATGTCGTTACGGACGGGCGCGACCGTCTACCTCTCACCGGACCCGGGCCGGAATTTCGAACCAGCGCTCTCACGCGACGGTCGCTTCGTCGCCTTCATCCGCGGCGGCGCCGGTGGCGATGATCTTTGCGTGATGCCGCTCGCGACCACCTACACCCACGAGCTGCGCCCTTACCCGAGCGACAGCGCGGTGCTCGTCCAGTCGGGCATCGTTGCGCAGCCGGTGTGGGCTCCCGACGGCAGCGCGATCGCCTTCCTCAAGCTGGTCAACGGCAGCTTTGATCTGTTCATCCTGCCGATCGCGACCGACGGTGCGATCCACGCGGCCGGCGCGGCGCAAGCCGTGACACACGGCAGTTTTCTCGATGCCGATTCGCGGCTGGCGTGGTCGCCCTGACGGGTTGGCGGCCGACGGGGACCGCTAGGCGCGGGTCGGGGACGCGGCTGGCCGCGCGACCCGGGTCTCTTGCGGGCCGCCGGCCTTCTCCCAGATCTGGTCGACCTGGTCGATCAGGTCGAGGAACTTCTGGGCCTCGTTCAGGTCCACCGATGCCTTGACCTTTGAGCCCTGCGAAACGGCCTGCTTCAGGGTGTCCTTGAGCTGCGGGAACTTGGCGTCGTGCTTCTCCGGCTTGTACCAGTCGCTCCAGAGGACGTCGAGATGGTGCTTGGCCAGCTCCGCCCGCTCCTCTTTGATGATGATCGCCCGCTGCCGGTAAACCTCGTCCTTCGAGTCGTTGTACTTCTTGATGATGTTGTACACGGACTCCGCCTCGATACGCGCCTGTTCGGGGTCGTAGATGCCGCACGGCAGGTCGCAATGGGCTTCCACGGTCCGGCTGGGGCAAATCCATTCCATCAAATTCATGGTGTCAATTCCTCCTATAGGATGAACCACTGATCCTGAAATCAGTCTACCCGCTGCGCGTAGATGGCGACAGCATGGCACCGCGATTACCGTCGGGTTCGCGAATCGTCGCCCGGTCCATCGATGACGCCACGCGCTTGCGGGTCGGGGATGTCGTCGTCGCCCGGCGGCCGGACCGGCCAGAGCTCGAGATCGTCAAGCGGATCCAGGCGATCGACGCCTGCGGCGCGATTTTTCTGGCCGGGGACAACCCCGCATCCAGCACCGACTCGCGACAGTTTGGGGCGGTGATGCGCCACCACATCCTGGCGCGGGTCGGCTGGCGCTACTGGCCGCTGCCGCCGATCCGGCCCTAGGACGGCGCCGGTCCGGCCAGCGTTCGGCCCGCGCGTTCCAGCCTGGCCAGGACCCTCTCCTTGCCCAACCGGCTGATCGATTCGATCAGCGGCGGCGTCACGGTACGGCCGGTGATGGCGACCCGCAAGCCCATGAAGAGGTCGCGCGATGACCAGCCCAGGCGCTCGGCCAGCCCGCGCAGCGCCGGCTCGATCGTTTCCGGCGTCCAGCTGGTCAGCGGCCGCAAGGTCGTGGCGGCCTCAGTGAGGGCCATTGCCGTGGCGGCGGCGTCGCGCCCTTTGGGGATCAGTTGCGCCGGCTGGTAACTGTCCGGCTCCTCGAAAAAGAACCGCAGCATTTCGGGAGCCTCGTTCAAGGTGCGTAGCCGCTCCTGCACCAGCGGCATCAGTGGCTTGAGCGACTCGACCGGGACCTGCGGCATCCGCCCCGCCAGCCGCTGCGCGAGCGCGTCGGCTGTCAGTCGGCGGATGAACTGGCCGTTCAACCAGTCCAGCCGTTCCAGGTTTGCCATCGCGGGACTCGCCTGAATCTTATCGATCGAGAATTTCTCGATCAGCTGATCCATGGTGAGGATGTCCTCCTCGGTCCCGGGTGACCAGCCCAGGAAGGCGATGAAGTTGTCGACGGCCTCAGGCAGATAGCCGGCCTCGCGATATTCGAGCACATCCCTGGCGCCGTGCCGCTTGGCCAGGGGCTTTTTGTCCGGACCCAGGACCAGGGGGAGGTGGGCAAAGGCCGGGGGGAGCCAGTTGAACGCCTGGAAGAGCAACAGATGCTTGGGCGCCGAGGGCAGCCAGCCGTCGCCACGAATGATGTGGCTGATCCGCATCTCGTGGTCGTCGACAGCGAAGGCCAGGTGATAGGTGGGGAAGCCGTCCGATTTCAAGAGGACGTGGTCGTCGAGCGTGTCGTTGCGAAATGTGACTGAGCCCATCACCAGGTCCTGCAAGGTCGTCGTGCCCTGGAGCGGCATCGCCTGGCGCACGACGAAGCGTTCGCCGGCGGCGGCGCGGCGCTCGGACTCATCCGCGGGGATGGCGCGGCAAAGACGGTCGTACCGCTCGGGTTCGTGTCGCGCGCGCTGCTCGGCCCGCATTTGGTCCAGCCGCTCGGGCGTGCAGAAGCAGCGATAAGCGGCGCCACTGGCGATCAAATCGGCGGCCGCCTTCTCGTAGATCGCCTTGCGTTCTGACTGGATGAGTGGCGTTTCGTCCCAGTTCGTGCCCAGCCAGCGCAGGCCCTCTTCGATCTGCTCCTGGCTGCCAGGCTTGAACCGGGCCCGGTCGGTGTCCTCGATCCGGAGCAGGAACTGCCCGCCCCGGCGGCGAGCGAAGAGGTAGTTGAAGAGCGCCGTCCGCGCACCGCCCAGGTGCAGCGCGCCGGTTGGGCTCGGTGCGTAACGCACACGGACGGGCGAATTCACCTCGGCCATTCGACCATCGTACCCAGCGGGAAATCGCGGCCTCCTTCGTCACACCCTTGATGCCTCGATATGCGCTCGGCTGCATCAAGGACCCCTACGATCATCGCGACTACAGCATCTCGACCTTCCTGAAAGCGGCGCCGCTCGCCGAGCAGGTTGACCATTCGCCGGCGCTGCCGCCGGTCTTCGACCAGGGTCCCGCTGGGACCTGCGTCGCCTGCGCGACCGCCTATTACGACAAAACGTTCCAGAAGGGTCTCGAGCACCACTGGATGCTTTCGGATCCCCAGCACCAGTTCTCGCCGCTCTACATCTACAGCCAGCGGCGCAAACAGCCAGCCGATGAAGGGATGACGATTCGCGAGGCGATGAAAATCATCCAGGAGCAGGGCGTCTGCAGTCTCGACTGCATGCCGTACAACGTCCAGCGCATCAACGTCCCACCGACGCCCGAGCAGCGCAACGCGGCAGCGCCGTATCGCGCGAAGAGCTATGCGCGGCTCAATAGCGTCGTCGAGATGGAGGCGTACCTGATGACGAACTGCTTCATCGCCGGCGTCATGGTGCACGAGCGGTTCATGGATTCACCCGGCGGCATCATCCCAATGCCCGAGCCGGGTTGCGAATTTCTCGGGGGCCACGCCATCTGCATCGTTGGCTTCGACCGGCGGAATCGCATCTTCAAGTTCGCCAACAGCTGGGGCACGCAGTGGGGCGACCGTGGCTTCGGTCACATCGGCTATGCGACGCTGCAGGCCCTCCTGATGGATGCCTGGGGCATGGTCGACGCGCCCGAACGCGGCTAGCGTCTAAGGATCGTGGTAGACGCCGATGATGCCGGCCCGCCCAATCAACGCATAGACGCGGTCGGTCGTCGGGTCCACGGCCACGCTCTTCGCGATCGGACCGGTGCCCACCACGCCAAGCGGCTTCAACGAAACCGTATCGATCACCGATAGATTCTTGCTCCCGCCATTCGCCGCGTACACATGATGGTTGTGTTTGTTGAAAGCGATCTGGTCAGTACCGAAACCGATGTCGACCACACCCAGACACTTGCCGATCAGGGTGTCGATAATGTTGAGCTCGCGATTGTTACCCGGCCGGCTGGCCACGTATAGGCGCTGTTGATCGGGATCAAAGGCAACCCCGGTCGGGATCGCGATATCGCACCCCTTGAAGGTTGTCGTGATCTGACGTGACTTGACGTCGATGATGATGACCTCGTCCTTGTCATTGATGGCGAGGAAAACTCGTCCCTGTACCGGGTCGACATCCATCAACTCCGGGCTCCCGGGGAGCGCCATGGTGGCCACAACCAGGTAGGTGTGGGGATCGATCAGTTTCACGGTGTTGGTCGAGGCCAGCACGGCGACTACGAGGTCGTCGACCGGGTCATAACCGATGGCATCGGGCTGTGGTCCGACATCGATGAATTTGAGGACTTTTCGCTGCGCGACGTCGACGACGCCGACCATGCCATCACCAGGATCGGACGTAAAGACGATGTTGGGATCGGACGTCAGAGCAATCGCGTGAACCTTGCGAAGCCCGGTAACACTCTCGAGCACCGTATTGGTCTTCAGATCCACGATATCCACAGCGTCGTTGCTCGAGTGAGATATGTAGAGGCGTCCGACGCGCGAGTCAAGCGTCAGCAGGTCGAATGACGGTAGTCCGGTGTCCCTGGGCAGTTGAATGTTGGTCAACGACGTGAGGGGCACATGCGGTACGAGCGGGTCTCCACACGCGGCGAGCAGCAGCGCCGCTGCGAGGGCCAGGACCAGGCGGTGGCTTCGGATCAACCTATGTTAGCTGAGGGGTCGAGCTTCGAAATGGCCCGGCGCCATTATCACGTTATTTAACGCAACTGTTGACACCACTCAGCAATTCGGCGTACGCTTCAGTTAACGGGGCTTTACCGCACCGTTACAAGTCGTTCACGCTTAGTCCGCTGGGGAGAACTGGTCGCTGGAGGGAAACACACGTGGCCGACACAACTTTAGGTATTAGCGCGCCCACTTCAGATGATGGCGAGGTCCTCATATCACGGTCTACCTGGTCACTACGGCTCTCGGGCCTGCTTTTCGCTGGCCTCCTGGTCGTTGGTCGAGCCGCAAGCGGCGGCCAGATCGTCTGGCTTCCTGCTTACCATGCCAACCCAACACCCCTGATCGTCATCATCAACAACTCAAAGCCGCCAGCGCCTCCCGCTATACCAAAGACCCTTCCTGATCCAGCGGCCGCCATCAGCAAGAAGAGCGCGGCCTCCGAAGTCATCACCTTCTCACCCGGTAAGAACAGCGGCAAGGGCGATGGCCTCGCTTTGCCCGACGCCAGTGATTCAGGCACGTCGGCCGCCGGAACGGTCTCCAATGAAACCGGGACGTCGGATGCCCCGGGTTCGGCCGGCAGTGTGGGCACGGCGGGCGCTGAGACGGGCATTTCCGATGTCCAGGGCTCGAGCGGGACCCAGGGCACGGGTGGCCACGAAAGTGGAAACTCGGACGTCCAGGGCTCGAGTGGAACCCAGGGCACAGCCGGCAACGAATCTGGGAATTCTGATGTCCAGGGGTCCGGTGGCAGCCAGGGCACTGCCGCTGGTGAAACTGGGCAGTCTGACATTCCGGGCTCGGCTGGCAGCCAGGGAACCGCGGGCAATGAAACCGGTCAATCGGATATTCAGGGATCGAGCGGCAGCCAGGGCACGGCCGGCCAGGAGACTGGTCAGTCCGATGTCCAGGGGTCGGGCGGAAGCGTCGGCACGGCCGGTGCCGAAACCGGCCACTCCGACGTGGCGGGCTCAACCGGAAGCGTGGGCACGGCCGGTGCGGAAACCGGCCAATCTGACGTCCAGGGCTCGAGTGGCAGCGTGGGCACGGCCGGTGCCGAGACCGGGCACTCTGATATCCAGGGCTCGACCGGGAGTATGGGCACGGCCGGTGCGGAAACCGGCCAATCTGACGTCCAGGGCTCGAGTGGCAGTACGGGCACGGCCGGTGCCGAAACCGGGCACTCGGATATTCAGGGCTCGACGGGGAGTCAAGGTACTGCCGGTAACGAGACCGGCATTTCGGACGTACAAGGTTCGACGGGGAGCCAGGGAACGGCCGGCAATGAGACCGGCGGTTCGGATGTCCAGGGCTCAACCGGCAGTGTCGGGACGGCCGGCAATGAGACCGGAGCCTCAGACGTGCCCGGCTCCGCCGGCAGTGTCGGGACGGCCGGCAATGAGACCGGAATCTCCGACGTCCAGGGCTCGTCTGGAAGCCAGGGGACGGCCGGCGCCGAGACCGGCATCTCCGACAATCAAGGCTCCAGCGGGAGTCAGGGGACGGCTGGTGCAGAAACCGGAATTTCTGATAACCAGGGATCGTCCGGCAGCCAGGGAACGGTAGGTAATGAGACGGGCGTCTCTGACAACCAGGGATCGTCCGGCAGTCAGGGAACCGTAGGCAACGAAACCGGGCAGTCGGATGTTCAGGGTTCAGCCGGGAGCCAGGGTACGGCGGGCGCTGAGACCGGCATCTCCGACAACCAGGGATCCGCGGGGAGCACGGGGACCGCGGGCGCCGAGACGGGCAGCTCCGATGTCCAGGGATCGACCGGAAGCATGGGCACCGTGGGCAACGAGACTGGCATCTCCGATGTCCAGGGATCGTCGGGTAGTCAGGGCACGGTCGGCAACGAGACCGGCATCTCTGATGTCCAGGGTTCGGGCGGCAGCACAGGGACGGCGGGCGCTGAAACCGGGCAATCGGATGTCCAGGGCTCAGCCGGCAGCATGGGCACGGCCGGCGCCGAGACCGGCATCTCCGACAACCAGGGATCCGCCGGGAGCATGGGCACGGCGGGCGCCGAGACGGGCAGCTCCGATGTTCAGGGCTCGACCGGTAGCGTCGGAACGGTTGGCAACGAGACCGGCATCTCGGATGTCCAGGGATCGTCGGGCAGCCAGGGAACGGTCGGCAACGAAACCGGCATCTCAGATGTTCAAGGCTCCAGCGGTAGCACGGGTACCGCCGGCGCTGAATCCGGCCAGTCTGATTTCCAGGGCTCGGCCGGCAGCGTCGGGACGGCGGGCGCCGAGACTGGCATCTCTGACAATCAGGGTTCGGCCGGCAGCCAGGGCACCGCGGGCGCCGAGACCGGCGTCTCCGACAATCAAGGATCGGCTGGCAGCATGGGTACTGCCGGCGCGGAGACCGGTATCTCCGACAACCAGGGCTCGAGCGGCAGCACGGGCACGGCGGGCGCCGAGAGCGGCGGCTCCGATGTTCAGGGCTCGACCGGTAGCGTCGGAACGGTTGGCAACGAGACCGGCATCTCGGATGTCCAGGGATCGTCGGGCAGCCAGGGAACGGTCGGCAACGAAACCGGCATCTCAGATGTTCAAGGCTCCAGCGGTAGCACGGGTACCGCCGGCGCTGAATCCGGCCAGTCTGATTTCCAGGGCTCGGCCGGCAGCGTCGGGACGGCGGGCGCCGAGACTGGCATCTCTGACAATCAGGGTTCGGCCGGCAGCCAGGGCACCGCGGGCGCCGAGACCGGCGTCTCCGACAATCAAGGATCGGCTGGCAGCATGGGTACTGCCGGCGCGGAGACCGGTATCTCCGACAACCAGGGCTCGAGCGGCAGCACGGGCACGGCGGGCGCCGAGAGCGGCGGCTCCGATGTTCAGGGCTCGAGTGGCAGCGTCGGGACCGCAGGTGGCGAATCTGGCGGTTCCGATGTGCAAGGCTCGAGTGGCAGCCAGGGGACCGCGGGTGAGGAATCGGGCAGCTCCGATGTGCAGGGCTCGAGTGGCAGTGAGGGCACTGCTGCAGGCGAAACCGGACAATCGGATGTCCAGGGCTCCACCGGCAGCACGGGCACAGCCGGCGCTGAGACGGGCGGCTCCGATGTTCAGGGCTCGAGCGGCAGCGTAGGGACTGTTGGCAATGAGACCGGCATCTCGGACGTGCAAGGATCGAGTGGCAGCACCGGCACGGTCGGCAATGAGACCGGCATCTCCGATGTCCAGGGTTCGAGCGGCAGCACCGGTACCGCGGGCGCCGAGACGGGTCAGTCTGATTTCCAGGGTTCGGGCGGGAGCGTCGGGACAGCGGGCGCCGAGACGGGCATCTCCGATGTCCAGGGTTCGAGCGGTAGCACGGGCACCGCGGGCGCCGAGACGGGCGGCTCCGATGTGCAGGGCTCGGCCGGGAGCGTCGGGACCGTCGGCAATGAGACCGGCATCTCCGATGTGCAGGGCTCGAGCGGCAGCACAGGCACGGTCGGCAATGAGACCGGCATCTCGGATGTCCAGGGCTCCAGCGGCAGCACGGGTACCGCGGGCGCTGAGACAGGGCAGTCCGATTTCCAGGGCTCGGCCGGCAGCGTTGGGACGGCGGGCGCCGAAACCGGCATCTCGGACGTCCAGGGATCTAGCGGCAGTACGGGTACGGCGGGCGCTGAGACCGGCGGCTCCGACGTGCAGGGTTCGTCGGGCAGCGTCGGGACCGTCGGCAATGAGACTGGCATCTCCGATGTCCAGGGTTCGGGCGGTAGCACCGGCACCGCGGGCGCCGAGACCGGCATCTCCGATGTCCAGGGTTCGAGCGGGAGCACGGGTACGGTCGGCAACGAGACCGGCATCTCGGATGTGCAGGGCTCGAGCGGCAGCACGGGCACCGCGGGCGCCGAGACGGGCGGCTCTGATGTGCAGGGTTCGGCTGGCAGCGTCGGGACCGTCGGAAACGAGACGGGTATCTCAGATGTGCAGGGTTCCTCCGGAAGCGAAGGCACGGCCGCAGGTGAAACCGGACAATCGGATGTCCAGGGTTCAGCCGGCAGCACGGGCACAGCGGGCGCCGAGACGGGAATCTCCGATGTTCAAGGCTCATCCGGAAGCACTGGTACGGCTGGCGCTGAAACGGGTCAGTCGGATGTCCAGGGTTCCGCCGGCAGCACAGGCACGGCAGGCGCCGAGACGGGTATCTCCGATGTTCAGGGATCATCGGGAAGCACCGGTACGGCGGGCGCTGAGACCGGTCAATCGGATGTTCAGGGCTCGGGCGGCAGCACCGGTACGGCGGGCGCCGAGACCGGTATCTCAGATGTCCAGGGCAGCAGCGGCTCGACCGGAACCGTCGGCAATGAGACCGGGATCTCGGACGTTCAGGGCAGCAGCGGCTCGACCGGAACGGTCGGCAACGAAACCGGCATCTCGGATGTGCAGGGCAGCAGCGGCTCGACCGGAACCGTCGGCAACGAGACCGGCATCTCCGACGTCCAGGGCAGCAGCGGAAGCATGGGGACTGTCGGCAACGAAACCGGCATCTCCGATGTTCAGGGCAGCAGCGGCTCGACCGGAACCGTTGGCAATGAGACCGGGATCTCGGACGTGCAGGGTACTGGCGGCTCGACCGGAACGGTCGGTAATGAAACCGGGATCTCGGACGTGCAGGGTACCGGCGGCAGCATGGGCACGGTCGGCAACGAGACCGGTATCTCGGATGTCCAAGGCACCGGCGGGAGCATGGGTACGGTTGGTAACGAGACCGGCATCTCCGATGTGCAAGGCACCGGCGGCAGCATGGGCACGGTCGGGAACGAAACCGGCATCTCCGATGTCCAAGGGACCGGCGGGAGCATGGGGACCGTGGGCAATGAGACGGGCGTCTCGGACGTCCAGGGATCGGGTGTTTCCCAGGGTACGGCCGGGCAAGAAACTGGTACTTCCGGTGCCGCCGCCAGCTCAGGTGCCGCCGGTGCGGCTGGTGCCGGGGCTGGGACGAGTGGCGCTGGCGCTGCGGCCGGGACGCTGGCTAACACCGGCGCCGGTCCGGCGGCTGGCGGCGAAGGGCTGCTGGGAGCGCTCCTGGCGATGGTCGGACTCGCTCTGCTGCGACCCCGAGACATTCTGCGGCGATTCATGCGATAGCGGCGATGAGGAACCGCCGGGCTCAAGCCCGGCGGTTTTCTCTTTCGATAGGTGTGCGAGGCAAAGCAACCCATTCTGACTATCAGCTTATGTATATGGGATGTTGACAGGAATGTCAGAACGGTTTAGTCTGACAAACAAACAAAACCTCGACAAGAAGGCACCCGTGTTTCACAATCGGTGATGGGACCGCGGAACGCATGGGTCCTGGGAGGGAACAACATTGACTATTTCTGTGGCGACGACTCGAAACCCCGCGTATTTGCCTGATGACTCCGAGGTCCTAATTTCGAGGTCGACCTGGTCGCTGAAGCTATCCGGGCTCGTCTTCGCCGGTCTCCTGGTTATCGGTCGCTCTGCGAGCTATGGCAACGTCTCGTGGACGCCGACGTTCCACGCGGCCGGCTCCCCGCTGGTAGTGCAGTTGGCGGGCTCGCAGAAGCGAGCGCCGGTAGTTCCCAAAATCGGGACTATTGATGCGGTCATGAACAAGGCTTCCGCCGCCAACGAAGTCGTGGTCTTCCATGCGGGCAATAGCGACGATGGAGAGGATGGTCACGGCTCCGCTGCGGCGGGCGCCAGCAACAGCAGCGCGGCGCAGGGCAGCGGCCACGGCTCGGCAGCCGGCACCGCGGCGGGCGCCAGTAACACCAGTGCGGCGGCGCATGGCAGCGGCCACGGCTCGGCAGCCGGCACGGCGGCGGGCGCCAGCAACACCAGTGCGGCGCAGGGCAGCGGCCACGGTTCGGCGGCCGGCACGGCGGCGGGCGCCAGCAACACCAGTGCGGCGCAGGGCACCGGCCACGGTTCGGCGGCCGGCACGGCGGCCGGCGCCAGCAATACCAGCGCGGCGCAGGGCAGCGGCCACGGCTCGGCAGCCGGCACGGCGGCGGGCGCCAGCAACAGCAGCGCGCAGGGCAGCGGCCACGGTTCGGCGGCCGGGACCGCGGCGGGCGCCAGTAACACCAGTGCGGCGCAGGGCAGCGGCCACGGTTCGGCGGCGGGCACGGCGGCGGGCGCCAGCAACACCAGCGCGGCGCAGGGCAGCGGCCACGGCTCGGCGGCGGGCACGGCGGCGGGCGCCAGCAACACCAGCGCGGCGCAGGGTAGTGGCAACGGCACCACCAATGGCGCCGGGACGGCGAACGAAACCTCGACCTCCGCGGGCGCCGGCAGCAACGGCTCGGCAGCCGGCTCGCAGGCTGGTGCCAGTGAAACCAGCGCGGCCCAGGGAAGTGGCAACGGCAGTACCAACGGCGCCGGGACGGCGAATGAGAGCTCCACCTCCGCTGCGGCAGGGAGCAGTGGCAGCGCTAACGGCGCGGCGACTGTGACCGAAACATCGACCTCCGCCGGGGCAGGGAGCAATGGCAGCGCCAACAGCGCGGCGACCGTAACCGAAACATCGACCTCCGCTGCGGCAGGGAGCAGTGGCAGCGCCAACGGCGCGGCGACCGTCACCGAAACCACCGCGTCGGCGGGTGGCACGGTGATGGAGACCACGACGAGCGCTGGCGCCGCGGGCGCCACCGTCAACGAAACATCGACCTCGGCTGCGGCCGGCAGTAGTGGCAGCGCCAACGGCGCCGCGACCGTCACCGAGACAACCACGTCCGCGGCTGCGGGCGGCACCACAACCGAGACCGCGGGGACCGCGGGCCTCGCGGGTGCCACGGTCAACGAAACGACGACGGGCGCGGGTGGGGTAACCACCGGTGAAACCAAGGCGGGTGCGGGCGCGGCAGCGCAGGCGGGCACGCTCGCCAACACCGGCGGGGCGCAGAAGCAGGCCGTGGGCTCGGACGCGGGCCTTGCAGGCGGCGCTCTCGCAGGGCTAGCGGCGCTCCTGGCTGCGGCCTGGTTGAAACGGAGGGAGATCTTCGGTCGATCGGTGCGATAGGAACGGAATCAGGGGAGTGTCGCCGGGCCGATCGTCAGCCGGCGGCACTCTTCCAGACCGAGCCCCGCGAGCCCTGCCGTAAGCTTCCAAATGGTCTCTATGTCCGTTAGCTACTCTGCGATCAAGGCGGCTTCGGAACCGGAAGCCATTGCCGAGCTGCTTGCCACCCGGGTCATCGGCCCGGTCATGCCCTCGGTCGTGGTCAAGAAGGTGCGACCGAAGTCGGGGCGGCGATTTGAGGCGCCCAGGGTCATGTGGAATATCTACGAGGCCGAGCTGGAGCTCGCGGATGGGCTTACGGCTAATAGCTTGATCTGGACCAAGGCCTTCTTCACCGATGAAGGTTGTCGAGAATATCAACAACGGATCAGCCGGTTGCTGTCCAGCCAGAACGGAAATCCCCTCGATCCCCGAGGGTACGTCCAGTTCTTTTCGGATCTCAACCTGTTCCTCTTCTTCTTCCCGACTGACCCGGTCTTCCCGAAGATGTCGATCGTTTTCGATCCCCACGCCATGGCTCCGATGCTTCGTGAGCACTTTGAGGGACTGAGGCCGAAGGCGGACATCAAATCACTCAGCTGCACGCGGGTGAAATATCTCCCGGAGATCTCGTGCATCGTTCGCTACAACGCCGAGATCGGCGAGGAACGGCCGTTAACGATTTACGGGAAACTTCAGCACAGCAAACGGGGCGCGATGACGTATGAGGTGATGCAGGCGCTTTGGGATCTCCCAGCTCGACAGAGCGGCGACCTCATCGTTGCCCGCCCGCTGGCCTACTACCCGAGCCATTCGCTTCTGTTGCAGTCGGAGCTCCAAGGCGACGAGATCAAGAGCGATCGGCACTCCGAAATCTTCATGGCTCAATGTGAGGCGGCCGGCCGCGCCATCGGACACATCCATAATTCCGGTATCACCGTTGGCGAACCCCATGTGGCCGACGTCGAGATCGAGCGCCTTGAGTTGCGCCTGGAGCAATTCAAAATGTCCGCACCGCGGATCTTCTTTCTACTCCGTGATCTTCTCAAGCACATCGCCGTCAAGGCGGAGAAAGTTGCTCCCGAAACTCCGGTCCCTTCGCATGGCGACTACAAATACAACCAGTTCCTGTACGACGGTGAGCATTTCGGGATGATCGACGTCGAATACTTCGTGCAGGCGGAACCGAGCTTTGACCTCGGTAAATACTGCGGCCACCTCGTGCCATCGAATCCGAAGGATTGGTCGGACAGTGCGCGTGCCGAGGAATGCCGCCGCGTCTTCCTGGACGCGTACCTCAGCGTGAGGCCAGGCTACAAAGGTGCTCGGTTCAGTCTCTACGAAGCGCTCTCATTGGCGACCCGGGCGCTGGTGGTCGCATGGTCTCAGCCTCGAAACTGGGAGCACACCGCTGAGACGCTGGTGGCGATGGGATTTGAGCGTCTCAAGACCCGCTGGGGCGAGTAAACGGCGCGACATCTATTTTCTTTGCCTTGCTAGCATGATTCCGCGTCGTGCCCCCATCGTCTAGCGGCTAGGACACGGCCCTTTCAAGGCCGGAACGGCGGTTCGATTCCGCCTGGGGGTAATTCATTGAGTCGGTGGCAACGCCGTCATGACTTCCCCGCATGCCGCCGCGAGCAGCAGAAAAGCTGCCACGACGGCGAACCCTAGGACGGCGGGGATCTCGATCTGCGACCGGCGTCGACCGCGTAGGGCACGTCGATTGCTCCAGGCGAAGTACAGGAGGATCCACGTCGCCACGGACGCGAGCTCCACTATCAAGAAGATGGGGATCGCCAGGAGCGTTAGTACCCCGATGCATGGACCGGGACCCGAGAACGGGCCTTCGGTCGGCGCTCCGCGGCAATTCCAGGGGACCCACAGCGTGAATGCAGTCACCAACCCGAAGAGACCGCCGACGAGCGCGAGCGACGACCAGAGGAATCGCCGGTTCGCCGAGCGAATATCGGTGGGAGAGGCGGCCATACGGGGTCAACTCGCCCGGCGAGAGAATTTTGCGACGGGGCGTAGCGACCCAAGGTGATCCGTCAGTTTAGGTTTGTGCCAAAAGTGGTATAGTTCCTCGCGACCCCCATATTCGGGTCACCCGCTCTCGGTTCTCCTCCCCGTCACAGTACGGTGTCCTGCAGACCGCGGTCATTAAAAGAAAGGTAGAGGGGACCGAGGAGTACCCTGTTGACCACGACGTTTGCTGACCTGGGCGTAAATGCCCGCCTACTGACCGCACTTTCCCGCAACTCGATCGATAGCCCTGTCCCGGTGCAGGTGGAGGCCATCCCGCCGATGCTGGCCGCCCGCGATGTCGTCATCCAGGCGCCGACCGGCTCCGGTAAGACGCTCGCCTACATGCTGCCGCTGGTCGAGCGGCTGATCGCGGTTGGTGGACCCGGGCCCCGCGCGCTGGTGGTGACGCCGACCCGGGAGCTCGCGATCCAGGTGGACCGTGTCTTCCAATCGCTCAAAACGGGCCTCAAGTCCGCGCTGGTCTACGGTGGCGTCGGCTACGGCACCCAGGAACTGGCGCTGCGCCAGGGGGTGGACGTCGTCATCGGCACTCCCGGCCGCATCCTCGACATGGTCTCTCGCCGTCGCCTGGCCTTGAGCCGGGTGCAGCTGCTCGTCCTCGACGAAGGCGACGAAATGCTCGATGCCGGCTTCGCCCCGGACGTTGAGCGCATCATCGAGATGACCTACCAGCCACAGATCGTGCTCGCCTCGGCCACCATGCCCGAGTGGGTCAGCCGGATGATTGCCCGTCACCTCGACGATCCCGTCCGGGTCGTCGTGCCAAGCGACGCCGAGGAGACCCTCGAGCACGGCCTGCTGCGCGTGAGCCGGCCGGAGAAGCTCCGAACTCTCAGCCGGTTACTCCGCAATCACAAGGGCTCGGCGATCGTCTTCGGACGCACCAAGCACGGTGTTCGCAAGCTCAGCCGAGATCTTCGCAATCTCGGCCACGACAGTGCCGACCTGCAGGGGAATCTCTCGCAGAATGTTCGCGATCGCACCATGGACGCCTTCCGCGGGCTGCGGACCAACGTCCTGGTGGCGACCAACGTCGCCGCCCGCGGCCTGGACATCAGCCACGTCGACCTCGTGATCAACTACGACCTGCCCGATTCGCCGCAATGGCTGACCCACCGGGTGGGGCGCACCGCCAGGATGGGCGTCAAGGGGCGCGCCCTGACCTTTCTGACTCCCGAGGATGAATCGGCCTGGCGGACGCTACGCCGTCAGGGGGCACCGGCGCTCCCCGAACTCGACGTCGCGCATCTGCTGAGCGAGGGTGACTGGCGGTACGTCGCGGCCTCCCTCGTGGAATCAGCGGCTGCGGCTCCTCGCGGACCGCGGCCGGTGCGCGCGGGCCAGCAGACCTGGCACGGCCGTCCTCGGCGTCGCCCGCGAGGGCCGTACCGATCCGACCAGCGGCAGGCCACAGCCGGCGGGTAGTCTAATAGGTTGGGGGGTCGACACTACCTAGGGGTGAGCTGATTGGCTAAAAGCTCGGTAAGCGAAATCCGCACGACCCAGGGATTTGACTTCATCCGCGAGCTCGGCCAGCAGTTACGCGTCGACAGCATCCGATCGAGCACCGCCGCGGCCTCCGGTCATCCCACGTCCTCGATGTCCGCCGCCGACCTGATGGCGGTCCTGATCACGCGGCACCTTGTCTACGATTGGAACGATCCAAGCGCGGCCACCAATGACCACCTGATCTTCTCCAAGGGCCACGCGTCGCCCTTGCTCTACGCCATCTTCAAAGCGGTCGGGGTGATCAGCGACGACGAGCTGCTCACTTTCCGCAAATTTGGATCGCGCCTCCAGGGCCATCCCACGCCGATCCTTCCCTGGGTCGACGTTGCGACCGGGTCCCTCGGCCAGGGCCTGCCGATTGCCGTCGGGGTCGCGCTCGCCGGCCGTAAGCTCGACCAATTGCCTTATCACGTGTGGACCCTTACCGGCGACAGCGAGCTGGCGGAAGGCTCGATCTGGGAAGGGCTCGACAAGGCCGGCTACTACGGGCTCTCGAACTTCACCGCCATCTTCGACATCAATCGCCTCGGCCAGCGGGGACCCACCGAGTACGAATGGCAAACCGATGTCTACCGCGACCGGGTCCAGGGTTTCGGCTGCCGCGCGATCGTCATCGATGGCCACGACGTAGAGCAGATCGACGAGGCCCTGCAGCAAGCGCGGGACGCGACGGGCAAACCGACGGTCGTGATCGCAAGGACCATCAAGGGCAAGGGGTTCAGCGAAATCGAGAACAAAGATGGCTGGCACGGGAAAGCCCTCCCGCCCGACATGGCGGAGCGCGCCATCACGCAGCTCGGCGGTATCCGGCACCTCCGCGTCGACGGCCAGAAGCCGGAGCCGGGCGAGCCGGCGATCAAGGATGCCCGGGTCGAGATCACCCTGCCGACCTATAAGAAGGGGGACAAAGTCGCCACCCGAAAGGCCTACGGCGATACGCTCAAGGCGCTGGGCGCACGGCCGGCGGTGGTGGCGTTGGATGGCGAGGTGAGCAACTCCACCTTTGCCGAGGAGTTCGCGAAGGCGTATCCCGACCGCTATTTCGAGATGTTCATCGCTGAGCAACAGATGGTCGCCGCCGCGGTCGGCATGAGCGTGCGTCACTACATCCCATTCGCCTCGACCTTTGCCGCCTTCTTCAGCCGTGCCTATGATTTCATCCGCATGGCGGCGATCTCGCAGGCCAACATCCGGCTCTCCGGATCACACGCCGGTGTCGAGATCGGCGAGGACGGCCCATCCCAGATGGCGCTCGAGGACCTGGCCATGATGCGGGCGGTGCACGGCTCCACCGTGCTCTATCCGTCGGATGCGACGTCGACCGCGCAGCTGGTCAAGGCGATGGCCGACCAACACGGCATCAGCTACATCCGGACGACGCGGGGCGCCTACCCGGTGCTCTACGACGACGGGACCAAGTTTCCGATTGGCGGCTCGAAGCTGGTCCGCAGCGATCCCACCGATCGGGTGGTCCTGATCGGGGCGGGTGTGACGCTCCACAACTGCCTCGCGGCGGCCGACGTGCTCGAAGCCGAGGGTATCAAGACGCGCGTCATCGATCTCTACAGCGTCAAGCCCGTCGATAAGGTGACGTTGCAGGAGGCGGCGGCGTTGACGCGCGGCCGCTTGGTGGTCGTCGAGGACCATTACCCGGAGGGCGGCCTGGGCGCCGCCGTGATGGAGGCACTGGCCGCCGACATGGATCCGCCACGCGTCGTGCACCTCGCCGTCCGAGGACTTCCCGGTTCCGGAAAGCCGGCGGAATTGATGGACAAAGCAGAGATCTCCGCTCGCCATATCGTCGCCGCCGCCAAGCGACTCTACGGGTTATAGGAGGAAAGGAATGGCCGTTCTGAAGATCCTGGAGCTGGTCGGAACCTCGAAAGAGAGCTGGAGTGATGCGGCTCGTGAGGCGGTCAACGAGGCGGCGAAGACGGTTCGTGGCATCGAAACGGTCGAGGTGGTGCACTCGAACGCCGTCGTCCAGAACAACCGTCTGACCGAATACCAGGTCCAGGTTCGGATCGGCTTCCGCATCGAGCGAACCGCCGGCGCTGGCGCGAAGAAAAAGGCGTAGGGGAAGCGACCGTCATGCTGCGAAGCCTCTTTGGCTCAAAGGTATCGGCGCGCGTCTTCATGCCTCCCGGGATTACGCTCGCGTCGAGCGTCGCCCAGGCGCACCGGCTGCGGCATCCAGCGGCCAGGGGCCAGGCCAAGGCCGGCCAGACGCAAAATTTCATCGTCTTCTCGGATGGAACATCATCGGGCGATACCGCCGCGAAGGCGATGCTCAACAGCGCCGAGGCGGACTATGCCGCGACCAAGGTGTGGTTCGGCGGGCTCACCCCACCCGGCTTGCCGTTCTATGTCTACGCGGACCCCAATGCCGGAGGCGCGTACCACATGACCTGTGCCGGCACCGATGTGCACGTGCTCTCCGACCCGGTTCGTGCGCCTGGCTTCCTCACGGCGGAGATCGTCGAGGTCTTCGAGGCCGCCATCAACAACGGCTGGGACTGCGCCGTGACCAACGGTGAATCGCTCTCCCGCGTGCTTGCCTTCGAACGCCATCCCGAGATTGCCGCCGAGTTCAACCAAACCGAGCAGGATTGGTGGGCCCAGGGACATCGGGACTACGTCAACGACAACTCCGCGGGTGATACGGACCAGATCGCGGCCGGTTGCGGCGACCTCTTCCTTTATTACCTTCACGCCCAGCTGACCTTCGACTGGACGACGGTATGCGGGGCGGGCGGGCCAACCCTGGGCGCGACTTATCAGTCGTTGACTGGCTACGACCCGCAACAGGGGTTCAATGATTTCGTCGCGGCGTTGAGCACCATCGACCAGGGCGGCACGCTGGCGCTGCCCCCGTCAGGAAACCCGTTCCCGATCAAGACTTAACCGGGCGGGTGCGTCGTCCAGCGGCCCATCGCGCACTCGGCCGAAACACGACGGCCTCGTGTGCGCGTACAGGCCGCATAGCGACGCCCGCCCTCTTACGCGCGAAAGCGCGGCTCGGCCTGCGGCCTCGCTGAACCGCTCAATACGGGAGTTCGTCCTCCTCCATGCCGAAGTGGTGGCCGACCTCGTGGCGCATCGTTTCGCGCACCTGTTCGGCCAGTTCCCGCTCGTCCGCCACGATGTTTTCGTGGTTGCGCTGGTAGAGGACGATGCGCTCGGGCAGACCATGCTCGAGTACGGTGGCGCCCTCATAGAGCCCAAGCAGATCGGGATCTTCGCCCTCACGGACGGCGTCCAGGTCAGGCAGGTCGTCGACCACGATCATGGTGTTGGTCAGCTTTTCTTGGAAGGTTTCGGGAATGGCGGCGAGAGCTACCTCCGCCATGCGGGTGAACCGGTCGCGCTTGACGCGGTAGGGGACAGGGAAAACATTCGGCTCCAGCTCGGCGGCCCGCGCAAACGCCGCCGCCGCGTCCTTGTGGCCAAGCCAGACGCGCAGCCGGCCGACGAGATTCCACGTTGCGGCATCTTCATCGCGCGTGAGCGCCTGCTGCGCGAAATCCGCCGCGGCGGCCATGTCGGCGGCGCGGTAGGCGAGCCGCGCGGCGAGCCGGAGCCATCCGGGATCGACCGGTTGCCGCAGTGACCGCAGCTCCGCCAGCGCCTCGGAAAACCTTTCAGCAATCGTGTCGATCGCACCGTCCGCGTCACCGTCGCGAGCCTGTTGTAAGGCGTTGACAACCCGGTCTCGAAGGCCCGGCCGACCGCCGCCAAACCACCGGCTAAGCGGCATGCGACACCCCAGCGACGGCCTGCAAGCCTGCCTCTGGGACCTCGTTACACCCGCAATGGGCCAGCAGACGACCATGAATGCCCACGACTTCCAGAACCACGTGTTGAAGCGCTTGACCGCGCTCCGCCCGGGTTGGACGGTCAAGAAAGGACCGGAGCCATTTCAATTGATCATTCGCCGCGTCCAGGAAAGCGACCTGCGGTTCAACCTGGACAGCTTCTACCAGCAGTACCGCGAACAACCGTCGGCGCTCGACCGGCTCTTTGCCGCGCGGTTGCGCCGCCTCGACCAGGAGTGTGACAGCGAGGCCGCCTTCGGGGCGCCCCTGATCCTGCCGGTGCTGCGCCCCGCGAGTTTCCTCGAGTCCGCGGGTGGCCCGGTCGTCTACCGCCGGATGCTTGGCGACATGGTCGTAACCTACGCCGCCCACTACGCGCAGGGCATGCGCTATTTGCTGCCCCAGGACCTGACGGCGTGGAACGTCGGCCGCGACCACGTCGAGGTGATCGCTCTCACCAACCTGGCTTTGATGTTCCGTAACGGGATGAAGTTCACGGGCCTGGAAACCGACAAGAACGGGCGCGCCCAGATGCTGATGCTGAGCTACGTCGACGCCCGGCCGTACGGGGCGGCCCTGATGCTGCTGCCCGAGGTCTGGGCCTGGCTGGAGGAGATGCTCGAGGATGTGCCGGTGGTGGGCGTTCCCGAACGCGGATCGCTGATCGCGGCCGGCGAGCGTGCCCAGTTGATGGGCCGGTTGCGCCACGACGTCCTGGAACGGCACCGCGAGGCCGCCTTCCCGGTATCCGACCACCTGTACTGCGTCGAGGACGGCCGCATCCGGCAGTACGCCCGCTAGTCCGACCAGGTCTCGCCGGCGGCTGCTAGGGATACCCACCGTAGCCGGGGTGGGGATCGACGTGCTCCCGCGGACGCAGGAGCAGTGCAAGGATGAGCCCGGTGCCGAAGCCGCCCACGTGGGCGAAGAAGGCGACCCCGCCACCGATCGCCCCGATGTTGAGAAAGGCGTTGAGCGCCTGCAGCGCGATCCAATAGCCGATAAAGACGTACGCGGGCAGCGTAAAAATGAACAAGGGCACGACGAAGGTGAGGATGCGCGCCCGCGGGAAGTAGAGGACATAAGCCGCGAGCAGGCCGGAGATGGCGCCGCTCGCCCCCAGCATTGGGACGGTGGAGTCGGGGGTGATGAAGATCTGGAGCAAGCTGCCAGCGATCCCGGACGCGAAGTAGACGACCAGGAACTTTAGCTCGCCCAGCTTGTCTTCCACGTTGTTGCCAAAGATCCAGAGGAAGAGCATGTTGCCCGCGACGTGCAGCAGGTTGGCGTGAAGGAACATCGAGGTGATCAGGGTGCCGAGGTGACGTCCGGCGGTGATGTCGGCCGGGATCACGGCATAGCGCGCGATCGCATTCTCATCCATTACCGGGTTCTGGGCGAGGTAGAAGTAGACGCCGAAGTTGATCAGGATCAGCCCCCAGGTGAGGAGAGCCCGGCGGCGCGGTGGGTTGTAGTCGCGGATGGGGAGCATGCGGGTAAGGCGATTCTATGGACTGCGCACCTTCTCCCGTAGACTGCCGATTGGGTCCCTCGATGTCCTCCAAGCCCCCGCCCTGGCTCGATCCAAAAGCGGCCGATGTCGGCACCCTCGTCCGGGGTTTGCTGGCATTGGGCGCGGTCTTCGTTGGCGCCTTCGCGCTGATGCGGGGCAACGCGAATGCCGGGATCTTCCTCGTCCTGGCGGTCGTCTGCGTCGGCTTCGCCCTGGTCTCGCTATTCGCTCGAGGGCTGCAGCGCTTCGGTGGCAGCGTCCTCACCCGCAGCGGTCGCTCGGAACGGGAGCTCCTCATCGGCGGCCTGCTCCTGACCGCGCTGCTCACCCCATGGTCAACCGCCATCGCTCCCGTGCATTGGCCGCAGCGGTTTGGCTGGCAATCCCCCCTGGCCCTGGTCATCGTCGCCGCGCTGGTCATCGTCCGGGTTCACCGGCTGCGGCGCTATCGCGTGCCGGCGATTCTCATCGCGGGTGTGGGGCTGCTGGCCTGGATCGCCTGGGTCAGTGCCCAGCTGCTGACGCCGACGTTTCGTGATACCGGTTTCCCTTTTCTTCCGATCGACCTGCTGGGCGAGGGGTGGTCGATCGCGCTGCTGGCCTTCATCGTCACGGTGGACGGGATGGCGACTGAGGCGGCGGGAGACGACCAGCCGGCCCGGCCCAGCGACGTCTGGCCCTTGGCGCTGGTCCCGGGCATGGGACTGGTGCGCATGGCCTACACGGCGCGAGGTCGTCTCTGGCTGGCGGCGACGGCCTTCGCGATATTTCTCGTCCAGGCCAACGGCATCGACTGGGCTGAGTTCCAGTACTACGGCTCGCTCGGCAGCTTGCCCGAACCCCGCCCGCGAGGCGCGGTGCTGATTCCGTTAGCGCTCGGCGTCGTGATCTGGCTCGCCTCGCTGTGGGACACTCGGCGCAAGCTCCAGCTCGAGCGCAACGAGGCGGCCTCGCTTGGCCGCTCATTCGAGCGACGTGGCCCGACCGCGGTCTGACCTTGTTACGCCGCCGTGACGGCATTGTCGCCGCGCGCCGACTCGACCCGATGGGCCTGTTAACAAACCACTGCTAGCCTCACAGCGTCGTGCCCGACACGCGCCCGCATTTGTCACGCCGGTACAGCCGGCGATCCTTCCTCGACCGCGGCCTGCGCCTCGGCGTCGGGATTGGCGGTGGCGTCGCCCTGGCGTCGCTGCTCGATGCCTGCGCAACTGGCTCGGGCGGGATCGGCCCCACGCCCCCGCCGGGGGCCACCGTCATCCGGTCCCTGCTCTTCGACCAGGTTGGCTACGACCCGACCGTCCTGCAAACCCTGGCCAACAAGTTCCGCAGCCTGCACGACAACAAGGTCTTTGTGTCGGTCGAGACCGCGCACTACCGCGAGCTGTACGAGAGCATCCTGGCGGCGGGGCTCTCCAACCCATCCCCCTACGACGTCGTTGCCCTCGACCAGGTCTGGGTGCCGGAGTTCGCCAGTCGCAAGCAGCTGCTCAGCCTCAAGGACCAGATCCCCGATGACGCGCGCTCCGACCTGTTGCCGAGCCTGCTGGATGCCTTCTCCTACAAAGGCACAACCTGGGCCATGCCCCAGGTCCTGAACGTTCAGAGCCTCTACTACAACAAGGGTCACCTTCAGGCGGCGGGCTTTGCGGACCCTCCCAAGACGCTGGAGGACTGGTACGCGCAGATGACGGCGATCCGTCGCCACCTCACACCCTTCATCGATTCATGGGCGCAGGATGAGAGCCTGACGTCGGACTTCGTCCGGCTCACGGCGCAGTTCGGCGGTGATCTTTTCGACGCTGGCGGTAAGCCGCTCCTCCAGCAGCAGCCGGCCCAGCGCGCCGCCGCGTTCATGCGCCAGCTCATCGACGAACGCCTGGTCGCGACGGACAGCGCTGCAAGCACCGAGCCCGACGCGATGCGGGCGTTCCTCGCCGGCGGCGTCGCATTCAATACCAACTGGAACTTCGTCTGGGGGTCGATGAACGACTCCACCTATTCGCGGATCCTCGGGCAGGGTGCGGTCGCGCCCATTCCGGCTGCGGCCTCGACCGGCAAGGCCGCGGCCTCCGTCAGCGGCTTCCTGGGCCTCGGTGTGTTGGCCAACAGCGCCCACGCGGATCTGGCGGTCGAGTGGCTTCGCTACCTGACCAGCCCGGAGGTCCAGGCACCGCAGACCGCGGAGCTGCCGATCTGGACGTCGCTGCAGAATTCAGCCGAGATGCGCAAGGCCAATCCCCAAATCGACGTCTTCTTAACCAACCTGGCGAACGCGAGGCCGCGTCCCAAGCTGGTGCACTACGTGGAGGCGTCGTCGGTGCTGCAGCGCCACCTCCACGACCTGGTGCTGGGCACGGTCACCCCGTCGCGCGCGCTGGCCGATGCGCAGACCGAGCTCATCGCCCTGCAGGCACGCTTCGCCAGCTGACGGCCGCCCGGCGGCCTACGATGAGAACGGCATGCCAGCGGACGTCGTCGGTTATCGATATGGTCTGATCGAGACCATCCTTTTGCTCCTGCTGCTTCTCCTCGCCTTCGGCGCCATCACGGTGATGGCTCGGGACCGATGGCTCGTGCTGGGCTTGACGGAATCGCTGCTGGCCCGGCTGGCCGGCGCCACGATACTGGCCTCGATCGCGGTCGGCGGGCTGAGTGGCGTCGTGCTCAACCTGCTGCAGGGGAGCGTCTTGTCCGACCCGACGCTCTCCGCCTCCACCGCGCGAGGCCAGGCGCTGCTCGGCATCGGGCTCGCCTTAGCCGTGACGGTCGTCGGCATCATCCGCATCGAGGCCTACCACCGACGTCTCCTGAGTCCGGCCACCCCGGAAGAGGACGCCGACTGGAAGGTCGAGCCGCCAGAGGTTGCCGGCCGCCGCTAGTCCCAACCCCTCCCCCTCCGGGGGATGGCAGGGTGGGGCCTACGACGTCGTGGGGCTCGAGTTGACTACGATCTGCGAGGCCGGGATCTCGCCGTCCAGCAGGTTCCAGGCGGTCAGGATCTGGCGGTAGGTGCCGTCCTCGTAGATCGCCATCATCGCCTGCTGCATCACCTTGAGCAGCTCGCCATTCTTGGGATCGACCGCGATCCCCTCCGGGTTGGTTTTGAAGGGCGGCCCGGCGAGCTCCAGCTGGTCCGGCGTCTGTTTCACGAAGTAGGCGGCGACCGGCGAGTCGTCGAGCGCGGCGTCGACGCCTCGCTGCTTCAAGATGAGCACCGCCTGCAGGTCGGTCGGAAAGACCTGCTTGGTTATCTTCATGTCCTTGCACAACCCGCCATTGGCCTCGTCAACGGTGTTCTCTTCCGGGCTTTGCACCTGCACCGCGACTTTCTTCCCGCAGAGGTCCCTGATGCCGGTGATGGCGGATGCATCGCCTTTGCGCACCAGGATCGCCTGCCCGGCGCGGAAGTACGCGACCAGCGCCACCTGGCGTTGCAGGTCCGGCGTAATCTGGAGCGCCGAGACGATCGCATCGCCCTTCTTGGCGAGAAGCGCGCCCACGATCTGCGGCGAGTTGGTCGTCTGAAAGGTCGCCGCGAGGCCCATCTTGGCGGCGATGGCTTTGGCGATGTCGATGTCGAACCCGACCGCGTGTTGGGTCGAGGGATCGATCGACTCCTGCGGCGGATAGGTCGTATCAGAGAGGAAAGTCATGGTTCCGGGGCGGACCAGGTTGGTGGGGGGCGTGATGGTCGGCGGCGTCGGGCTGGTGATGGCGAGCGGCGAGGTCGACGGCGTCGCCTTGGCGATCCCGGGACTCGGGATCACGCAGCCACCCAGCGTTAGCGCGATCAGGGTGCTCAGCGCCAGGCGTCCCATGGATGCGCGTCTCATCTCCCCCGCTTCTCGCCCTTGCAGGGTTACGGTCTTAGCCAAAATTAGCGACCCAATTCTACGTCCGCGACGGCCTCGCGGCACATGTAGCCTCCCGCCCCCATTGGGGGCGGCCCCGGGCTGGGGTCGCGCTTCCCTCATGGGTAACATGGGCGCAACCTTGTCTGTCACACTCGACGGCCAGTCGTTGCGCCCCGCCGACGTGGTGGCGGTCGCGCGCGATGGCGAGCGAGTCGTGCTCGGTCCGGCCGCCAAAACCAGGCTTCAGTCCGCGCGCAGCCTCGTCGATCGCCTCGTGCGCGACGACCGGGTCGTCTACGGGCTGACGACCGGGGTCGGGGCGTTGAAGAACGTTCGCATTCCTCCCGCCGACACCCGGCAGCTGCAGCGCAACCTGATGATGAGTCATGCCGTCGGCGTCGGGCCGCCGCTGGCCGAAGAGCTGGTGCGCGCCGGCATCCTCGTCCGCGTCAACCAGTTTTGCCAGGGGACCTCGGGCGTCAGCCCCCAGGTCGCCGAGCGCCTGGTCGACCTGCTGAACCGCGACATCTGCCCCTGGGTGCCGCAGACCGGCTCGCTCGGCGCCAGCGGTGACCTGGCGCCGTCGGCCCATGTCGGCCTGGTGCTGATCGGCGAGGGCGAGGTGTTGGTCAAGGGCGAGCGAAAGCCGGCCGCTGCGGCGCTCCACGCCGCCNGGACGCACTTCATGACCGGGGCCGGCAGTTTGCTGCTGCAGGATGCGAGGCGTCTGCTGTTGACCGCGGACGTGGTGGCGGCGCTCAGCGTCGAGGCGCTGCGTGGCTCGCGGACCGCCTTCGATCCACGGATTCACGCGGTCCGCCCGCACCCGGGTCAGGTGGCGTCGGCAGCCCGCATCTTCGCCCTGACCGAAGGCAGCGGAATCGCCGAATCGCACGTGCTCTGCGACCGCGTCCAGGATGCGTACTCGCTCCGTTGTGCCGCCCAGGTCCATGGCGCCTGCGCCGATGCCATCGACTATCTGCGTCGCGTCCTTGACATCGAGCTCAACGCGGGGACGGACAACCCGCTGGTCTTCGCCGAGGACGAGGCGGTGCTGTCGGGCGGCAACTTCCATGGTGAGCCGCTGGCGCTCGCGCTCGATACGGCGAGCATCGCGCTCAGCGAGCTCGGCAGTATCTCCGAGCGGCGACTCTTCCGGATGCTGACCGGCTTCCTCTCGGAGCTGCCGCCGTTCCTCACGCGCCACTCCGGCCTCGACTCCGGCTACATGCTCCTGCAGTACACCGCGGCCGCGCTTGTCACCGACAATCAACTGCTGTCGACGCCTGCCAGCGTCCACTCGCTGCCCACCTCGGCCGATCAGGAAGACCACAACAGCATGGGCTGGCACAGCGCCCAACGCGCGCAGCAGGTCGCCACCAATACGCAAACCATCCTGGCGCTCGAGGCGCTGGGGGCGGCGCAGGGCATCGACCTGCTGGCGCCGCTCAAGCCGGGTCGGCTCACCGGAGCCGCGCATGCCGCGATCCGCGCCCAGGTGCCCCACCTCGACCACGACCGCGTGCTGGAACCAGAGATCCGCACCGCCGTCGAGCTGATTCGCAGTGGCAGGCTGGCGAAGATGGCGCCCGCATGACCGTCGCGACGCCGATTCGCGCTGCGCGCGGCACCCAGCTCAGCACCCGCGGCTGGCCGCAGGAGGCGGCGCTGCGCATGCTCTGCAACAACCTTGATCCTGAGGTTGCCGAGCGGCCGGAAGACCTTGTCGTCTACGGCGGCACCGGCAAGGCGGCACGTGACTGGCCATCGTTCCATGCGATCGTCGCCGCGCTCCGGCGGCTCGAGGACGACGAGACCCTGCTGGTGCAGTCCGGGAAAGCGGTGGGCATCTTTCGGACTCATGAGTACGCCCCTCGGGTGCTGCTCGCGAACAGCCTGTTGGTGCCGCGTTGGGCAACCTGGGAACACTTCTGGGAGCTCGAGCGGCTTGGCCTGATCATGTACGGGCAGATGACGGCCGGCAGCTGGATCTACATCGGCAGCCAGGGCATCCTCCAGGGGACGTATGAAACCTTCGGCGCGCTGGCCGCCAAGAAATTCGAGGGCACCTTGCGCGGCCGAATCGTACTGACCAGCGGGCTTGGTGGCATGGGTGGTGCACAACCGCTCGCGGTGACGATGCACGAAGGCATCGCGCTCTGCGTCGAGGTGGACCCGGCGCGAATCGAGCGCCGCTTGCAGACGCGCTACCTCCACCGGACAACGGCAAATCTTGACGAGGCCATCACGTGGGCCGAGGAGGCCCGCCAAATCGGGTCATCGATGTCGATCGGCCTGGTGGGCAACGCCGCCGCGGTCTACCCAGAGCTCCTGCGTCGCGGCTTCGCGCCGGACGTCGTCACCGACCAGACGTCCGCGCATGACCCTTTGCGCGGCTACATCCCGGCGCCGCTCAGCGTCGACGAGGCCAACGACCTGCGTGCCCGCGATCCCCAGGAATACCTGGAGATGGTGAAGCATTCGGTGGGCGAGCACGTCGGGGCGATGCTCGGATTCCAGCGGAAGGGTGTCGAGACCTTCGACTACGGCAACAACCTGCGGGGTCTCGCGCTCGAGGCGGGCGTCACGGATGCCTTCGAGATCCCGGGCTTCGTGCCCGCCTACATCCGCCCGCTGTTCTCCGAAGGAAAGGGTCCGTTCCGGTGGGTCGCATTGAGCGGCGATCCGCACGACATCTATCGCACCGACCGCGCCGTGATGGAGACCCTGCCCGAGAACGAGCATGTGCACCGCTGGCTGCGGTTGGCGCGCGAGCGCGTGCAGTTCCAGGGCCTGCCCGCCCGAATCTGCTGGCTCGGTTACGGCGAGCGGGCGAAGGTCGGCCTGCGCTTCAACGAGATGGTGAAATCCGGCGAGCTCAAGGCACCGATCGTGATCGGGCGCGATCACCTCGATGCGGGTTCGGTGGCGTCGCCTTATCGTGAGACCGAGGCCATGCGCGACGGCAGCGACGCGATCGCGGACTGGCCGATCCTCAATGCGCTGGTGAACACGGCGGCGGGCGCGAGCTGGGTGTCGGTGCACCATGGCGGCGGGGTCGGCATGGGCAACTCCATTCACGCGGGGATGGTGATCGTCGCCGACGGCACACCGGCGATGGCGGACCGGCTGGAGCGTGTGCTCACGACGGATCCGGGCATGGGCGTGATCCGCCACGCCGACGCCGGCTACGAGATCGCCGTGGAGTTCGCGCGCCAGCACGGTATCGACCGGGCCACTTGATCCGCGCCGACTTCGCCCTTCGCCACGCCGGTCAGCTCGCGACCATGGTGCCGGCGAGCGACGATCCGCTCGGGCGAATCCTGGACGGTGCGCTGGCGGCGCGGGAGGGACGCGTGGTCTGGATTGGCGACGACCGCGGGCTCGAGTCAGACGTCACGCTCGATGGCGACCTGCTCGATGCCCGGGGGGCTTGCGTCATCCCCGGCCTGGTCGACGCGCACACCCACCCGGTGTTCGCCGGCTCGCGCGCCGACGAGTTCGCGGAATGGGTGAGCGGGGTTCCCTACCAGGCGCAACAGTCGGGCGAGCGTGGCATCGCGCGAACCGTGCGGGCAACGCGGCAAGCCGATGGACCGACGCTGCTCGGCCTGGCGCAGGGTCGCGCCGACCGGTTCCTCGCCAACGGGACGACCACCATCGAGGCGAAAACCGGCTACGGCCTCGACCTCGAGAACGAGGCGAAGCTGCTCGACGTCCTGCGCACGCTGGCAAGCCGGACGCCCTTGCGCGTGGTGCCTACCTTCCTTGGGGCGCACGTCCCTCCGCCCGGCAGCGACCGGGATGTCTATGTCCGCACGCTGATCGACGAGATGCTCCCCGCTTTCAGGCCGTGGGCCGTCTTCTGCGATGCGTGGTGCGAGGCGCCGGCCTTTGCGGCAACCGAGGCCCGCGCCATCTTGACGCGGGCGCGAACCCTCGGGTACGGACTGCGGGTTCACGCCGCGCAGCTGGCGCCTGGAGAGGGTCCCGACATTGCGGCGGAGCTCAAGGCGAGCAGCGCCGACCACCTCGAGTTCGCGACGCCGGCGCAAATCAGGGCGCTCGCGCAGGCGGGAACGGTGGCGGTCCTCTGCCCTGGCGCCAACTTCACCACCCACGGCCCGCGACCCCCGATCGAGGCGATGCGGCAGGCGAAGCTGCCGATGGCGATCGCCTCCGACCTCAACCCGGGGACCTCCAATTCCGAAAGCCTGCCGCACGCGATGAGCCTGGCGTGCGTGCAGTGGGGCATGACGCCCGTCGAGGTGCTGATCGGCGCCACCGTGCACGCGGCTCGCTCCCTCAGGCTCGACGGGGTCGCCGGTTGCCTGCGAGTTGGCAGCTTCGCGGACTGCGCCATCCTGGACGTCGAAACCCCGGAAGCCATTCCCTACTATGTCGGCGTGAATCGCGTCATCACGACCGTAGCGGGAGGCGTGGTCTGGCAGCCCTCGTAGAGTGCGTCCCCAACTTCTCCGAGGGGCGCCGGCTGGAGGTCATCACCGAGATCGCGGATGCGATCAAGGCCGCGGGGGCCCGCGTGATCGACGTCCAGGCCGATGCCGCGCATAACCGGATGGTGGTCACCTTCGTCGCCGAGCCCAGCCTGGCGGTCGATGCGGCGATGGCCGGTGCCGCCGTCGCCACGCAACGGATCGACCTGCGACGGCATCGCGGTGAGCACCCACGCATGGGCGCCACCGACGTGGTGCCCTTCGTTCCCTTCGCTGACCTGCCGATGAGCGTCTGCGTCGAGCTTGCCCATAGCTTCGGCGCACGCCTGGGGAGCGAACTGCGCGTTCCGGTCTATTACTACGGCGAGGCCGCCACGCGGCCTGAGCGCCGCGAGCTGGAAAAGGTTCGCCAGGGAGGTTTCGAGGATCTGCTCGAGCACATCGGCGACGCGGACCGCGCGCCGGACGAGGGACCTTCGGCGATCCACCCCAGCGCCGGGGCGACCGCGGTCGGGGCCCGCATTCCGCTGATCGCCTACAACGTCAACCTCAAGACGACGGACGTACAGGTCGCCAAGGACATCGCGAAGACCATCCGCGCCTCCTCGGGCGGTCTGCCGAACGTCAAGGCGCTCGGCTTCGCGCTCGCCGACCGCGGCCTCGTCCAGGTCTCGATGAACCTCACCGATTACCGCGTCACCAACATCTGGAAAGTCTTCACCGCGATCCGCGACGAGGCGAAACGCCGCGGGGTCGAGGTCGATGCCTCAGAGATCGTCGGCACCGTTCCGCTGGCGGCGGCGGTGGGTGTGATCAAAGACGCCGTCGTCGAACCCGCCTTCCGCATGGACCAAATCCTCGAGAAACGCGTCTGGACCGCGGAATGACGGCGGTTCGAGACCAGTCCCTGGGCGACTACCTCGAGGCCCTGGCGTCGACCGCGGCCGTGCCCGGCGGGGGAAGCGCGGCCGCCCTGGCCGCGGCCATGGGTGCCGCGCTAGTGAGCATGGTGGCCAAGCTCAGCGCCCGGAGGACGAAAACCGCGGAGGACCGCGAGCGTCTCAGCGATCTTGTGCCGGAACTCGATCAGCTCGCCGCCCGCTTGCTCGAGCTGAGCCAGGAGGACATCGACGCCTACCGGGCCGTGATCGAGGCTCGAAAATCGGGGACGAAGGGTGAGGCGCTGGCGCGAGCCTACCAGCGGGCCGCCGAGGTGCCGCTCGAGGCGGCCACCGCGGCGTCGCGCGCCATCGCGCTCCTGCCCGAGGTAAGCCGCCGCGCCTGGGAGATGACCGCGTCGGACCTGGCGGTCGGGAGCGAGTTGTTACAGAGCGGCTTGAGTGGAGCACTCGGTAATGTCGCCATCAACCTTCCCGAGCTGCAGGGTGACGCCGCCGTTCGCGTCGAAGCTGCATACCGCGCGCTGCGGAAGGACGCCAATGGGTGATCGATCGACACTGCAGGCCGTGGCCCTCATCTTCGGCGCCCTTTATCTCGTGGCCGGGATCGTTGGCATTTTCAACCACGTCATTCTGGGAATCTTCCAGGTCAACCTGCTGCAGACCATGGTCCACGTGGTGATCGGCATCGCTGGTCTGGCGGCCGCCAGCAGCCTCGCCAACGCGAGGACCTTCTGTCGGGTGGCCGGCGTCATCCTGTTGCTGCTCGGCCTCATCGGTTTCGGCGTCGCCAACCCATTCGGATTGATGTACATCGGTGGTGCCGACATCGCCCTGCATCTGGGGACGGGCGCGGTGCTGGCCTACTTCGGCTTCGCGGCCCCGGTCTCGACCCGCTCCGCGTAGCGCCGACGCCGATAAACTCAACTCGTGGCCGAGCTCTTCCCCTCGTTCCAAAGCAAGACGGTGACGATCGACGGGGTCAATTTGCACTACTTCTGCGGTGGCAGCGGACCGCCGCTTGTGCTCGTCCACGGTCTTGGCAGCTCGGCCTCGGTGGAGTTCTATTACAATCTCGAGCCGCTCGCCGCGCATCATCGGGTGTTTGCCATCGACCTGCCCGGGTTCGGCCGCTCGGACAAGCCGGTGCTCGCCTACACCATCGACCTGTTCGTTCGCGCGGTGTCTGACCTGATGGCGTCGGAAGGCATCGAGCGTGCCGCCGTGATGGGCGTCTCGATGGGCGGGCGCGTCGCGCTCGGCCTCGCCCTCGATTCGCCGGAGAAGGTCGAGCGACTCGTGCTCGTGGATGCGCTTGGCATCGGCGCGCCGCGGCGGGTGCTCGCCTACTCGGTCTTGCTGACCAGGGGCCTCGGCGAGCTGACGCTTCGCGGAACCGCCCGGGCCTTGCGCCAGATGAACCCGGCGATCATCCGCCGATTCTGGGGCTGGTATCTGAAGCGTCCGAACCGCGTCGACGCCATCTGGAGTGATGAGCGGATCGCGAGCCATGGCAGCTTGCTCGCCACGCCAGAGTATCGCGCCGCCTACCTTTCGGCCCTGCGCTCGATCGCCGGCATGCGGCAGCTGCGGGACGGCGTCGTTGTCGAAGATCGGCTGCCCGAGCTGCGAATGCCGACGCTGCTGATCTGGGGCGCCCACGACCACATTTTTCCGGCGAGTCACGCCCGGGCGGCCAAGGACCGGATTCCCAATGGCCGCCTCCACGTCTTCGACGACAGCGGCCATACGCCGCAGATGGAGGAACCGGAGCGGTTCAACCGGCTGGTGCTGGACTTTCTCCAGGAACCGGCGAGCCAACGCGGCGAAGGGGTGGCCTAGCTATGGCTCGGAGCCAGGATCCTTCCGTCGAGGAACGCCATCGGCTGGCCGACGAGCGGGACAGGCTGGCCGACGAGCGGGAAACTCTGGCCGAGCAGCGCGAACGGCTCGCCGACGAGCGGCAGCATCAGGCCGACGCCAGAGAGCGAGCCCTGGACGAGCGGCAGAGGGCGATCGAGCAACTGGAGCAGCGGATCCGCGCACACGGCCGTTTCGTCGAGCTCGAGGGCCCCGACAGCCAGCAATCGGCGATCGACGCCATCGGCACCGCCCGCGAACAGATCGAGCGGTCCCGGTTGGCCCTCGACCGCTCGGCAGCCAGTCTGGACCGGCAGCGCGTAAGGCTCGATCGCGCTGCTGCGGGCACCGAGCGCGACCAGGCCGAGATCGACCGAGAGCTGCGCGAGCCTCGGCGGCTCGAATGAAGTCCGCTCGTCGGGACGACCTGCGCAACGTCGCGATCATCGCGCACGTGGATCATGGCAAGACCACGCTGGTCGATGCGCTGCTGAAGCAGTCCCACGTGTTTGCCGCCCACGAGCAGGTGGGCGAGCTGATCATGGATTCCAACGTCTTGGAGCGCGAGAAGGGCATTACCATCCTCGCCAAGACCACGTCGATCCGCTATCACGGCGTCAAGATCAACATCATCGACACGCCGGGCCATGCCGACTTCGGCGGCGAGGTCGAGCGCGTGCTGGGCATGGCGGAGGGCTGCCTGTTGCTGGTCGACGCCCTCGAAGGTCCGATGCCGCAAACCCGAGTGGTGCTGCGGCAGGCGCTCGAGCTCGGTCTGATGCCGATCATCGTCGTCAACAAGATCGACCGCGTCAACGCGCGGCCGGCGGAGACGGTGGAGGCGACCCACGACCTGCTGCTCGAGCTGGCGAAAAATTCCGATCAGCTGAGCGCGCCGGTCATCTACACCAACGCGCGCACAGGGACGGCGACGGTCGACCTGCGCCACCCGGGAACGACCCTCGAGCCACTTCTCGATGCCCTGCTGACGTACATTCCACCGCCGCTGGGCGATCGCGACGGTCCGCTGCAGCTGCTGGTGAGCAACCTGGACCACGACAATCACATCGGGCGGCTGGCGATCGGCCGGATCACCCGCGGCACCATCCGGCCGGGCGATGACGTGGTCCGCATTAGCGAGGCCGGCATCGGCCAACGTCAGCGGATCACCACCCTGCTCACGGTTGAGGCCCTGCAACGCCGGCCGGCCGAATCCGCGTCGGCGGGCGAGATCGTCTACATCGCCGGTCTTCCCGACATCGCGGTGGGCGACACGGTGGCGGATGCCGAACATCCGGAGCCGCTGCCACGTCTCGAGGTCAGCGAGCCGACCCTTCGGATGCAATTCTCGGTCAACCAGTCGCCCTTCGCCGGTCGTGAAGCGACGACCAGCAGCACCTCGCGCCAGCTCCGAGCCAGGCTCGAGCGCGAATTGCAGACCAACGTGGCACTCAAAGTCGCCGACGGCGCGACCGCCGACATCTTCGAGGTCAGCGGCCGCGGCGAGCTGCACCTCGCGATCCTGATCGAGACCATGCGGCGCGAGGGCTACGAGTTCGAGGTCTCGCGCCCCGCCGTCATCACCCGCGAGATCAACGGCGAGCGGCACGAACCGATCGAGGAATGCATCATCGACTGCAGCCTCGACGCGGTGGGCGCCATCACCGAGGCCCTCGGTTCGCGCGGCGCGCAGCTGCAGTCGATGCGCACCGACGCCGGCAGCGGCGCCCGGCTCAGCTACCTGGCGCCCACCCGGGCGCTGATCGGCCTGCGCAGCCTGATTCTCACCCTGACCCGGGGGACCGGCGTGATGTCGACCCGGCTGGTGGGGTGGGAGCGGTGGCGGCAGCTTCCGCCGCGGACGCGCAACGGGGTGCTGACCGCGAGCCAGACCGGGATGGCGGTGGCCTACGGCTTGCAGGGCGTCCAGGAACGCGGGCAACCGTTCATCGGCCCAGGGACCCAGGTCTACGAGGGCATGATCATCGGGCTCAACCGGCGTGGGGGCGATATCGACGTCAACGCCACCAAGCAGAAGCAGAAGACGAACATGCGCGCCTCGACCGAGGACGCTACGGTCAAGCTGGTGCCGCCGCGCGAGATGTCACTCGAGGAGTCCCTCGACTTCATCGAGGACGACGAGCTGGTCGAGGTGACGCCCAGGGGGATCCGGATGCGCAAGCGGGTGCTGAACGCCGGCGAGCGCATCAAGCACCGCAAACGCGAGCTGGCGAGCTAGCCTCAGGTAAGCGGATGGCCCAGCCGGTCGGCGTAGTACGCCAGCAGCCACTGAAAGAGCAAAACCAGGCCCCATATAAGTAGGATGCCGCCCGCCAGGGCGAGCAGCACCGGCCAGAGGCGCTTGCGCCGATAGCGGGCGAACTCGGGGAAGGTGAGCCAGAATGCGCCGGAAAGCAGCCCGACCCGACGGCCCTCAGCAACCGCGATTCGAAGCAGGACGAGGCCCACCAGGCTGAGGGCGACGCCTCCGATCAGCACCAGACCGGTTCGGGCATATGTTGTGCCCGCAATGGTCGGAAAACCCTACAGGCTGTGGTAAACTGCTTGACAGGCCTCATCCTACGGCATACGATGTGGGCCGCTCTCCAGCCCACCCTTTGGAGGTTCCACGATGGCCCGATCCACCCAAAAGACGTCGACCGACCGACCCAACGTGACCGCGGCCGCCCCCGCCAGCGCCTCGAAGCGTAATCGCAACGGCCTTCCCTGGAAGCGGTACTTTACCCGTCCGGGCACAGCGCCGTTCGACGAGGTGCAGTGGGAGTCGCGCGAGGCCGTCATCACCAACGAAAAGGGTGAGATCGTCTTCGAGCAGCACGACGTGGAGATCCCGACCACCTGGTCGCAGGTCGCCACCAACGTCGTCGTCTCGAAGTACTTCCGTGGGGTCATCGGGACGCCGGAGCGGGAGCGGAGCGTCAAGCAGCTGATCGGCCGCGTGGTCCGCACCATCCATGGGTGGGGGAACAAGCAGGGATACTTCGCGACGCCCGAAGCCTCGGAGATCTTCCGCGATGAGCTGACGCATCTGTTGGTGCATCAGAAAGCCGCCTTCAACAGTCCCGTGTGGTTCAACGCCGGCATAGAGCCACGCCCTCAGCTTTCGGCTTGCCAGCCGTACGACGCACTTGTCTCAACGCCCAAAGGAATGATCGCAATCGGCCAACTCGTTGAGAGTCGGGCAATTGGCCAAACGGTATATGACGCCGACGGTACGACAAAGATTCAAGCCGTGAAGGCTAATGGCCAGAAGCCAGTTCGGAGAGTCGTTCTTAGAAACGGGAACTACATCGAAGCAACTCCGGATCACGTCGTGAGAGCAGTGAGACAACGGCGAACAGAGCCCGAATGGCTTGCTGTGAACGAATTGGAGCTAGGCATGCGTCTACATTTGCTCCCACATCGCTCTCGAGTGACTAGGGAAGCCGGGGTCCTACTTGCTGCTGGCTCCTATGCGACGAATGGCTCGGTTGTCTTTGCTGAAGACATGGCGCCGGCGAGCGAGGGTAGCCTTGCCGTTTCGGAAGCCGCCCTCGCGGGCTGGCTGCAAGCCGACGGCTTTGTCGGCGAATATCCAAGCTCGACCAATCGGTCTCTCACGATCGAGTTTCAAGTCGCCAACGACGACGAGCTCAATTGGGTAATCGGCCACCTCGACGTGGCGCTCCCCAACGTTCATCGCCTTGTCGTCGAGGTTGAGTCCAAGGACCCCAATAAGCTTGGCACCATTGCCTGTCGGCGAGTCCGCCTGTACGGTGAGGTGCTTCGTCCGTTCGTCGATCGCTGGAATCTAAAAGTGCGCGGAACCGAAATGAGGGTGCCGCGGCAGGTCTGGACGGCCTCCCACGATGAAGTTGTGGCTTACCTTCGAAGCATCTTCCAGGCTGACGGCTACGTGACGGCCAAGATTGGCCGCCACGAAGCTGGTGCCATGGGGTTTGCCGTCATCGGCGAAAAGTGGGTCGAGGAGGTACAGATCCTGCTTGGCTCAATGGGCATCTACTCCCGGCGGGCTCGAGCCAAGGAGAAGCGTCCTGACAGGCTTGATCTCCATGTCCTGAAGATCGCGATTGGATCGGAAAGAGCCCGCTTTGCCGAGTTGATCGGCTTCATCGGCAAGAAGAAGCAACAGGTGCTCCTCAGTACCTTTGGCCTTCGCGGCCTGAAAATCTGCCCTAACCTGCGGGAAGAGGAGATCGTCCGGATCGAGGACGGTGGCGTCCAGGATGTCTACGACATCCAGACCGAGTCCGGCAACTACCTCTCGAATAATGTCGTTGTCCACAACTGCTTTATCAACAAGGTCGAGGACCGGATGGAATCGATCCTCACCCTGGCCAAGACCGAGGGCATGCTCTTCAAGTACGGCTCGGGCACCGGCTCCAACCTCTCGCCACTCCGCTCATCGCGCGAGTTGCTGGCGGGTGGCGGTACGGCCTCTGGGCCCGTCTCCTTCATGAAAGGCTTCGACGCCTTCGCCGGCGTGATCAAGTCCGGGGGCAAGACGCGTCGGGCGGCCAAGATGGTCATCCTCAACGCCGACCATCCCGACATCGTCGAGTTCATCAACTGCAAGGTCGAGGAGGAGCGCAAGGCCTGGACGCTGATCGAAGGTGGGTACGACCCATCCTTCAACGGCCCTGCCTATAGCTCGATCTTCTTCCAGAACTCCAACAACAGCGTCCGGGTCAAAGACGACTTCATGAAGGCCGTGGAAGAGGACGCCGACTGGCACACCTTCGCCATCACGACCGGCCAGATCATGGACACCTACAAGGCGCGTGACCTGATGCGCATGATGGCCGACGCTGCCTGGGCGTGCGGCGATCCGGGGCTGCAATACGACACCACCGTCAACCACTGGCACACCTCCCCCAACACCGACCGGATCAACGCCTCCAACCCGTGCTCGGAGTACATGTTCCTCGACGACACCTCCTGCAACCTCGCGTCCATCAACCTGATGAAGTTCCTCGACGAGCGCGGCGAGTTCGACGTCGAGGCCTACCGCGAGGCATGCCGGGTGCTGATCACCGCGCAGGAGATCCTGGTCGACAACGCCAGCTATCCGACCGAGGCGATTACCAAGAACAGCCGGGACTTCCGGCCGCTCGGGCTCGGCTATGCCAACCTGGGCGCGCTGCTGATGGCGTCAGGTCTGCCCTATGACAGCGACGCCGGTCGCGACGTGGCGGCGGCGCTGACCGCGGTGATGACGGGCGAGGCGTACGCGCAGTCGGCGCGGATCGCGCAGAAGAAGGGTCCCTTCAACGGCTTTGCCGTCAACCGCGAGCCCATGCTCCGCGTCATGGACCAGCACCGCAGCTCCGTCGACCACATCAACCCGGCACACGTGCCGCTGCCGCTGCTGAGCGCCGCCCGGGATGCCTGGGACAAGGCCTGCCAGCTCGGCGACCTCTATGGCTATCGCAACGCCCAGGCGACCGTGATCGCGCCCACCGGCACCATCGGCTTCATGATGGATTGCGACACCACCGGCATCGAGCCCGACATCGCCCTGGTCAAGTACAAGAAGTTGGTCGGGGGCGGCATGCTCAAGATCGTCAACCAGACGGTGCCGATCGCGCTGCGCCGGATCGGCTACCCCGAGGCCCAGGTTTCCGAGATCCTGCAGTACATCGACGATAACGACACCATCGAGGGCGCTCCGCACCTGCGTCCCGACGACCTGGCGGTCTTCGATTGCGCCTTCAAGCCGGCCAAGGGCTCGCGCACGATCCACTACATGGGGCACGTCAAGATGATGGCCGCCGCCCAACCCTTCATCTCGGGCGCCATCTCCAAGACCGTCAACATGCCGGAGAATGCGACACCCGAGGACATCATGGAGGTCTACCTCGAGGGGTGGCGGATGGGCCTCAAGGCGATTGCCATCTATCGCGACGGCTCCAAGCGCTCCCAGCCGCTGAACACGGCGCTCGACAGCAAGAAGGGCGCGACCACTGAGGTGGCGGCGACCCGAGAGGTGGCGGCCGAGCCGGCCCGTGCCGTGCGCCGGAAGCTGCCGGACGAGCGGCGTGCGATCACCCACAAGTTCGATATCCAGGGCCACGAGGGCTACATCACGGTCGGCATCTACCAGGACGGCCAGCCGGGCGAGATCTTCCTCGTGATGTCCAAAGAAGGCAGCACCATCTCCGGATTGATGGATGCGTTCGCCACCAGCATCTCGCTCGCGCTCCAGTACGGTGTCCCGCTCGAGGTCCTGGTCAAGAAGTTCGCGCACACCCGGTTCGAGCCCTCGGGCTTCACGAAGAACCCGGAAATTCCGATCGCCAAGTCGATCACCGACTACATCTTCCGCTGGCTCGCGTCCAAATTCCTCAGCGGCACGCAGCAGGAAGCGATCGGCATCGTGCGGCGCGACCCGGTGATCGAGATCGAGGCCTCACCTGCCCCGGCGGCCAGCCTTGCGCCCGCGCCGATCAAGCCCGCACCGGTGGAATCGAACCCGATCAAGATCAGTTTCGTGGGCCAGGAGGACGCGCCGGCCTGCTCTGACTGCGGATCGATCATGATCCGCAACGGAACTTGCTACAAATGTCTCAACTGCGGTAGCACATCCGGTTGCAGCTAGAAATTCCAGAGGAAGAGACCGCCGTGGTCTCTTCCTCTTTGCTCTCCGGGAGCGTGCAACGGCATCCACAGTGGTCGCACGAGGGACCCGAATGCCCTTGTGGAGGCGCAACGACGTGGGATGGACGCAAATTTCGCTGTCGTGGCTGCGGTCTTTACTACGAAACCTGCTGCGATGGCGGTCGCTGCCCTTGAGCGCAGAAAAATTCTGAAAATTTCTCGTCGGTGACCCACGAAGGGCCGATTATCGCGGCCCCGCGCGAAAAAATTTGGGCCGAGAGTATGCAAAGCGGCTCAATTCATGCTATGGTCGCACTTAATGAGCGCGCAGCCGCGCTCTGATCGTCGTGTCGATCAGGGCGAGGACCTGAAGAAGGGCAACACTCAAAAAACTCCGCGGGCCACATCGATGATCGTCGACGCGTGGCATCATGGACACCGAGGGTCGATCGCGACACGCCGTCGCTCCCCTCATTTTTCTCTCTTCTCTTTGCTTCCGGTACCCGGCCTCGCCGGCGCCCGCGCGTCCACGTTACCCGTGGCGCTCACGCGCGTTTGGCGGCGGCGTCACAGCGGCCGACCGGGAGAATCTTGCTAAGAAGGAGGTGAGCCCGGATGGCCGCAAAGAAGAAAGCAGGCGGAAAGAAGAAAGCCGCGAAGAAGTCGTCGAAGAAGAAGTAGGTTAGCTTTCAAGCTGACTTCAATGCAGCCGGTGCCTTCGGGCGCCGGCTGTAGCATTTCTGGACATGATCGATCTCGAGCGCGCGCGGCAGTTCCTCAAGGTGCGCCACGACGGCATCCTGGCGACGATCAAGCGCGATGGCCGGCCGCAGCTGTCGAACATCCTCTATTTCCTCGATGACGACGGCCGGATCAAGATCTCGGTGACCCGGACGCGCGCCAAGACGCACAATCTGCGCCGAGATCCGCGCGCCAGCCTTCATGTCCAGGGTCGCGACCGCTACGAGTACCTGGTCGCCGAGGGAACCGCCGAGCTGGTGGAAGGGGAGGGCGTCGCGGAGGCGCTTCGCCATTACTACCGCAAGGTCCGCGGCGAGCACCCCGACTGGGCGGAGTACGACGCCGCCATGATCACCGAGCAGCGCCTGCTGCTGTCAATCTCCGTCGATCGCGCCTACGGGCCGCTGCGCTAGCGTACCGCCAGGCAGGTCACGGTCTTGAAGACGCCGTCGATCTTCTGGATCTTCTCCACGATGATGGAACCGATGCCGGCGACGTCCGGCGCCTCCACCTGGGCGATCACGTCGTACTCGCCGGTGATGGCGTCCGCGAGCGCGATCCCACTGACACCCTGAAGCGACTTCGCCACCTCGATCGCCTTCCCCGCCGACGCGTTGATGAGCACGTACGCTCGCATGGCACCCTCCTGGACGAATTTCGACCTTCAGAATACGGCTTTGATCGCCGGTAAGATGTAAGTCATGACGTCCATGACGGCTGTGGTGAAAGCCACCGCCGGCCCGGGCGCCGAGCTCGACCAGGTCGCCATCCCCGAACCGACGGGGAAGGACGTGTTGATCGAGGTGGCCGCATCCTCGATCTGCGGGACCGATGTCCACATTTTCGATTGGAACGACTGGGCTCGCCGCCACATCCATCCGCCGCGGGTCTTCGGGCACGAGATGTCGGGCCGGATCGTCGCCACCGGTCCCGACGTGCGGGAGCTGACCCCGGGCACCTTCGTCGCCGCCGAGACCCACGTGGTCGACCACACCTGCCGTCAGTGCCAGCGTGGCCTTTACCACCTTTGCGAGAACGTGCGGGTGCTCGGTGTCGATCGCGATGGGTCCTTCGCCCGCTATGTGCTGCTGCCCGCCTGGAACTGCTGGCGGAACGCCCCGGGGCTGACCCCGGAGATCGCCGCGCTGCAGGAGCCATTCGGGAATGCGGTCCATGCCGCCACGGCCGGTCCACTCAAGGACAACGCGGTCGCGATTTTCGGGCTCGGCCCGATTGGTCTCTGCGCGGTTGGCATCGCTCGAGCCGAGGGGGCCGCGGCGGTCTACGCCGTCGAGCCCAACCCGTACCGGCGCGAGCTCGCGCAGCGCATGGGCGCGACGGCGGTCTTCGCTCCCTCCACCACAACCGTCGCGGAGATTCGCAAGATCAATGGGGGTGTCGGCGTCGATGTCGTACTCGAGATGTCAGGTCACCCGGTGGCGATCGAGCAGGGGTTGCAGTCCCTCCACAGTGGTGGCTGGATGAGTTTGCTCGGCATCGGCGACCAGCCGGTCACTCTCGACCTCAACGAGCTCGTGGTGACGAAGGGCGTCACCATCTACGGCATTTTCGGCCGACGCATCTGGGACACCTGGGAGCGCACCTCGACCTACCTCAGTACCGGCAAGGTCGACGTCTCGCCGCTGATCACCCACCGGTTTCCGCTCGACGACTTCCAGGAGGCGATGGCCCAGATGAAGAGCGGCCGGTCAGGGAAAGTCGTGCTGCTGCCCAACGGCTAGGAGGATCACATGATCACGGAAAAGAGAACGCAGTTCCTGGCGGACGAGCTGGAACAGCTGCGACGGCAGGGCCTGTTCCGCCCGCTCCGCATCCTGGAGTCGGCGCAAGACACCGAGGTCATCGTCGACGGCAAGCGGGTCCTCAACCTGTCGTCGAATAACTACCTGGGGCTCACCACCCATCCGCGGCTGAAGGCCGCCATGATCGAGGCGACTGAAAAGTGGGGCGCCGGCTCGGGCGCGGTGCGCACCATCGCGGGCACGATGACGGTGCACGAGGACCTCGAGCGCCGGCTTGCCGAGTTCAAGCACACCGAGGCGTCGCTCGTGCTTCAATCCGGTTTCACCGCCAACCTGGGCGTCCTGCAGTCGCTCGTGAAGGAGGGTGACGTCATCATCAGCGACGAGCTCAACCACGCCTCCATCATCGACGGCATCCGCCTGTCCAAGGCCGAGCGGTCGATCTTCAAGCATCGCGACATGGATGACCTCGAGCGTCATCTCGAGATGCACCGGGAGAAGCGGGTGAAGCTGGTGGTCACCGACGGTGTCTTCAGCATGGACGGCGACATCGCGCCGCTCCCGGCGATCGTCGAGCGCGCCGAGCGATTCGGCGCGCTGGTCATGGTCGACGACGCGCACGCCAGCGGCGTCCTGGGGAAGAACGGTCGCGGCTCGGTCAACCACTTCGGCCTCGATGGCCGGGTCGACCTGCAGATGGGGACCCTGTCCAAGGCGATCGGCGTGCTGGGAGGCTACGTGGCCGGCCCCCAACCGGTTCGGGATTTCCTGATCCATCGAGCTCGGCCGTTCCTTTTCAGTACCTCGCATCCGCCTGGCGTGGCGGCAGCCTGTATCGCGGCGATCGACGTCCTGCTCGCCGAGCCGGAGCGGATCGACCGCTTGTGGAAGAACACCGCGCGGTTCAAAGAGGGACTCAAGCGTATGGGCTTCGAAACCGGGGCCAGTGAGACCCCGATCACGCCGGTGATCGTGGGCAAAGGGGCGGTCGCCATGGACTTCTCCGACCGCCTTTTCAAACTCGGCGTCTTCGCCCAGGGGATCGGCTTCCCAACCGTTGCCGAGGGCCGCGCCCGGATTCGAACCATCGTCACCAGTGTGCACACCGACGCCCAGCTCGATCGCGCGCTGGAGGCCTTTGCCAAGGCCGGCAAGGAACTTGGGGTGATCGCGTAACCTTCACCACCGAAGGCACATATATGGGTAGGTCAACCGCGTGACCCAGCGTTCGGCAGCGGAGCTGCAAGACGAGGCGCGCTTGATCGAAGCCGCCAAGCGGGACCGGAAGGCGTTTGCCGCGCTCTACGACCGCTACTTCGATCGGATCTACTCGTATTGCTACTACCACTCCGGCCGGCGCGAGGAGGCGGAAGACCTGGCGAGCGAGACGTTCCAGCGCGCGCTGGAGGGTCTCGACGATTTTGAATGGCGAGGAATCCCATATTCAGCATGGCTCTACAAAGTCGCCTCAAATTTGATGTCGAAGCGGCGCCGCCGGCCGCCCTGGATCGAGCTGCCCGACCCGATCGCGGGCAGCGGCGAGAACGATCCGGAGCGACTCTGGTTGCGCCGGGAGCAGGGCGATGAGCTCCACCGTGCGGTGCAGAAGCTGCCGCTCGACCAGCGAGAGGCCGTCCTGCTCAAGTTCGAGGGCCGCCTCAAGAATAAGGAGATCGGCGTGATCCTGAACCGAAGCGAAGGTGCCGTCAAGCTCTTGCTCTTTCGTGCCGTCCACGGCCTGCGCCGTCGCCTGAGCGAACAGGAGAAGCGGCGATGAATGCCCGGCCAGACGACGTCGACGCCCTGGCTCGTGCGATCGACCGGGTGGTCTTTGCTCAGACCGCTGGCGATGGTGCGCCTGGTGCCCAGTCGGCGTCACTCGCCCTGATCTCTTACCTCAACGACAGCTTTCCTCGCGTGACCCTGGCCGCGGCGCGCCGCGACCGGTTGCAGCGGCGGTTGATCCGGGCGCTGCGGATTCCGGCCAGCCAGGAGCCCACCGGCTGGGTTCGCCTGGAGGCGGAGATGAATCGTCGGCTCGGGAATCTCGATCCCAGGTGGACGCCGGTCATGGGTGGAGCCGCCCTGGTTTTACTCGGCTTCGTGGGCCTTAAGGTGTGGCGCCAGCGGGGCGCCGTCAAGCCGGCGATCGCGTCCCTCCGCTAGTCGCGAAACCCCCGGCGAAATCCACCGTTACATTGGCAGCCATGGGACGGTGGACGAGTAGCGCCGCGCGGGGAGGCCTCTTGCTGCTGCTCTTCCTGATCGGGGCGGTACTGCCGGGCACGGGCATCGCACGCCAGGCACCGCTGCCGCCGATCGCGATCGTGGCGACCGCCGCGGGGGACGACAATGACGATCCCGATGGCTTCCTCGTCGCCCACTCCGCGCGGCCGGCGACCGTCCCGGCGGCGCCGCTGCTGCTCGGCGTGCTGACCGTAAGGAAAGCTTCGATCCCGGCCGGGCCGGTGACCTATGTACCCGTCCTCTATTACCACTACATCCGCGTCAATCCAAATCCGCGCGACCTCGTCGGGTTCGGCCTGTCCACCCCGCCGGCGGCGTTCCGCGCCCAGATGCAGTACCTGGCCGACCACGGCTTCCATGTGATCCCGCTCCACCAGGCCGTGGTTGCGATTCAACACCACAGCGCGCTCCCCTCGCGGCCCGTGGTCCTGACCTTCGATGATGGCTACACGGACTTCTTCGCCACCGCGATTCCGATCCTGCAAAGCCACGGCTTCACCGCCACCAGCTTTGTGATCAGCGGGCGCATGGGATGGGGTGGATACATGACGCCGAGCCAGATCGTCGCCGCCGATGGGATGGGATTCACGATCGGTGCGCATACCGTTGACCACGTCGCCCTGGCGGCGCAGGCGCCCGCCCGCGCCAGCTGGGAGATGAAGCAAAGCAAGCTGACGCTGGAGGCGCTGCTGGGCCACCCCGTGCTCGACTTCGCCTACCCCTACGGCAGCTTCAACGGTTACGACATGGCGCAGGCGAAGAGCCTTGGCTTCGAGACCGCGGTCTCGACCCTGTCCGGGACGTGGCATGCCGCCGCCCAGCTGTTCGAGCTGTCGCGCGTGCGAGTTGGCGGCGGTCTTCCGCTCGCCTCCTTTGCCCATCTCCTGGGCGGGCCGCCCCCGACCGCGGCGGACCTGGCGGTCGGGTTGTGAGCGGGGAAGACGACCTTTCGCCCAAGGAAGCCGCCCGCCTCCGGGCGCGCGAGCGTAAGGCGCGGCCACCGAAGATGGTGGTCGACAACGCGGGCGTGAAGCGGATCCAGATCGCGCTGCGCGATCAGGCGGCGAGCAAGAAGTCGAAGAAGCCCAAGCGGTAGAGTTAGGTCGTGACCCCAATTCGCAAAGCTGTCTTCCCGGCCGCCGGGCTCGGCACGCGCTTCTTGCCGGCGACCAAGGCGCAGCCGAAGGAGATGCTGCCGATCGTTGACAAGCCGATCATCCAGTACGGCGTCGAGGAAGCCGTCGCCGCGGGCATCGACCAGATCATCGTCGTCACCGGCCGGGACAAGCGGGCCATCGTCGACCACTTCGACATCTCCTTCGAGCTCGAGCACTACCTGAAGGATCGCGGCAAGACACGCGAGCTCCAGCTTGTTCGCAAGATCTCTGACCTGGTCGACATCACCTACATCCACCAGAAGGAACCCCTCGGCCTCGGCCACGCCGTGCTGATGGCCAAGGATGTGGTGGGCAACGAGCCCTTTGCCGTCTTCTTGGCCGACGACATCATTCGATCGCACACGCCGGCGATCAAGCAGATGATGGACGTGTTCGCGCCGCGCCAGGCATCGGTCCTGGCCCTGCAGCGCGTCGAGCCCGACCAGGTCTCCCGCTACGGAATCGTCAAGGTGGGGAAGAGCGAGGGCCGGATCCACGAGGTCGTCGACATGGTGGAAAAACCGGACCCCGAGAAGGCGCCCTCCAACCTCGCTATCCTGGGGCGCTACATCCTCAAGCCCTCGATCTTCGGGATCATCGAGACCACCCACGAGGGGGTTGGCGGCGAGATCCAGCTGACCGACGCGATCCGAACCATGGCCCAGCAGGAACAGGTCCTCGGGCTCGAATTCGAGGGCACCTACTACGACGTGGGCACTGTCAGCGGCTTCCTCAAGACCTCGATCGCGTTCGCCCTGGAGCGGCCCGGGCTGCGTGAGGAGCTGCTCAGCTACCTGGCAAGCCTGGACGGCCGCGAGCCCGCCTGACTGTCGCGGGGCCGTTTTCGAGCCTATAATGAGGGGTCCGTTGAATGGCTTTAGTGACGCCGCATTTGGGTCCAGACATGGCAGTTTCAGGGAGACGCAGATCCGACGAGGACCGGGTCGTTCGGTACCTAAATACCGAGGGCGACTTCGAGGTCGAGGTGTCGCACACCTTGAACAAGTGGTGCGTCACCGTCTTTCAGCTGCCCTCGAAGCAGGTGGTGGCGCAGGACTTTTTCCCCGAGCGCTGGAAGGCGCTGGCGCGGGCGCAAGACTTCGTGCGCATCCTTAACACGCGCAACAAGCCTCAACCGGAGCCGGACGAAGAGCCCTGATCCGTAACTCGTCGCGGGCCTTCTGGCTCCAGGAATGGGGGGCGCTTGCCTTCGTGGTCACGGTCATCATTGGCCTGCTGGTGGTGCCGGCGGCGCTGCTGCTCGAGGGCGGCGGCAAGGCCAGCTCGCCGACCAACCTGACGTTGCTGGCGCCGACGCCCGCTCCGAGCTTCTGCGTGCCGGCGGCGACCGCGACGCCGTCCACCACGGCGACGCCCACGGCGAGCCCGACGCCGTCGCCGACCCCAACGCCGTCGCCCTCCGGATCGGTGTCGCCCTCGGCGACCGCCGTGACCAGCGCCTCGGCCAGTCCATGCCCATCGCCAACCGCCACCGCGACGCCGTCAGCGTCGCCGAGCGGCAGCGCGAAGGCGTCGAGCTCGCCCTAGCCTAGGCCGCCGGCGTCAGCCGGCGTCCACGTCGCCCAGGACGATCGAGCCGTTCCGCGGCACGATTTGCGTGCGGCGCAGTTCGAGCTCGGCCATGACGCGGCTGTTGTCGAGGACAGCCAGCACGATGTTGTCGCGGAGGGCGAGCTCGCCGATCCGCACGCAGTCCTTGAGGAAGGGGAAGACCAGCGGCCGCACCAGGTTGACGATGTACCGGTACTCCGAATCCCCGTCATCCGGCGCATCCGTCAGGCTCTCGTCGCGGAAGGCGAGGATGAAGAGCTCGTCGTTGAGCGGGATGAGGTCGGTCCAGCTGTAGGCCTCGCCGGGGGCGTCAGGAATCAAGGTCCGCTTCTGGCGGAAGAGCTCCAGCCGGGACTGCAGCCGGCGCATCGGGCCGGACGGCCCCTCGATGAAGAAGGGGACGTCCTTGAGCGGCGCCTGGGCCGGCTGGGCGGGATAGCGCGTGGAGAAACCGACGTCGGCCCGACCCATGAAGGGAGCCGGCACTTTGATCACGAGCTCCTGAAGCATCAGCCGAAACTCCTTTTGCTCTTGATTACACCGCCGTTACTGTATTCAACGGAGATTCGCCACGCCTTTTGCTGCTTTTTCCCGGCAATGGGCGAGAACGCCGTCCGCATCTCGGGTGTTGAGCACTCGATCCGGCGTCAGCCCCGCCCGGCGCCCGATGGCGCCGCCGTAGCGGACGTAGTCGTACTCGGCGGGGTAGTGGGCGTCGTTGTCGATCGCCAGCAGCGCGCCGGCCTCCCGGGCTTTGCGAGCCCAGCTGTCGTTGAGATCGAGGCGGAACGGACTGCTGTTGATTTCCAGGGCGGTCCCGGTCTTGACCGCTTCGGCAATCACCGCCTCCACGTCGACGCGGGTTTCGCCGCGGCGGTCAAGCCGTCGCGACGTAGGATGGGCGAGGACGTCCACGTGGGGCGATCGTAGCGCGCGCAGCACCCGTTGTGTGATGACATCTTTGGGCTGGTCCAGCGCGGTATGGACGGAAGCCACCACCACGTCGAGGGAGGCGAGGCAATCGTCGGGAAGGTCGAGGCTGCCGTCCGGAAGGATGTCGACCTCGGCGCCGCTCAAGACCCGCGCCATGCCCGGCTGCGCATTGACGGCCGCGATCTCGACGGCGCGGGCGCGAAAGCGCTCCGGCGTCAAGCCCTGGGCGATCGTCAGCGACTGGGTGTGATCGGTCAACGCGATGTACCGATAGCCGCGCTCGGCCGCGGCGCGGGCCATCACCGCGATCTCGTTGCGTCCGTCGCTCCAGTTGCTGTGGGTGTGCAGGTCGCCGCGCAGGTCCTGGTCCTGGACCAGGGCGGGCAACGGGCCCCTGGCCGCGAGCTCGATCTCGCCCCATCCCTCGCGCAGCTCGGGCGGGATCCAGGCGCAGCCGACCGCGGCATACACCGACTCCTCGGTCTCGCCCGCGATCCGGGTGCCGTCTTCCTTGAAGACGCCGTACTCGTTGATCTTGAGCTTGCCCATCTGAAGAGCTCGGCCCCGCAACTGGACGTTGTGCGCCTGCGATCCGGTGAAGTACTGCCAGGCGGCGCCGAAGCTGTCCGGCTTGACCGCCCGCAGGTCGACCTGCATGCCGGAGCGCACCCGGACACTGGTCTTGGTGCCGCCCTGCCCGATCACCTCGCTCACCTGCGGCAGGCGTGCGAATTCGCGGCACATCGCGTCGGGATCGTCGCTCGCCACCAGGAGGTCGAGGTCGCCGATGGTTTCGCTGGCACGCCGCACGCTCCCGGCGATCTCGGCCCGAACGACCCCGGCCTGCGACCGCAACGTCGCCAGGAGTGAATCGGCGAGGATCCAGGCCTCGGGGAAATAAATGCTGCCCTCGGTGCGCTTGAGCATGGCGATCCCCTTGAGGATGTTCTCTTCGGTCTTCGCCTTGATGCCGCGGACCTCGAGCAGCCGGTGCGTCTGCGCGGCCTGCTCCAGGTCGTCCAGGCTGAGGATGCCGAGCGCGTCATAGATGTCCTTCGCGGTGCGCGGCCCGAGCCCGGGGACGCGTGTCAACTCGAGCAGCGCCGGCGGCACCTCGGCCTCCAACCTCGTCAGGAATTCGAGTTGCCCGGTGGTGACGTACTCCACGATCTTCTTCTCGATCGCCTCGCCGATGCCAGGGATGTCCTTCAACCGCCCATCGTGGATCAGTTCCTCGACCTCGGTCGTGAGGTTGTCGAGCTGCCGAACGGCTTCGCGGTAGGCGCGGATCTTGAAGAAGTTCTCACCCCTGATCTCGAGCAGGTCGGCGACCCGGTTGAGCATCGCGGCGACCTCGGCATTTCGCACGTTAGTAACCTAGCAGGCGATGTCGCTCGATGGCGTGCGGGTTTTGGATCTGTCGCGGCTGCTGCCGGGCGGCTACTGCACCCAGTTGCTCCAGGCGCAGGGCGCGACCGTGACCAAAGTCGAATCGCTCGCGGGCGACCCGATCCGTTCCCTGCCGGGCGGAGCGGCGTACTTCGAGGTGCTGCACCAGGGCAAGCAGTTGCTTACGCTCGACCTGCACTCGCCGTCCGGCCGGCAGGCGTTTTTAGGGCTGGTGCTCGACGCCGATGTCCTGGTCGAGGGCTTTCGCCCGGGAAGAATGGAGCGGATGGATCTCGGCTACGCCACGCTGGCGGCGATCAATCCAGCGCTGGTCTATTGCGCGATCACCGGCTACGGGTCGAGCGGCGCCATGGCACGGCGCGCCGGTCATGACCTCAACTATCTGGCCCGGAGCGGGGCGCTCTCGCTGATGCCGCGCCACGACCGCGTCCCGGCCATCCCCGGCATCCTGGTCGCCGACCTCGCCGGCGGGCTGCAAGCGGCGTTCCTGATCGCCGCGGCGCTGGCGGGTCGTGCGCAGACCGGGCGTGGCCGACGCGTCGAGGTATCGATGGCTGACTTGATGCGAAGCTGGACAGCCTTACCGCGAGCGGTGCAGCGCGCTGGACTCATCGGCGTGAGCCTGACCGGAGAATTGCCCTGTTATCACGTCTATTCGGTGGCCGACGGCTTCCTGACGGTGGCGGCACTCGAGTCCGCATTCTGGGCGGAGTTCTGCCATGCGATCGATCGAGACGACTTGACCGGCCGCCAGTTCGATCCGGCTGCGATCGAGGCGGTCCAGGCGACGCTGGGCGGGGCCAGCCGAGCCGAATGGGCGGCCCGCTTCGGCGATCGGGACGTCTGCGTCGAGCCGGTCTTCTCGCTCGAGGAGACCAGCTGAGGCGGCCCTGCGGCCGCCCCAGCCGTTGACCGTCAGTTAGTTATCGACGCTGACGATGCTGCCGAACAGGCCATCCTGCTCGTCGTTGATGCCGGCCGTGAAGTAGAGCGTATTCGGGCTCGCGCCGACGCCGCCGTTGCCGAACCGCAGGCCCCAGAGGCCCGGGATTTCGATGGGCGCGCTGGTTTCGCTCTTGAGCTGCCCGCGAAAGGCTCCGGTAGCCAGGTTGTAGGCGTTGATGCGGCCGTCGCCGAAATTGCCGACCAGAAGGTTGTCATGGAAATTGCCGAAGCTGGCCGGCGCGATCGCCAGGCCCCAGGGCGAGTTCAGCGCGCCACCGGACGCGACTCTCCGGAGCAGCTGGCCGTTGAGATCGTAGGCATCGACGAAGCCGAAGCCCGGACCTGACTGGTCGTCGTGCTTGTCCGGCTTCTGCATGGCATAGGTCACATACAGCACGCCACCGAGATTCTGGATGTTGAAGGGGGCGAACCCGGCCGGGATGCCCGGATCGCTAAACGAGCCGCTGAGCGTGACCATGGTGTAGCTGCTGTCGAAGACCTCAATCGTGCCGAAGCGGAAGTTGCTGGTGTAGATGTGGTCCGCCACGCCGTTGTTGCCGATGGCCAGGCCTTTGTAGACCGCCCCCAGCCCCACCGTCGACCGGTCGACCTCGATGCGGGCTCGCGTGCGGTTGACGGCAGGGTTCCAGCCGGCGATCGTTCCGTCCTCAGTGGCGAACAGGAAGCGGTCGCCCTTGAACCCGCTGCCGCCGTTGAATACGGTGCCGGTTGGGGTGCCCCCGTCGCTGCCGTCGGGCTGAGGGATCTTGACCACCAGCGGGCCACCATTCGCTGGCGTGGGGAACGCATTGCCGGCCCCGTCATAGAGCGTCGCCACGCCGGCATTGTTATCGGAGACCCACATGGGGCTACTGCTGCTCGCCGAAATGCCCCAGGGATTGACCAGGTTCGAATCGAGCTGCTGGGCCCTCCCCGGGATATTGGAAACCAGGTCGGTCTCCCGGAATGAGCCTCGCGCGATCCCGGCGCTGACGCCAGCCACCGGTAGGGTGATGCCGACGGCCGTCGCGACCGCGAGCCCAACCGTCAACAGTCTGCGTGCCTGCATGCGCTCTGCCTCCTTGTTTGTCCCCGTCGGCGGGCCTCAAAGACCCTCTCTATGCTGTTACGGAGCGCGTTACGGCCGGCCGGGTTAGAAGTTTCACCGACCTCTTGCCGGGCTCTCACCCTCTTCTCATCGGGGTCCGGCACTATAGAGGCGTTCGTCAGCCCAAGGAAGGAGAGACTCCGAATGAAGTTGAATCGTTGGATCGTGCTCCCGGCGGCCGGCCTGGCTGCCGTGATCATTGGCGTGGCCGCTGTTGAGGCCGCTCCGTCGCCGTCCGCGTCGCCGACGGCCTCGAAGAATTACGCGCAGGTCTTTGTCGACAAGCTGGCCGGGATCCTGCACCTGACGCCGGCCCAGACGCAGGACGCGCTCAAGCAGGCACAGCTGCAGACCGTCGATCAGATGCTGAAAGACGGCAGGATCACCCAGCAGCAAGCCGATGCCATGAAGGCGCGCATCAACGCGGGCCAGGGCCTTGGTTTCGGATTCGGCGCGGGCCGCCATGGCGGCTTCAAGGCCGATATGACCCTGATGCGAAATCTTAAGACGGCCGAGCTGAACGCGGCCGCCTCGGCGCTCCACATGAGCCCCGCCGATCTGCAGAGTGCCCTCCGGTCCGGGAAATCACTGACCGATCTCGAGACGCAGCAGAAGGTGAGCGACGGCGCCGTCAAGGCGGCGATGAAGAATGCGGCCAAGGGCGTTCTCGACAACGCCGTCAAGGCCGGGACCATTACGCAGGCCCAGGCGGATGCCATCCTGTCGCGCGTGGGATCGGGACTGAAGTTCCGCTCTCACAAGGAAGGCAATGAATCGGGCGAGGCGCCGGGCGGTCAGGCGCCGACCACGCCGACCCCAAGCCCGTCACAGTCGCCGGCGGTCTACTACTCCACGATTTAGCCAGCGTTACGACGGCTTCGCCACGAAGCGGGCACCAACCGGCGACGGTTTGGCGGCCGCTTCGTCGTTGTAGCGTTCCGCGCCTAAGCTGAATTTCGGGAGGAGTGAGGCTCTTGAATTGGCTCCAGTTCGTCGTGGCGGCGCTGGAGTTGCCGGCGGATCCGCGCGAACGGCACTTCTGGGGCCGGCTGGCCCGGCTTCAGTTGATCTACTCGCTGGCCGGGCTCCTGCTCGGCCTGGCGTGCATCATCGGCGGGATCCTGCTGTTCTTTCACGGGGTGGCGGGGTCGAGCAGCTGGGTCGGTGAGGTGATCGGGCTCAAGAGCAAGCTATCCGACGCGGCACCGGGCACGGTGCTGTTCGTGGTCGGCCTGGCTGTCGTCTGGCTGACGAGGTTCGCGGTCCGCGTCAGGCAACCGATCGAGATCGAGCTGCGAGAGCGGGCGCTTGCGAGTCAGCGGCGCGAGCATTCGGGGCGACGCGAGCATTCGGAGCGACGGGAGCTGACCGAGCGACACCGAAAGGCCGGCTGAGCCTACGGCGGCGAGGCCGCCGCGGCCGCGTAGAGGTGGTAGATGGCTTCGACCTGGCGCCGGGTGTCCTCCCGACTCCCGCTGTTATCGATCACGTGGTCGGCGCGGGCCCGCTTCGCGTCCAACGGCATCTGCGCGGCGATCCGCTGGCGGGCGGCTTCGGCGGAAAGCCCGTCGCGCCGGCGGATTCGTCGCAGTTGTGTCTGCGGGTCGACCCAGACCACGATCACACGCTCCACCGAATGGGTGCGGTCGTTCTCGTACAGCAGCGGGATGTCGACGATCAGGACGCCTGGCCCTGACCGTCGGGCCTTGATTTCCTCGTCCATCCGCGCGCGGATGCGCGGATGCGTAATGGCGTCGAGCCGGGCGCGCGCAGCAGGGTCGGCGAAGATAATGCCGGCAAGCTTGGAGCGATCGAGACGACCGTCCGATAAGAGCACGTCCCGCCCGAAGGCGGTCGCGATTTCCTGGAGGGCGGGCTGTCCGGGCTCGACCACCTCGCGCGCCAGCTGATCGGCGTCGATCACCACCGCCCCCAGCCGGGCAAAGATCTGCGCCACCATCGACTTGCCGGAACCAATCCCGCCGGTAAGACCTAGCACGCGCATATATCAGCTGACCGTACGATTACCAGAGATGACCCAGGTGAAATCGATCGCGGTGCTGGCCGTGCTGCTGGTCGCGATCGTCTACTTCACCATCCGGGCGCGCCAACTCTATCGCATCCTGCGGCTCGGCCCGAATGAAAACCGCCTCGACCACTTCCCCGAGCGCGTGCGTGGCGTCCTCAGCTACGTCGGTCTCCACACCCGGATGTTCCGGAATCTCTACTCCGGCCTCCTGCATCTGTTTATTTTTTATGGCTTCGTCGTCCTGCTGACCGCCATCATTCAGGCCTTCGGCGAAGGCATCTTCCCGGGATTCAGCCTGGCAGCGATTGGCGGCACCACCTGGATCGCCTTTTTACAAGATCTTTTTGGCGTCCTGGTGCTGGTCGGCGTGCTGATGGCGCTGATCAACCGGCTCGTGATCCGGCCGCGCCAGTTTCAGGAGAGCAACGAAATCGACGCCCTGATCATCCTCGGGCTGATCGCCACCATCATGATCGGGATGCTCGGCCAGAACGCTGCCCGCGTTGCTGAGGGCGGCGAACCGTCGGCAGCCTGGCGGCCGGTGTCTTCAGCGCTGGCCCGCGTCTTCGAAGGCCTGGGCTGGCAGGGCACCGCCGCGATCCCGGCGCACGAGGTCTTCTACTGGATGCATATCCTGGCGGTGCTCGCCTTCCTCGTCTACATTCCGAGCTCGAAGCACCTGCACATCATCGTCGCCATCCCGAACGTCTTCTTCCGCAAGCTGCCCCCCAAAGCCGGCGCCGCGCTGACGCCAATCGATCTGGAGCACGCCGAACACTACGGGGTCAGCGCCGTGACCCAGTGGTCGTGGAAGAACCTGCTCGACCTGTACTCGTGCACCGAATGTGGCCGCTGCCAGGAGCAGTGCCCCGCCTTTCTCACCGGCAAGCCGCTCAATCCCAAGATGATCATCGTCGATGCTCGCGAAAATCTTTTCAAGACCGTCCGCGACGCGCCGCCGGAGCCGCGCGGGGCGCCGCAGCAAACTCAGAAACTTATTGGCGAGGCGATCAAGGAGGACGAAATCTGGTCGTGCGTGGCCTGCGGGGCCTGCCAGCAGGAATGCCCGGTGCTGATCGAGCACGTGCCCAAGATCATCGATATGCGTCGCAGCCTGGTGCTTGAAGAGAGCAAATTCCCCAAGGAGGCCCAGGGGGCACTGCGGAGCATCGAGAGCCAGGGCAACCCCTACGGCATGCCGCGCGCGCAGCGTTCCGAATGGGCGCAAGGCCTTGGCGTGAAAACGATCGACGAGAAGCCCGATGCGGAGTATCTTTATTTCGTCGGCTGCGCCGCGTCCTACGACGAGGCGAACCGGGCGGTCGCCCGGGCCTTCGTCGGGCTGCTGCAGAAGGCGGGCGTCGACTTTGCCATCCTCGGCCCGAAGGAGACCTGCAACGGCGACCCAGCCCGACGCATTGGCAACGAGTATCTGTATCAGACCCAAGCGCAGCAGAACATCGAGGCGATGAACGAGGCGAAGATCAAGAAAGTCATTGCCACCTGTCCCCATTGCTTCAACACGATCAAGAATGAGTTTCCCCAGTTCGGCGGCACGTACCAAGTCGTGCACCACACGCAGCTGCTCGCCGGCCTGATCAAGGAGGGCCGGCTCAAGCCGAGCAAGGCGATCGAGGGCAAGTTCACGTATCACGACTCGTGCTATTTAGGCCGCTGGAACGACATCTACGACCCCCCACGCTCCGTTGTGGAGGCTATCCCGGGGGCCGAGCTGGTGGAGATCGAGCGTCATCACAAGCGGGGTTTCTGCTGTGGCGCGGGCGGCGGCCGCATGTGGATGGAGGAGAAGATCGGCAAGCGCATCAACCACGAACGGGTCGAGCAGACGCTCAGGACAGAAGCGCCGCGGGTCGCGACCGCCTGTCCCTTCTGCCTGACCATGTTCCGCGACGGGATCTCGGCCAAAGGTGCCGAGAGTCAGTTGCAGGTGCAGGACCTCGCCCAGTACCTCGCCGACTCCATGGACGGGGCCGAGTCGCCGGCGAAGGGCGAGCCGGCGCCCTCTGCCGGTTGACTTCGGTCACGTCGCTGGAGTACTGTACGGAGGCTATGTGGCGCAGCAGGGCAGGCATGATCGTCTTCACCAGGGGCGGAGCCTGCCTACCCGGGGCTGCATGGCATTGAAAGCCGACTGAACTAGACACCGACGACAGCGCTTTCGACCGTGAGGCCCCTGGCCCACGGTTTTTTGTTGTTCATCGGCATCAATCTCAGGAGTTGAAGGCATGGCGATCAAGGCGAGCGAATTGAATACGGCGGCGGTCGAGCTGCACGGCATCTCGAAGCGGTTCGGGCAGCCGGCGCGCCGACCCTTTGGCCGGCGCACGGTCAAGAAGGAAAAGCTGGCGCTCGACCAGGTGTCGATGCACGTCGACACCGGTCGGATCACGGGCATCCTGGGGGCGAACGGGAGCGGCAAGTCGACCTTAATCCGCATCCTCGCTACCTTGATGACGCCCGACGCGGGGACGGCCTCCGTGTTTGGCTACGACGTCGTCACCCAGCCGGACGATGTGCGCCGCCACATCAACCGCGTCTCGGTCGAGGCATCGTTCTTCAAAGAGATGAGTCCCTGGGAGAACATGCTGTACGCCGCACGCCTCTACGGCAGCGGCGGGAAAGGCACGCGGGCTCGGGTGGAGGGCATGCTGGAGCGGCTCGGTCTGCCGCTCGACACGCTCGACAAGCCGATGAAGCAGCTGTCGCGCGGCCAGCAGCAGAAGATCGCCATCGCCCGCAGCTTCCTCACGTCGCCATCGCTGCTGCTGATGGACGAGCCGACCACGGGGCTCGATCCGCGCTCGAAGCGCGAGGTCCAGGAGCTGGTCCGAACCATCCGCCGGGATCGGGCGGCGACCGTGCTGCTGTGCACCCACGACCTCGAGGAGGCGGAGGTGCTCTGCGACCACGTACTCGTGCTCGACCAGGGCCGCGTCCTGGCGGAGGGCACGCCCGCCGAACTGATCCACGCGCATGCCGGCGAGGTCGGCGGCAGCCTGGAGGATGCCTTCATGAAGCTCACGGGGAAGCGGCTCGAGGAAGACGAGGAGGCGAAAGACGAATGATTGGCAACTCGCTCCGCTGGGAGCTGAACGCGTTTGTCGGCTTCATCGAGCGGCAGAAGAACCTCTACCGGCGGTACTGGTTGTGGGAGGCGGTCTGGCTGCTCTACAACCTGGTCAGCGTGCTCAGCATCGGCTACCTTGCCGCGGGGCTGTCGACGCTGGGTCTCGAGCCGGGGCAGGCGAATCTGCACCAGACGCAGCTCTACCTACTGGTGGGGGCGCTGCTCTGGACCTACCTGTCGCTGGTGTTTTTCGAAATCGCCTTCGCCATCACCTGGGAGCGCTGGGAGGGCACCATCGAGTACACCTTCATGGCACCCATCAAGCGGCTGACCCACCTGCTGGGCATGTCCGCCGCCTCGCTGATCTATGGGATCGCCCGCACGGCGGCCATCGGCTTCGCGCTGATCTTCTTCTTCAACCTCGATCTGTCGCATGCCAACTGGCTGACGGCGCTGGCGATCTTCGCCGCCGCTACGCTGCCGCTGCTCGGCCTGGGGATCTTCACGTCCGTGCTTCCCCTGCTGTCACCCGAGAAGGGTGAGCAGATGGCCTTTGCGGTGCAGGGCGTCCTCCTGCTGATCTCGGGTGTCTACTACCCGATCAGCGTGTTACCGGCGCCGCTCCACGTCGTCGGCATCCTCTCGCCATTGACCTACACCCTGAGTGGAGTACGGGAGGCGCTGCTCCACGGGCTCTCGCTGGCCGGCGCCCTGCCCGATATCGCCATCCTGCTGCTGATGGGGGTCATCCTGGTGCCGGCCTCGGTGTGGTGCTTCAACCGCGCCGAAGTCCGTGCGAAACGGCTCGGCCTGCTCAAGCGAAGCGGGTAGATTGACGCTATGTCAAATATCTTCACGCCCGTCATCCATCCCCGGATCGAACAGCGCAAAAAGCAACGACCGGTCAAGGTGGCGGACCTGATGCCAAGGGGCGGCGATCCGATCAGGCACCATGTGGTGCGCCTACGCGTTTGCGGCGCTCGCCATCGTCTCGCTTCCCGCCGCGATCCTGTCGCATAACCCGGTCATCCTCGTCTCCTGGATCAGCCAAACCTTCCTGCAGCTGGTCTTACTCAGCATCATCATCGTGGGCCAGAACGTTCTGGCCGCCGCCAGCGACAAGCGCGCCGAAGCCACCTACGAGGACGCCGACGCCGTACTCCATACCGCGCTCCAGATCCAGGACCACCTCGCGGCGCAGGATGAAGCGATCGAAAAGATTCTCGGCAGGGTTTCGTCACTCAAGGCAACCTGAAGGGTGCTGCCGTAGCTCGGGCTAATAGATGAAGCCCAGCACGCCGGCCATCGAGCTCACCGTCCGGTAGTCGACGCGGTTCCAGCCGCCCCCTGGCACGCCCCACCAGTTCATTTCCGAGACCAGGAACGAGCCGTTGGGGTTGACCGACTCGACATAGGCCACGTGGCCCTGCGGTGACGTGCCGCTGATGCCCATGACCATGACAGCGCCAGGCCGCGGTGTGGCCCCCTCCGCGAAACCGAAGGCACGGGCGTTCCACCACCACTGGTAGGCGTTCCCCCGCCAGGGGATGTAGCGTTTGTGGGCGACCCACCAGGTGCAGTAGCCGTAGGCAAAACCGTTAGCCGCACCCGAGACGGGGCCGACCGCCCAGGCCGGACCGCTGCTGGACATTCGCGCAGACGAGAGTCGAACGGGAGCGGCGGGCGCGATCGGGACCACGGTCGGGGGTGGGGGCGTTGCCTCCATATAGATGATGACGGTGGCCCGCGGCTGCCGCGGCAGCGGATCGTCCGCCGCCTCTACCACCGAGGCGGTGACAGGCAAAGCCGTCGGGGACGCCGAGACCGGTGTCGGCAGCTGCGGTGCTGCGGAGAGTGCTCCTCCAAAGCCGAGCGCGAAAATCGCCCCACGCCCGACGGACCGACGCACGCGTACGCCAACGGTGCGGTTCACGGTCCAACCTCCTTCCCTCAGTTGGATCAGATTCGCCGTCTACCCTTGGCTGTAGAGGACGCCGAGTAAAGAGAGGGAGTCGGACCGTAACGTAACTAGCCGTGGTACACCCTACTACAAAGGGTCCACACCTTGTCAAGGGGAGTGGGAAATGACCCGGCTTTAGAATCAACGGCATGCTGAGCCGGATCGACCACGTCGGAATCGCTGTTCGCGATCTCGACCGGGCGATCCAGACCTACGAACGGCTGCTCGGACTGCGCGTCAGTGGCAGGGAGCGGCTCGAGCGCGAAGGCATCGAGGTCGCCCTGATCCCGATCGGCGAGAGCCGGATCGAACTCATCACGCCGCTCAACCGGGAGTCGAAGGTCGAGAAGTTTCTTGAGGATCGGGGCGAGGCCGTGCACCACGTGGCCTATGCCACCGACGATGTCGCGGCGTCACTCGAGCGAGCCGGCGCTGCGGGGGCCCAGTTGCTGGATGCGGTGCCGCGGCCGGGAACGCACGGGACCCGCATCGGCTTCGTCCATCCCAAGAGCGTCTGCGGCGTGCTCACCGAGTTCGTGGAGCCGGATGGCCCGCCCGGCACCTAAGCCGTCAGATGGTCCGGCGGCGTCGACCACCGATAGCGGTCTGCCCCTGAAGGCGGTCTACCGGGCCATCGACGCCGGACCGGAAGCGCCACCGCCCGGCGAGTATCCCTTCACGCGCGGTATCTACCCCGAGATGTACCGCCGCCGGCCCTGGACGATCCGCCAGTATTCTGGCTTCGGCAGCGCCGCCGAGACCAATCGTCGCTTCCGCTACCTCCTCGAGCAGGGGCAGACCGGCCTCTCGGTGGCGTTCGACCTCCCGACCCAGATGGGCCACGACGCCGACGCCCCGATGGCGCGCGGGGAGGTCGGCAAGGTCGGAGTCTCGATCTCTTCACTCAAGGACATGGAAACGCTGCTGCAGGGCATCCCTCTCGGCGAGGTGAGCACTTCGATGACAATCAATGCTCCGGCAGCCCTCTTATTGCTTCTCTACGAGCTGGTCGCCGAGCAGCAGGGCGTGTCCCCGGAGCGGCTGCAGGGCACGGTGCAGAACGACATCCTCAAGGAGTACGCGGCCCGCGGCACCTATATCTTCCCGCCGCGCGCATCGATGCGGCTGACCACCGACCTGTTCGCCTACTGCTACCAACGGCTGCCCAACTGGAACACGATCTCGATCTCCGGCTATCACCTGCGGGAAGCGGGTGCCACCGCCGTCCAGGAGCTCGGCTTCACCATGGCCCACGCGATCGCCTATGTCGACGCGGCCAGGACGGCGGGCCTCCAGGTCGCGGATTTCGCGCCGAGGCTGTCCTTCTTCTTTGCCGTCTTCTCGGACTTCTTCGAGGAGGTGGCGAAGTTCCGGGCGGCACGCAACCTGTGGGCCCGCCTGGTGAAGGAGCGCTACGGCGTGACCGATCTAAAGGCGCAGGCGCTTCGGTTCCACAGCCAGACCGGTGGGAGCACCCTGACCGCGCAACAGCCGCACAACAACATCGTCCGGGTTGCCTTGCAGGCGATGAGCGCCGTCCTTGGCGGGACCCAGAGCCTGCATGCCAACTCCTTCGACGAGGCGCTGGGCCTGCCGTCGGAAATGGCGGCCACCCTCTCGGTGCGGACGCAGCAGATCATCGCCCACGAGACCAACGTGGCCGGCGTCGCCGATCCGATGGGCGGCAGCTACCTGGTCGAAGCGCTCACCCGCGAGCTCGAGGCAGGCGCGACTGCGCTGATCGGGGAGGTCGACCGGCGGGGCGGAGCCATCGCCGCGATCGAGACGGCCTTTACCCAGGAGGCCATCCAGGAGAGCGCCTATCACTACCAGCGGGCCGTCGAGGAGGGCCGTCGCGTCGTGGTCGGTGTCAATCGCTTCCAGGGCGACGAGGAGCCGGTCGAAATCGTGAAGATCGGTCCCCGGCACGAGCGCGATCAGGTCGAGGGACTCAAGCGGTTGCGGGCGGAGCGGGACCTAGCGGCGATCGAGTCGCGGCTCGCCGAAGTCCGCCGGGCCGCGCAGGGGGGCCAGAATCTGTTGCCCCCCATGCGGGCCGCGCTGCAAGCCTATGCCACCATAGGAGAGGTGTGCGGGGTCCTGCGCGATGTTTTCGGCGAGTATCGCCCCGGGTCGCGTAGCTAACGCATGGCCAGCCGAGCCGCCCGCGATGCAGCGCCGTCGCCCTCCGAACGCCAGATCAATATCCTGCGCAAGCGCAAATACGACGCCATGCATCGTGGTGGCGATCCCGATGACAAGCAGCACCCAAAAGGCAAATTAACCGCCCGCGAGCGCATCGAACTGCTGGTCGACCCAGGGTCGTTCACCGAGCTCGACGCCTTCGCCGTCCATCGCACCGAGGCCTTCGGCATGGGCGAAAAGAAGATCGCCGGCGATGGGGTCGTCACCGGCTACGGCACAGTCGACGGCCGGGAACTGTTCATCTTCTCGCACGACGCCAGCGTTTTCGGCGGCTCACTGGGTGAAGTGTTCGCCGAGAAGGTCTGCAAGGTCATGGATCTCGCGGTCCGTGCCGGCCGGCCCTGCGTTGGGATCAACGACTCCGGCGGCGCCCGTATTCAGGAGGGCGTCGTCAGCCTCGCCGGCTATGCCGACATCTTTTACCGAAACGTTCAGTCCTCGGGTGTCGTGCCGCAGCTGTCAGTGATCGCCGGTCCCGCGACCGGCGGCGCCGTCTACTCGCCGGCGATCACCGACTTCATCTTCATGGTCGAGCACCTCGGCTACATGTTCATCACCGGGCCGGAAGTGGTGCGGGTGACGACCGGCGAGCAGGTGGGCTTCGACGAGCTCGGTGGGGCGGAGGTCCACAACATCAAGAGCGGGGTCGCCCACTTCCTACACGACTCGGAGGCGGAAGCATTCAGCGCGGTACGGCGCCTGCTGTCCTACCTGCCGGGGAGCAACCGAGAGCGGCCGCCCGCGATAACCCCGCGCGACGATCCACAGCGCCGGGACCGGATCCTGCAGTCGCTGATCCCGGAAAACCCGAACCAGCCCTACGACATGAAGGCGGCCATCATCGCGGTCGTTGACCAGGACAGCTTCCTCGAGGTCCAGGAGCACTTCGCGCAGAACCTCGTCGTCGGCTTTGCCCGGCTGGACGGCGAGGTGGTCGGGGTCGTCGGCAACCAGCCGCGCATCCTCGCCGGGGCGCTGGACATCAATGCCTCGGTCAAGGGGGCCCGCTTCGTCCGATTCTGCGACGCCTTCAACATCCCGCTAGTCACCTTTGTCGACGTGCCCGGGTTCCTGCCGGGGACGGCGCAGGAGTACAACGGCATCATTCGCCACGGCGCCAAGCTGCTCTACGCCTATGCGGAGGCAACCGTGCCCAAGCTCACCGTCATCACCCGTAAGGCTTACGGGGGCGCCTATGACGTGATGTCGTCGAAGCACATCGGTGGCGACTTCAACTACGCGTGGCCGGCGGCCGAGATCGCCGTCATGGGCCCGCAGGCCGCCGTCAACGTCATCTTCAAGCGAGAGATCGCCGCGGCCAAGGACCCCACCAAGAAGGTGGAGCAGCTGGTGGAGGATTACAAAGAGAAATTCGCCAATCCCTACATCGCGGCGGAGCGCGGTTTCCTCGACGACGTGATCGAGCCGCAGGACACCCGCCCTACCCTGATCCGGTCACTGCACCTGCTCAAGGACAAGCAGGTCGAGCGGCCGCATCGTCGCCACGGCAACATTCCCCTATGAAGTTTCTCGAGTACCAGGTGAAGGAGCGGTTCCGGGCGGCCGGCATTCCCGTTCCGGATGGCCGCCTGGCACGGACCCCGGACGAGGCGGCGCTGGCCGCCGGCGCGCTCGGCCCGATCGCGGTCAAGGCGCAGGTACCCATCGGTGGACGGGGAAAGGCGGGTGGGATCAAGCTCGCCAGGACCGCGGCCGATGCCAAGCGCGTCGCCGGCGAGATCCTGGGCATGACGATCAAGGGCTACACCGTCAAGGAGGTCTGGTGCGAGACCGCCCAGGACATCACGCGCGAGCTCTACCTCGGCCTCACCCTGGACCGCGACGCGCGCAAGCCGGTGCTGATCCTCAGCGCCAAGGGCGGCATGGAGATCGAGGAGGTGGCCGAGACTCATCCCGAGGCGATCGCCAAACTCCACCCGGACCCGTGGCGCGGGCCGCTGCCCTTCGAGGTGCGCGACCTCATCTTTCGTTCCGGGCTTGGTCCGCTGCAAGTGCAGCTGACGCCGCTGGTGGTCAAGCTCTACGCGCTCGCCCGCACCTACGACGCGCTCACCATCGAGATCAACCCGTTGGCACTCACCCAGGACGGCGGTCTGGTGGCGGCGGACGGCAAGCTGGAGATCGACGAGAACGCCATGTTCCGCCACAAGGACCTGCACGGCGCCGACGAATCGGACGAGGACCCGCTGGAAGCGGAAGCGCGGCGTCGCAAGCTCACGTATGTTCGGCTCGATGGGTCGATCGGGGTCATCGGTAACGGCGCGGGGCTGGTGATGAACACGCTCGACTTGGTGCAGCGCGAAGGCGGTCGCGCCGCGAATTTCCTCGATGTCGGCGGCGGTGCCAAGGCCGAGGTCGTCCACAGCGCGCTCGAGCTGCTGGCCGGCGATCCGCACGTCAAAGGCATCCTGATCAACATCTTCGGCGGGATCACGCGCGGCGACGAGGTGGCGCATGGCATCATCGACGCCTCACGCGATCTCAACCTCAAGCCGCCACTGGTGGTGCGCATGACCGGCACCCGCGAAGAGGAGGGACGGCAGCTGCTCCGCGAAGCTGGCATCACCCCCGAGGCCACCGCCACCGGCGCGGCCCGGAAAATCGTCGAGCTGGCAAGCGCCACCGGCCAATGAGCATCCTGCTCTCAAAAGCGAGTCGCGTTCTGGTCCAGGGTCTGACCGGGCGGGAAGGCAGTTTTCACGCCGAGCAGATGAAGGCCTATGGAACGAACATCGTCGCCGGTGTGAGCCCAGGCAAGGGCGGCAGCTCCCAAATGGGCATCCCGATCTTCGACACGGTGGTCGATGCTCGGCGCGAGACCGGCGCCGACGTGAGCGGCATCTTTGTGCCGGCGCCCTTCGCCGCCGACGCCATCATGGAGGCGGCCGCTGCGGGGGTCGGCCTGATCGTGTGTATCACCGAGGGCATCCCCCTCTACGACATGGTGCGGGCCCGCGCCTTCGTCGCGGACGCCGGCGTCAAGCTCATCGGCCCCAACTGTCCAGGCCTGGTGACGGCGGGCCAGGCCAAGGTGGGCATTATTCCGAACCACATCAATCGCGAGGGATCGGTGGGCATCGTGTCGCGCAGTGGCACCTTGACCTATGAAGTCATCCAGGGACTCAGTCAGGCGGGGGTGGGGCAGACGACCTCGGTCGGGATCGGCGGCGATCCCATCCTCGGGCTTTCTTTCAAGGAGGTCCTGCGGCTGTTCAAAGGCGATCCGGCCACACGCGCCGTGGTCATGATCGGCGAGATCGGGGGGAGCGACGAAGAAGCAGCGGCGGATGAGGTGATCAGCCCCGGGTTCGGAAAACCGGTGATCGGCTTCATCAGCGGGCGAACCGCGCCCCCGGGGAAGCGAATGGGACACGCCGGCGCCATCATCTCGGGCAATACTGGGACGGCGGCGTCGAAGCTGAAAGCATTGACGCAGGCCGGAGCGCAGGTGTGCGACACGATTGAGGAGGTGGTGGCGGCCGCCGCGGCCGCCGTGGGTCAACCGTCAAGCGCCATGCCTCGTTAATCCGTCGGGGACGACGGCCAGCCGGTTTGGAGCCGGCCGCCCGCGCCCCGCGACGCCGCTTCCGCCGATCGCGGCGCGTCGGTCTCGTCTTGCTGCTCGCCATCGTCGGCCTCACGATCGTCGCGTACCTGCCGGCCGGCAGCCTGACGGCGTCGGTGCCGCCGCCCCGCTACGGCGACGCATCGCTGAACTGGCTGCGGGTCAATCACGGACAGATCGTCGATGGCTCCGGGCGCAAGGTGTTGCTCCGCGGCTTCAACGTCGATGCGCTGGTCTCGTACCCGAAGAGTCCGCCGGCGCCACTCGATGAGATGGACGCCACCTTGATGCAGCGCGCGGGGTTCGACGTGGTTCGGCTCGGCATCGACTGGGCCCAGCTCGAACCGGAGCGCGGCCGCATCGACCGCACTTACCTCGAGCGTGTGGCGACCGTGGTCGACCTGTTGAACCGGCACGGGCTCTATGTCGTGCTCGACATGCACTTCCGGCTTGGCTGGAGCCCGCGCTTCGGCTACTCCGGGGCGCCGGGATGGGCGACCCTGCCCGTACCCAACTGGAACCCGCTGCCGCAATACTCCTGGAGCCCCTCACTCTCCCCGGCGGCGTTTACGTCGGACACCTACTTCTGGCTGTCCTCCGACTGGAAGAAGGAGTTCTTCAGCGCCTGGCAGGTGGTGGCGACACGATTCAAGGACAGGTCGGGGGTGGCGGGATACGACATCTTCAACGAAGCGCACCCGCTGCCGATTCCGCCGCGCATCTTCGAGAAGTCCTACCTTTGGCCGATGTTCAAGGAGGCGATCGAGGCGATCGGCGCGGTCGACTCGAACCACCTGTTCTTCGTCGAGGGCATCCTGTTGCTCTCCCTGGACACGGTGGTGGTTCATCTCAAGGCGCCGAACCTCGTCTACGGCACGCACCTCTACGAGGGCTCGCTGGTTCCGCCGTTCTTTACCGGCGATCCGACGTTTCTCCGGTCGCGGTTTCAGCAACGCGTCAAGGAAGCCGCCGAGGTGCCGGCGCCGCTCTGGATCGGCGAGCTTGGTTACGACCTGACCCAGAAGACCGCGGCCGGCTATGCCGATGCCGCCCTCGACGAGGCGGACGATCTTGGGATCGGCTGGGCCTGGTGGCAGTGGCGGGAGAATCGCTACTGGGGCATCGTCGACGCCGGCGGTCAGATCGTCAACATGGACGCGCTGCGCCACCTGGCTCGTCCCTACGTCATTGCCGCGCCTGAGGGCGTCCATACGGGTCGAGGTGATGGCATCCGCGGGACCCTCACGCTGCGCGTGGATCGGTCGCATAAGGACCAGCCCGTCCAGATTGGCTGGTCCGCCCTGACGCTGACCGCCGGACCTTCGGTGACCGGCACCTGCGTCACCAGCTCCCACTGGGACGCCACGACCGGAAGGTTGACACTTACGCTCGATGCCGGCGTGGGATGTCAGGTCAGCCTGCGGGCCGCGTAGCCGCTAGGCGGCTCGGTGGTAGGCGTCCTCGAACAACCTCGCGATCACCGCGTAGCCCTGCCCGCTCGGATGGAACCCGTCGGCGCTGAGCCACTCGGGATGCTGATTGATCTGTGCGTCGTTGAGGTGCAGGTCCACCAGGGTGGCGCCTTCCTGCCTGGCGGCCCGGCCGATGGCGGCGTTATAGGCGTCAACCGTCGCGGCTACTGCCCGCGGCGTCGGGAGCAGGCCATCGGGGATCAGACACGCGGGTCCACCGGCGGGCGCGTTCGGCAAGCAGGCACGGTACGCCGGTAGCTGCCCGAGGTCGGGCGTGTTCGCCACCAACACCTGCGTCTGACCACCGCGCCGCAAGCTGTGCAGCAGCTGGCGCAGTTCTGCCTCGTAATCCGCGACTGACACGCCGCGGATGAGGTCGTTGACATTCAGCCAGACCGTTACCAGCGTCGGGTGGACCGCCATCGCAGCTGGGACCTCATCGTGCAGCGCCTGGTCCGTGGTGGCGCTCGGGATGCCGAAGTTGTAGAGGACCGCCGACGGCGGGAGGACATCGTTGTAGAAAACCTGCGGCCAGGCCTGACGGTACCGGTCGTTGGCGCCGATCCCGTAGGTCTCGCTCGCTCCGATCGCGGCATAGATGACGGGCGCCGGCGCCGCGGCCGGCGGCCGGACGCCGACCACCGGTGTCGGGGCGCAGGCGCCGAGCGTCAAGGCCGCCCCCAACAGACCGGCGCCGATGCGCGCCGTAATCGGGCCTCTCATGCAGCGGCCACCGCCTCTTTCGGTGAGAGCCGCGCCGCCTGCAACGCCGGGACCACGCCGGCCACGATCGCCAGCAGGCTCGTCCCAAGGATCGCGGCCGCGATCAGCGGCCATGACACGTCGCCGAACTGAATGCTCTGCAGCCCTTGTTCGCTCAGGTAGCTGTTCACGGAGACCCCGACCCAGAGCGCGATGAGGAGTCCGGCCAGCGTCCCGATCACGCCGCCAGCAAGACCGACGGTGAAGGCCTCGAGCAAGAACCAGCGCAGGATGTCGCGGTCGCGCGCGCCGATCGCCTTCAGCACGCCGATCTCTCGGCGGCGCTCTCGCACCGCTGCCACCAGCGCATTGGCGACGCCGAGCCCGGCGATGCCGAGCGCGATCGCGCCGATCCCTGCCAGCACGATGTCCACCACTCGCAGGTATCGAAGGACCGAGGCGACCAGGTGCTCCGGAGCGGTGTTGGCGTAACCGAGGCTGGTGATCATCTGGCGCACGCCGTGCACGTCATCCAGGCTTGACGCCACCACGATCAGGCCGGTGTATTTCGACGCGGGCAGGGGAAAGACGTCGCCGCCGTCCACGCCGCCCTGCGCCCAGGTTTGCGCGAGCTGCGCCTGCTGGATCGACACCAGGAAGGCGCCGCTGCCGACCTGCTGAGAGACCACGCCCACGACCTCCGCGCGCACCCAGCGGCCGCGGAACTGCAGACCGTTCTGGCTCTGGTACGCCTGGGGCTCGGCGATCTCGACCTGCGTGCCGAGCGCGCTTTGCACACTCATGCCCGAGCGATCGAGGTATGACTCGGTGATCGCCACCTCGTTCAGGGCTCCCGGATGCGGCACGCGGCCCGCCAGGACCGTGATCGGCAGATTGCGCACCTGGCTGAGGTCGACGCCGACCATGGTGTCGCCGAATGCCGGCTGGCCGGAGGTTGCGGTCGCGGTCGAGCCGAACGGCGGCGGCACCGCCAGGATGCGAGAGGTGATGACCGGGATCACGGTGGCGACATGGGGCGACTGACGAACGGCACTGAGCGTGGCGTCGTTGATCGCCTTCGGTCCGGCCACGCGCAGGTCGTCGGTATAGGCCTGGTCCGAGTCGGCCTTCGACGCCGACACCTTGATCGCGGTGGCGGGTCCGCCATTGGTCAACTTGCTCACAATCCGGCTGCCGGCGCTGGTGGCGACGCTCGCCAGCGCCACCAGCAGCGTCGAGCCCAGGGTTACGGCCAGGATCGTCAGCAGCGCTCGGCCCGGGCGCCGGCGGAGGCTCCGGGAGGCGAGTGTGAGCGAGTCGAGCCAGGTCATGGCAGAAGCCGTCCGGCGTTCAACCGGTAGCGCCCTTCGGCGCGCTCTGCGACGGCCTCGTTGTGCGTCACCACCAGCAGGGTGCAGCCGCGCTCGACATGGACGCGCTCGAGCAGGTCGAGCACGCGCATCGCGCTGTCGGCGTCGAGATTTCCGGTCGGCTCATCGGCCAGGATCAGACTCGGGTCGTTGACGAGGGCGCGCGCAATCGCGACCCGCTGGCGTTCACCACCACTCAGCTGACCGGGGCGATGCTCGGCCCGATCGAGGAGACCAACGTCCTCCAGCAGATCATGCGCCTGCGGCCGTCGCCGCGCGGACGGTACCGATAATGACGCCGCCAGCTCGATATTCTCCCGAGCGGAGAGCAGGTCGAGGAGACCGAAATGCTGAAAGATGAACCCGATGGTGGTCCGCCGATAGGCGGCCAGCTCATCGACCCGCAGGTCTCGCAAGTTGTGATGGCCGACGATCAACGTCCCCGACTGCGGGCGTTCCAGGCCACCGATGAGCGACAGCAACGTGCTCTTGCCTGCACCCGATGGTCCGGTCAACGCCACATAGCCGCCGGCCGGGATCTCGAGGTCGATGTCGTGAAGCGCCTCCACCTGGGAGCGCCCTGATCGATACCAGTGATTGACGCCGCGAAGGTGAATCGCCGAACCGAGCCGGGTGACGGTGTGGCCATGCGCGACACCGCGAGGTTGCGCGAGCCTGGGTCCGATGAGCCGCATGGGAAATCGAGGCTATCAAAAGCCGGGTCAAAAAAACCGGATTCTCATCTTGCTTTAATTACCGGACCGAGGAAGGTCCAGAGGTGATCTGCGATGGCCCGATGTTGAGCCGGGCCGGGATGAAGGCCGTCGCCGGCGAGCCAGTCCCTGCCGCGCCTCGGCTCGCGACTGATCGCGCTGATGTCGGCATAGTGGAAACCGTGCGCCGCGGCCTCGGACTGGGCAATCCGGTTGAAGGCGTCGATTCGGGTGCGAAGGTCAGTCGCCGTGCCAAACGGCGTGGCACCGGGTAAGGCGGAGAAATCGGGGGTGGACACCGCCAGGACGTTGGTCGCCGGAAGCTCCAACGCAACGAGCGCGTCATAAATCTCGGCCAGGCGCGTCCGATAGGCGCTCTCGCCTGATCCCTGCACGACATCGTTGGCGCCGATCAAGATGGTCACGAGCTCCGGCCGCAAGCCCAGTGCAACTGGCAATTCTTCGCGAATGAGGTCAGTTGTCGTGTATCCATTGACGCCAAGGTTGACGAGGGCGACCTCGATGCTGGACTCTTCACTGAGTTTCTTGGCCAGGAGGCTCGGAAAGTTCTGCGACCCGTCCGTAAGTCCGGTGCCGATCGTGTACGAATCGCCAAGCGCCACGTATCGGATAGATTCCACAGGGCGATGTTAGGTCCGACCCCACCGTCGATCGAGCCCCCTGGCGAACTTTCCTATATGGCACTCCTCCGGGTGCCTGGGTTCGCGCGCGTCGTGCTCGGGACATTGCTAGCGCGGCTCGGCGGTTCGATGTGGGAGATCGTCCTGGTGCTGTTCGTGCTGCAGCGCTATCGGTCACCGAGCCTGGCAGGCCTGACCGTCCTGGTCTCAATCCTTCCCGGGCTTGCGTTCAGCCCCGTTGCCGGCGCCCTGCTGGACCGCCAGGGACGAGTTCGATTGATGATCTTCGACTACGCCGTGACCGCCGGACTGACGACGGCCATCGTGGCGCTGTCGCTGGCTCACCGGCTCCCGCCGGCGCTCCTGTTGGTGATGGTGGCGGTCCTCGGTGTTAGCAACATCCTGAGCATCACCGGTGCTCGCTCGCTCTTTCCGCTCATGCTGCCGCGAGCCCTTTGGGATCGAGCGAACGGCCTGGACACCAGCCTGTACTCGCTCACCGGCGTCATCGGTCCCGCGACCGCAGGCCTCGTGGTGGCCGGATTCGGGCCAGAGGCAGCCTTGCTCGTGACCGCCAGCGTGGCGGCGATTGCGGCCGTCTCCCTCGTCGGCGTCCATGAGCCAATAGCCCGAGCAGAGCCGAAGGGGACATTGCTCGGAGACTCGTGGTCGGCGCTTCGGTATGTCGTGCGTAACCCGAGCCTGCGCGGCCTGGCCCTGGTGTTTTTTCTAAGCAACCTGGGATTCGGCGTCGTTCCCGTGGGGATCCCCGTGCTCGTGCTACGGCAGCTCCATGGCAGCGCCGCGACGGTGGGCCAGATCTTCGCGGTCCTCGGGCTGGCCGGACTAGTCGCTGGGCTGCTTGTCGGTCGCGTCCGCACCGATGGGCGGGAGCGGGCGCTGATCGCCGGTTTCTGTGCGGTCGAGGTCCCCGTCCTTTTTCTATTGGCGTTCGCAAACACCCTGCCCATGGTATTCGCGATTGCTGCGGTCCTCGGCGCGGTAGGATCGCTGGCCAACGTCGCGATCTTTGGTCTCCGTCAGCGCCGCACGGATCCGGCCTGGTTCGGCCGCGCCTTCGCTGTCTCCATGAGCCTCAACTTTGCCGGCCAGCCCATCGGCTCGGCGCTATCGGGTCCTCTCCTCGAACACTCCATCGTGGTGCCGTTCGTCCTGGGTGCCGCGCTCAATGTGGTCGCCGCGGCCGCGGCCTTGATGCTTATCCCGAAGCGCCAGCCAGCTGAAGATCGGTAAACGAGTAGCGCAGCGCGCTCTCGAGGAAGGCAAGGGCTTCCTCGTCGTGCGCGGTCGAGACAAAAGCTGCTTCGAACTGCGAGGGCGGCAGCGAGACCCCTTTCGCCAGAAGACGCTGGAACCAGCTGGCAAACGAGGTCGCATTCGCTTTCCGGGCACTGGCGTAATCCGTTACCAGCCCGTCCGTGAAGAAGGCCGTCAGGATCGAGCCGACACGATTGACCGTCAAGGGGATCCCGGCCGCGTCCGCCGCGGACTGCAGCGCGTTCGCGGCGCGAGCGCCGGCGTCCTCCAACTGCTGATACGCGCGCTCGTCAAGAGCATCAAGCGTGGCGAGCCCGGCGGCGACCGCGAGTGGATTGCCGGACAGCGTCCCTGCCTGATAGACGGGTCCGGCCGGCGCGACCTGTTCCATGATGGCTCGGCCCCCGCCGTAGGCGCCGATGGGAAGCCCGCCGCCGAGGACCTTGCCGAGGCAGGTCAGGTCCGGGGTCACGCCGAAGCGTTCCTGCGCTCCACCGCGGGCGACCCGAAAGCCGGTGATGACCTCGTCGAAGATCAGCAGGCTGCCGTCGTCGCGGGTCAAGCGGCGCAACCCCTCTAGGAACCCGGGTTCGGGTGGCACCACGCCCATGTTGCCGGCCACCGGCTCGACGATGACGGCGGCGATCTGTCCCGGCCATCGCGTCATGGCGGCTTCCACGTCGGCCAGCGCGTTGAATGACGCAACCAGCGTGTCGCCGGCGGCGCCCGTGGTGATCCCCGGGGTGCCCGGGATGCCAAGCGTGGCGACGCCGGATCCGGCTTCGACCAGCAAGGCGTCGGCATGGCCGTGGTAGCCGCCCGCGAACTTGATCAGCTTGGCTCGTCCCGTCACGGCGCGCGCGAGCCGCACCGCGGACATGGCGGCCTCCGTTCCCGAATTGACCAGGCGGAGCATTTCGATCGCGGGCATCCGTTCGGATACGGTGGCGGCCAGCTGCAGCTCGCCCTCGGTCGGGGCGCCGAAGGTCCATCCCCGTTCGAGCTGGGCATGCAAGGCCGTCAGGACCGGCGCCGGACGGTGACCGAGGATCAGCGGGCCCCACGAACCGACGAGGTCCAGGTAGCGGTTCCCGTCGACATCCCAGATCCATGGGCCGTTACCGCGCGCCATGAATCGCGGTGATCCACCGACGGCGCGATAGGCACGAACCGGGCTGTTGACGCCGCCCGGAATCAGGCGCTTCGCCTCCTCGAAGAGGGCCGAGGATCGGTCGATGCCTACGATGGCTCCCGTTCAGTAAGCGGCGCCGGCGTGGAAAGGCCGAAGGCGTCCGTCATCACGGCCGCATCGAGGGTTGGATCCGGGCTTTCGCGCAGCGCGCGCACGGGACCGTGAAGAAACCTGGCGGTCAGGGCATCCGCGAGCTCACGCATCGCGTCCCGCGTCGCCACTTCGTCGGGCGGCACCCGCGACAGCTGCCGTTCGAGAACGCTGTCCCGTAACTGCTCGACATGGTGGACGAGCGCTTCGACCGTCGGCGCCGACTCGCGCGCGTCGAGCGCCAGTCGCGTCGCCCGCAGCTCGTCGTCGACGATCCGCTCGGCGGCGGGCACCCAGGCTTTGCGCTCCTCGCGGTTGGTCTGCGTGATGGTGCGCAGGTCATCGATGTTCAAGAGGTGGACCCCGGGAACCTGGTTGACCTCTGGGTCCACGTCGCGGGGAACGGCCATGTCGATGATCAGCAGTGAGCGGCCGTCGCGCCGCGATTGAAAGCGCGCGACACGCTCGGCATCGAGCACGTGGTGCGGCGCGCTGCTCGACGTCAGGATGATGTCGACCTTGGCGATGATCTCGCCGACGCGATCGAAGGGGACCGCCTGGCCACCGAGCGGCTGCGCCACCTGGTCGGCGCGGTCGAAGGTTCTCGACGCGAGGTAGACGTCGCCGATCCGCTGCTTGCGCAGGAGCCGTAATGCGACCTCGCTCATCTCGCCCGCGCCGATCAGCAGGACATGGCGGCCGGCGAGGTCGCCCAGGACGGTGGCGGCCGCCGCCACCGCGGCGTGGCTGACGGAGACTGGGCGTCGCCCGATCCCGGTCTCGTGCCGAGTGCGCTTTGCCGCCCGGATCGCACCGCGCGCGATGATCTCGAGCCACGCGTTAAGTCCTCCGGCCCGCCGCGCCGCAACCAGCGCCCGCTTGATCTGGCCGAGGATCTGGGCCTCGCCGATCACCATGGAATCGAGGCCGCTGGCCACGCGGAAGAGGTGCGCCACCGCATCCTCGCCGCTGAGCTGGTAGGCATAGCGTCGCCATTCATCAAAGGGCAGCGCATGCGGCCATAAGCCAAACGATTCGAGCAACCGATCGGGGGCCGCCTCGGGAGCGGCGACGGCGTATAGCTCAGTCCGGTTGCAGGTCGACAGCAAGATGCCGCTCTCGATCAGGTCGCGATCGATGAGCCGGCGAACACACTCGCCCACGCCGGCCTCGGGAATGAACAACTGCTCCCGGATCTCGACAGGGGCGGTCTTGTGAGAAAGGCCGACCAGGACGAACTTCACAGCCTACCTGTACCCAAGCATAACGGTGGAGACCGGAATAAGCGGCCCCGGTGTGGAAAGGCCGCGTGTCAGATTAAGCGGCCCCGGTGTGGAGAGGCCGCGTGTCAGACGGGGAAGACGCCGTGCTTGCGATTGACGCGCGGCTGCTGGCTTGTTGCATAAGCGGCGAAGCGATTGACGAGCTCGGTCCGCAGCTCCCTGGGGGCCACCACCGCGTCGATGATCAAGTCCGAGGCCAGCCGGTAGAGGTCGATGTCCTTGCGGTATTCCTCCTGCAATTTCGCGACGTATGCGGGACGTTCCGGCTCGGGCTGTTCCTGGATCTTGTTGTAGAAGACCGCGTTCACCGCCGCGCTCGGCCCCATGACCCCGATCATGGCGCTGGGAAGCGCCAGCGTCGCGTTGGGAGCGTACGCCGGTCCCGCCATGGCGTAGAGGCCGGCGCCATAGGCCTTACGCACGATCACCGAGATCTTCGGCACGGTCGATTCTGAGACGGCCGCGATCATCTTGGCGCCGTGACGGATGATGCCCTGCCGCTCCACGGCGGTGCCGATCATGAATCCCGGCACGTCGGCGAGGAAGAGCAACGGGATGTTGAAGGCGTCGCAGAGCCAGATGAAACGAGCCGCCTTGTCGGCGGAGTCGACGAAGAGGATGCCCCCTTTGTGCATCGGCTGGTTGGCGATCACGCCGACCGCCCGGCCATCGATGCGCGCCAGGCCGCAGATGATCTCTTTCGCATAGAGCTTCTTGATCTCGAAAAAACTACCGTCGTCGATCACCCCGTCGATCAGCTGCTGCATGTTGAAGGCGCGCCCCTCGTCCTCGGGCACCAGCGTGTCCAGCGACACGGGCGGCTGGGCGTCCGCCGCGAGCCCCGGAGCAGGCATCTCGGTCCAGTTCTGCGGGAAATAGGAGAGGTAGCGTCGGCCGGCCGCGATCGCATCGTCGTCGGAGGCCACCAGCAGGTCAGCGAGGCCGCTCACCGTCGCGTGCATTCGCGCCCCACCCATTTCCTCCAGCGTCACCTTCTCGCCGATCACCATCTCCGCCATGCGCGGCGACCCGAGGTACATGCTGGCGTTGCCCTCGACCATGATCGTGATGTCGCAGAAGGCGGGGATGTAGGCGCCGCCGGCGGCCGAGGGACCGAATAGCAGACAGATCTGCGGCACCACCCCGGAGAGTTGCACCTCCTGGTAGAAGATGCGCCCTGCGTGCCGCCGCCCCGGGAACATCTCCACCTGGTCGGTGATCCGGGCCCCGGCCGAATCGACGAGGTAGAAGATCGGGACGCGCAGCCGTTCGGCGGTCTCCTGGATGCGGACGATCTTCTCGACCGTCCGGGGTCCCCAGGACCCGGCCTTGACCGTCGGGTCGTTCGCCATCACGCAGACGGTCCGGCCCTCGATCCGGCCGATCGCTGTGACGACCCCATCGGCACCGAAGCCCGGCTCCTCGCTGTGCGCCAGCAGCCCGTCCTCGACCAGAAAATCCGGGTCGAGCAGCAACTCGAGCCGCCGTCGAACCGGCAGCTTGTGCTCCTGGCGGAGCTTCTCGGCGTACTTCGCCGACCCGCCGACGCGGGCCGTGTCAGATCGAAGCTTCAGGTCATCCTCGGCGTCGCGATTCTTCGTCGGCTCCGGCGCGCTCACGCCGAGACGATCCCGGCGTCAGACTGGGTGAGCGCGTGCACCCTACCGGGCAGCGGGGCGCCGAGCGTCCGCTCGAGTCCGCGGGCGACCTCGACCAGCCGGCCGACGTCGACCCCGGTCACGATCCCCATCGCCTCGAGCATGGCGAGCGCGTCTTCGCTGCAGAGGTTGCCGGCCGCGCCCGGTGCGAAGGGGCTGCCGCCGATGCCGCCGACCGATCCTTCGAACAGATTGACCCCGGTCTCGAGCGCCGACAACAGGTTGGCGAGGGCCGTTCCCCGCGTGTCGTGGAAGTGCGCGCCCCAGCGCACCGACGGCAGCCGCTCCTTCATGTCCTGGAAGAGGTCTTCGACCTGCGCCGGGTTGGCGACGCCGATCGTGTCGGCCAGCGAAATCTCCTCGATATTGTCATCGGCCAATGCCTCAGCGACATCGGCCACCCACTGGGGCGACACTCGGCCCTCATAGGGGCAACCGAAGGCCACGCTGATGCTGGCGTCGACGACGACTCCGTCGCGGCCGGCCCGGGTTGTGATCTCCTGGATCTCCCAGAGCGTGTCTTTGACGGTCCGATTGAGGTTGTGCTGGTTGTAGCCATTGGTAGCCGCCACCGTGACCGCGACATTGCGAATCCCGGCTGCAAGCGCCCGCTCGAGGCCTTTGCGATTGGGCACGAGCACGCGTAACTGATCGCGCCGGTCCTGGAGCGCCTCCAGCACAGCTTCCGCATCGGCCAGCTGCGGCACCCAATTCGGGTGCACCATCGAAGTGGCTTCGACCCGCCGAAAGCCGCAATCGAGCAGGCCGGTGATGAGCCCGACCTTGGCCGGTGTCAGCAGCGTCGCCGGCCAGCTTTGCAGACCGTCGCGCGGACCGACCTCCACCCATTCAACCGACGGCATGCTCATCGGCCGGTGAATCTTGGTTCGCGTTTTTCGAAGAAGGCGGTCACCCCTTCCTTGAGGTCGTCGCTGAGACTGAGGAGGGCGAGCTGGTCCTGCAGATAGGCGATCGCCGATGGGAAGCTCATGTCCTGCATCTTGTAGAAGGCCTCGAGGCCAAGCTTCATCCCGATCGGACTCTTCTTGGCAAGCTCGTCGGCGAGCGTGTCGACCTCGCTGTCCAGCCGCTCGGCTCGGACGTGTCGGTTGATCAATCCCAGGCGGGTGGCCTCCACTGCATCGATGCGTTTGCCCGTCAGCATCAATTCCATGGCGGCCTTTCGCGGAAGGTTGCGAAAGACGATGGCCATGATCAGAAACGGGAAGACCCCAACGTTGACTTCGGGCATGCCGAACTGCGCGTCGTCGACAGCGATCGCAAGGTCGCAGGATGCCACGAGCCCGAACCCACCAGCCAGCGCGTGGCCGTTGATCCGGGCGACGGTGGGCTTGCCCAGCTCGGTCATCTCGAGGAAGAGATCGGCGAGCTGGCGCCGCTGAAAGTAACGCTCCAGCTCCGGCTGTTGGCGGCGGAAGCTGTTGAGGTCGGCGCCGGCGCAGAAGACCTTGCCCGCGCCCGTGATGACGATGACCCGCACCTCGGAGTCGCCCTTGGCCTGCGCCAGCGCCTCTCGCAGCTCGCCAACCGTTTCGGTGCTGAGGGCATTGCGGTCGTCGGGGCGGTTGATGGTGATCGTGGCCACCGCGCCGCGGCGCCCGGAGAGGAGGTGTTTGAACGCCACCTCCGCAAGTATATGGCCCGCGATTTGGCCTCTTAGCGCAGCACTTCTAGAATGCAATCGTGGAGGACGTCGTGCTGGTGGCGGCCGCCCGCACCCCGTTCGGCAAGCTTGGAGGCGGGCTCTCCACGCTACCGGCACCCGACCTGGGTGCGGTCGTGATCAAGGAGGTGATCGACCGGGCGCAGGTCGAGGGCGCCGAGGTCGACCAGGTCATCATGGGCACCGTCATCACTGCCGGCATGGGCCAGATTCCCGCCCGGCAGGCCGCCATCAAAGCCGGGTTGCCGACGAGCGTTCCGGCGCTCACCGTCAACAAGGTATGCGCCTCCTCGCTCAAAGCCGTGAACCTGGCGGCCCTCCTCATCCGAAACGGCGATGCGCAGGTGCTGGTCGCCGGTGGGATGGAGAACATGAGCCAGGCGCCCTACCTGCTCGATAAGGCCCGCTTCGGCTACCGGCTGGGGGACGCGGTGCTCGTCGACAGCATGGTGCGCGACGGCCTGATCGATCCGGCCAACGGGTGCCACATGGCGGTCGAGGGCAGCAACGTCGCGAAGGAGTTCGAGGTCTCGCGCGAGCGGCAGGACGAGTATGCGTTCGGCAGCCAGCAACGCTACGCCGCGGCGCTGAAGGCCGGCCACATCAACGATGAACTGGTTCCGGTTGCGGTGCCCAACGCCAAGGGGACGGCGACCGTTTCAGCCGATGAGCAGCCACGCCCCGACACGACGATCGAGGGACTCGCCCGCCTCAAGCCGGTGTTCCAGGCGGACGGCACCATCACCGCCGGGAATGCGCCGGGCGTAAACGACGGCGCCGCCGCCATCCTTCTGATGAGCGCGACCGAGGCCAAACGGCGGGGTCTGCCGGTGCTGGCGCAGTGGCTTGCCTATGGCGAGTCGGCGGCCGACACGCCGTACCTGGCGACCGTGCCGGCTTCATCAATCCAGGCGGCGCTGAAGAAGCTGGGGCGTCGCGTCGACGACATCAACCTCTTCGAGATCAACGAGGCGTTTGCCGCGGTCGCCTGCACGGCCATGGACCTGCTCGGCATCGACGAGGAGCGGGTCAACGTCGATGGCGGCGCGCTCGCGGTCGGCCATCCGATCGGTGCCTCCGGGGCCCGCATCTTGATGCACCTCGCCTATGCACTCCGCCGGCGCGGCGGCGGCTACGGCGCCGCCGGCATCTGCTCCGGGATGGCGCAGGGCGAGGCCACCATCATCCGCGTGAGCTAGATGGACCTCTCGCTCAGCCCCGAACAGCAGGAGATCCGCAAGCTCGTTCGGGATTTCGCGCAGCGCGAGGTCAAGCCCCGCGCCGACGCCATCGATCACAGCGGCGCGTTTCCTCGCGACCTGGTCAACAGGGCCGCCGAGCTCGGCCTGCTCGGCATCCTGGTCCCGGACGTCTTCCAGGGGGCTGGGCTCGATCACCTCTCGTTCGCCATCTTCGTCGAGGAGATCGCGCGCTACAGCGCCAGTACCGCCGGCATCCTGGACGTGCATGGCTCGGTCGGCACCGAGCCCATCGTTCTGTTCGGCACCGAGGAGCAAAAGCGCCGCTGGTTGCCCGACCTCGCCCAGGGGAGGAAGCTGGCAGCCTTCGCGCTGACCGAGCCGGAGGCCGGCTCCGACGCCGCGCACCTCAAGACCACGGCGACCCGCCGCGGGGATGGGTTTGTTCTGAACGGAAGCAAGATCTTCATCACCAACGCCGGCGAGGCCCAGCTCTACACCGTGATGGCCTCGACCGGCCCCGGGTCCGGCGCCGAGGGCATTACCGCGTTCCTGGTCGGCGGCGACAACCCGGGTCTGAAGGTCGGGCCCCGGTTCAAGAAGATGGGCCTGAACGGCTCGGCGATCGCGGAGGTCCACCTGGACAACTGCGCGGTTGACGCGGCCGATCGCCTGGGTGACGAGGGTCAGGGCTTCCGCATCGCCATGCGCGCGCTCGACAGCGGACGGATCGGCATCAGTGCCCAGGCCGTCGGGCTGGCGCAAGGCGCGCTCGATGACGCCGTGGCCTATGCGAAAGAACGCAAGCAGTTCGGCAAGCCCATCGCCGAGCTCCAGACGATCCAGAACAAGATCGCCGACATGGCGGTCAGGATCCGGGCGGGGCGCTGGTTGACGTGGCAGGCGGCCGCCCTCTGCGACGCCGGCCGGCCCTTCACCAAGGAGGCGTCGATGGCCAAGCTCTTCAGCACCGACGCGGCGATGGATATCACGCTCGACGCGCTGCAGGTGTTCGGCGGCTACGGCTACCTCGAGGACTATCCGATGGCGCGGCGGGTCCGCGACGCGAAGGCCTGCCAGATCTACGAGGGAACCAACCAGGTGCAGCGGGTCGTCATTGCCCGCGAGCTGGTGCGCGCCTGATGGACTTCAGCTTGACCCAGGAGCAGCAGCAGATTCGCGAGATGGTGCACGACCTCTGCCTGGAGCGGGTCGAGCCGCGGGCGGCCGAGATCGACGAATCCGGCGAATTTCCCTGGGACATCAAAGATCTATTTGCCAAGCACGACATCCTCGCCATCCCGTTCACGCCCGACTATGGCGGGGTCAGCGGCAGCGCGCTCACGCTGCTCGTGGCGATCGAGGAGATCAGTAAGTTCTGCGTCACCTCCTCCCTGATCCTGAGTGTCCAGTCTCTCGGCAGCCTGCCGATCTGGCTGGGTGGCACCGACGAACAGAGGCGCAAGTACTTGCCGCCGCTGGCTCGCGGCGAGCAGCTGGCGGCCTTCGCCCTGACCGAATCGGGCTCCGGATCGGACGCCGGGGGGATGCGCACCCGGGCCGTCAAGCGCGGCGATACCTACGTCATGAACGGCTCGAAGACCTTCATCACGGGCGGGAGCGTGGCGGACACGATCGTCGTCTTCGCACGCACCGATCAAGATGGCGATACGCCGGCGCGCGATATCTCCGCCTTCATCGTCGAAAAGACGATGCCGGGTTTCAAGCTGGGCAAGCTGGAGAAAAAGATGGGGATCCGGGGATCACCCACCGCCCAGCTCTTCTTCGAAGAGATGGCGGTGCCGGCGGCGAACCGCCTGGGCAACGAAGGTGAGGGATTCAAGCTCGCGATGCAGGTGCTCGATCACTCCCGGCCCGCGATTGCGGCCCAGGCGCTCGGTATTGCGGAGGGCGCCTTCGACCTGGCTCGGCGCTACGCCGGCGAGCGGCGACAGTTCGGTAAGCCGATCATGGAATTCCAGGGCATCCAGTTCATGCTGGCCGACATGGCGACGCAGATCGAGGCGGCTCGCGCCTTGACCTATGCCGCGGGGGACGCGCTCGACCGCGACCTGCCCGGCATCACCGCCGGCGCGTCGATGGCCAAGCTCTTCGCTTCTGACACCGCGATGCGCGTCACCACCGATGCCGTGCAGATTCTCGGTGGCTACGGCTACCTTCGCGACTTCCCGGCCGAGCGCATGATGCGGGATGCGAAGATCACCCAGATTTACGAGGGGACCAACGAAATCCAACGATTGGTGATTGCCCGCGAAGTGCTAAAGGAGAAGGCGTGACGATCAAACAGCTCTACGTCGCCGGGGCCGGTCTGATGGGAGCCGGCATCGCCCAGGCCGCCATCACGTGCGGTTTCGACGTGACGCTCCGGGAGGTCGACGACAAGCTGGTGGCCCGTGGCGTCGAGAACATCAAGAAGCGGCTCGACAGCCTGGTGCAGAAAAGCAAGCTCGACGCGGCCCAGCGCGACACCGCACTGAGTCGCCTGCATCCGACGACGTCACTCGAGGCCGCCGGCCGCGCCGACTTCGTGATCGAAGCCATCACCGAGAACTTCGAGGTAAAGCAAGACCTGTTCAAGCGGTTGGACGGCGTCTGCAAGCCGGAGGCGATCCTCGCCAGCAACACCTCGTCGATACCGATCACCCGGATGGCCGCCACCACCAAGCGGCCCAACCGCTTCATCGGCATGCATTTCTTCAACCCCGTGCCGGTGATGCCACTGGTGGAGCTGACGCGCGGCCGTGATACCTCGGACGCGACGCTGGCGACGACCCTCGAGCTCTCGCGCTCGCTCAGCAAGACGCCCATTACCTCGCTCGACTATCCCGGCTTCATCGTCAACCGGATGCTGGTGCCATTCATCAACGAGGCGATCCGGGCCCTGATGGAGGGGATCGGAACCCGTGAGGACATCGACCAGGGGGCAAGGCTCGGTCTGCACCACCCGATGGGCCCGCTGGAGCTAGCCGACTTCGTCGGCCTCGACACGCACCTCTATATCTGCGGCGTCCTCTACGAGGGCCTGCACGATGCGAGATTCGCCGCGCCGCCGTTGCTACGCCAGCTGGTCGACGCCGGCCATTTCGGGCGCAAGACCGGTCGTGGCTTCTATCGCTACGGCCCGGACGGCAGCCGCTTGGCCGACTGATTTATCACGGGCTTATATGCAGAGGCCGGCGATCAGCGCTTTGGTGCGGCGCGTGTAGCGCGCAACCCCGCCCGCCGACGAGTGGAATTCGGCGGTGTCCGGCGACACCAGGATCATGTATCCGACGTCCTCTGGCTGGGCAAAGCCGGGTGGGGGATTCGTGAGCTTATCTCGCTGCATCGAGTCAACGGCGTCCCAGAAGCTGCCATCGAAGTCCGGTCCGGTCGGGTAATCGAGGCCGCAATGGGTCAGCAGGACATAGCGGTACTTCAGGCCGGCCGTCACCCGGCCGGAGACCGGGAAGAACAGGAAACGATGGCCGGGGCCGAGGACCGGTATCCGGGTATGGGTTCCGTCGCTGGGCGGTAGCGGCTCGATTCGGCCGAACGGGCCGGCCGGGTTGCGAACGAACAGGACGCTGGCGATGACCAGGAGCACGACGATCACGCCTGTCGCAGCAGCTTTGGCCTGAGTCGGCATCCGCCAGAGCAGCCCGGGTACCCGGCGCAACGGCGACAGCCGGCCGATCAAGGCGGCGGCGATCCGCGGCCAACGATCGATGCCTGAAGGGGCGAGCCGGCGCCAGCGATCCATGCTTGAATGACGAGAACGGCAGGTCGTTTCCTGTCGGGTTGGTCAGCCGCTGGAGCGCTGGGTAGCCGGGGCCGCGGGCGCGGCTTTCGACCTGCGGGGCGGCATGACGGCGAGGGCGAAGAAGACGAGCGCCGCCAGGAGCGACGCCGCGCCGAGGACAGCAACCGTGACCGCGATGACCGCCCAGATCAGACCGCTCTTGGTTGCGATCAGGCTTAGGCTCGTTCCACCTTTGGCCAGGTGCAGCGTGGCAAAGGAATAGCAGACCCCGAAGGTGGCGATCGCGACCAAAACGGCGCCGGTGCGACGCATCCGCGCGATCCACAGACCGCCGGCCAGCCAGAGCGAGGCGGTCAGCGCGGCGACGAAGGCACCATCCTCGGCGGATGTCTTGCCGAACCCGGGCAAGGCGTTGCCCGCGAGATGCACATTATCGGTTGCCTCCAGGATGGCCAGCACCGTGCCGATGACGGCGACGATCAAGAGCGGCAGGGTCTCGCGCTGCCTGGAGTACTCGGCGGTGTGGCCCCAACCAGCGATCGCGGCCATGATCGCGAGGACGCACGCGAGCACCAGGCCCATGAGGGCGGTGGCGACCGGAAGTCCCTCCAGTCGCACATAGCTGCCGATGGCCCCCGCGCTCGACGAGAAATGCCCCTGGCTGATGACGCCGAGCTCCACGAAGGCGATCAAAGCTGTACCGAAGACACCGATCGGGTTGCCGCGAAAAGCCGCGACGATGCAGGCCAGCCACACAACGCCGACGACGATCGCGATGATGCTGTACAGCGCATCGACTTGCTTGGAATGGAGCTCGTGAAACAGGTTGAAGGCCCCCAGGACGACCGCGAGCAGCCCGAAGGTCAGCAAGAGCATGCGCGGAGGGACGAGGAAGAGGCCGTGGCGCCGCCGAAGCCCAGGCGTCCCTTGCATCGTCGACCATCTTACGGAGCGTCTTCACAAACCGGCGCGCTCCGCCATCAAATTTTCGCTAGACTGACGGCTGCTCTTGGGAAGTGAACCACGCCGGCGGCGCGCATCGGTTGCGCTCGGCCCGGCAGGCGGGTGGCGATCCGCCCGCTCCGCAGTGGCCCTGCTGGCCGGGGCCGCCGTGCTGATCGCGGGGCTCGGCGTTTTTCGAGTCTGGTCCGCCATCCATGCCATCTCCCCGCGTGCCCAACCAGCTGACCTGATCACGATGGTGCATGCGCAGACCGACGATCCTGGCTCGCTGGGCTGGAAGATCAAGCATGACGAGCGCATCAACGTTCTCCTGCTGGGCTATGGAGGGCCGGGCCACGACGGGCCGTACCTGACCGACTCCGTCATGCTCCTCTCGATTCGGCCCGGCAGCCACGAGGCCATCATGATCTCGCTGCCCAGGGACCTCTGGGTGAAGATCCCGGCCCTGCCCAACAACCGCTACATGATGGGCAAGCTCAACAGCGCCTACGCCATCGGGATCGATCATCGCAATTACCCCAATGTGCGCAGCGACTGGAAGACCGACACCGGCGGTGGCGACCTGGCGGCGGCGACCGTGTCGCAGGTGACAGGACAGCCGATCGGCTACTGGGTGGGGGTCGATTTCAAGGCCTTCCGCGACGTCGTCAATGCCGTCGGCGGCATCAAGGTCGACGTCCCAACCACCCTGGACGATCCCTTCTTTCCCGCGGGGGAGTCGACCGGGATGATGCATATCCGAATCGATGCCGGTGCGCAACAATTCGACGGCGAGCGGGCGCTCGAGTATGCGCGATCCCGGGAAACGACCTCCGACTTCGACCGCTCGCGCCGCCAGCAGCTGATCATGCTCGCGGTGCGGCAGCGCGTCTTCTCCCTGAATGCCATTCCTCGTCTGCTGTCGCTGTTGGGTGCGCTGCAGGACAACGTGCGAACCAACCTGCGCCCGGCGGAGATGCAGCAGCTCGCGTCACTCGCCGGGCGGATCAAGGACCAGGACATCCGGCGGGTGGCGATCGATACCTCGAACCTTCTCCGGAGCGGCTTCAGCAGCAGCGGCCAGTACGTCCTGCAGCCGCTCGACCCCAGCTATGGCGCCTTGCATCGCTACGTGGCGACGGCGCTGCCAGACCGATCGGCGCTGGCCACGCAGGTCCCCTTCCAGGTGCAGGATGGCAGCCGCCGCTACTGGCTCCCCTACGGCATCGGCACCCCGGCCAGCATCATGACGGCGCTCCTCCAGGCGGAAGGCTGGGGCGCGACGCTGGGACCACCCGCGGCCCAGCGGGTCGCCCAGACCCAGATCCTGGACGGGTCGGGTGGCCGGGCGGCCGCCACCGTCGCCTGGCTGCAGGATTACTTCGGCGCGGTGGTGACGACCGTGCCAGCGCCGTCCAGCGGGGCGAGCGTGACGGTCGTCCTGGGCTCGGATTTCACCTTGAAAACCTTCCCAGCGCCGGGCAAGACCTAGGCGTCGCCAGCGCAAAGGCGCGCTGCTAGGATGAATTCGAAATGAGTTTGGCCGGCGCCCTGCTTTCCGGCGATGTCCGGGCGCTGGCGCGGGCCATCAGCCTGGCGGAAGATCGGGATCCGCAGGCGAGCCAGCTGGTGGCCGACCTGCAGCCGCACACCGGCAACGCCTACCTGGTCGGATTGACCGGCGCGCCGGGCACGGGCAAGAGCACCCTGGCCGACGCCCTGGTCAAGGTGATTCGCGACCGGCAGCAGACGGTGGGGGTAATCGCCGTTGACCCCAGCAGCCCGTTCACCGGGGGCGCCGTCCTCGGTGACCGCATTCGGATGGCCCGCCACACGCTGGACAAGGGCGTCTTCATCCGCAGCATGGGCGCCCGCGGGCACCTGGGCGGGCTGGCGGCAGCGACGCGGGAGGCGATCCACCTGCTCGATGCCTATGGTCGCGATGTGGTGCTGGTGGAAACCGTCGGCGTCGGCCAGTCGGAGCTCGAGATCTCGACCATCTGCGATACGGTCGTCCTCGTCCTGATGCCGGAGTCGGGCGATGCGGTGCAGAGCATCAAGGCCGGCATCCTGGAGATCGCCGACGTCTTTGTGATCAACAAGACCGACCTCGGTGGTGCGGAGAAGACGCGGCGCCTGATCCAGGACGCCATCGGGCTCGGACCCAAGCAGGCCTGGCGGCCACCCATCGTGCTGGCCAGCGCCGTCAAGGAGGAGGGGATCGATCAGGTGTGGGATGCCGTCCTCCAACACCAGGCCTACCTCAAAGAAAGCGGAACCCTCGCCACCCGCCGGCAGCAGCGTCTGAAGCAAGAAGTGGTGGCGCTGGTCGCCGACCGCGCCCGTGAAGACGCACGCCGGGTGCTGGACGGGGACACGGCCGTCGGCCGCCGGCTCCGCGAGAACCGGAATGGGAAACTAAACCCGTACGCCCTTGCCGAGGAGGTCCTCGGACAGCGGGCGCCGCAAGGAGGCAGCTGATGGCCCTGCGTCGCAAGACGGCCTACGAGGAATGGGCCGCCCGCTACCGGAGCGGCAACCTGCCGCCGAAGGAGGACGCCACGACCATGTCGGGCCTGCCCCTGCAGCCCCTCTACACCCCGGAGGACCTCGAGGGCTGGAGCTACGAGGAGAAGCTCGGCTACCCGGGCGAATTTCCCTACACGCGTGGCGTCTACCCCTCGATGTATCGCGGGCAGCCGTGGACCATCAGGCAGTTCGCCGGCTACGGCACCGCGCAGGAGACGAACCAGCGCTATAAATTCCTGCTCGGCCAGGGGCAGAAGGGCCTCTCGGTCGCCTTCGACATGCCGACCTTGATGGGCTACGACTCCGATGACCCGCTCGGTGAAGGCGAAGTTGGCCATTGCGGCGTGGCGATCGACTCGCTGGAGGACATGGAGACGCTCTTTAGCGGCATCCGGCTGGACCAGATCACCACCTCGATGACGATCAACTCGCCGGCGGCAATCCTCTACGCCATGTACATCGCGGTCGGCGAGAAGGAAGGGGTGTCACTCGCCCAGCTGGGTGGAACCTTGCAGAACGACATCCTCAAGGAGTACATCGCGCAGAAGGAGTACATCTTCCCGCCCGAGCCCTCCATGCGGCTGGTGGTCGACACCATCGTCTTCGCGGCCCGCCACATGCCGCGCTGGAACGCGGTGTCCATCTCCGGGTACCACATCCGCGAAGCGGGATCGACCGCCACCCAGGAACTCGCCTTCACGCTGGCTGACGGCATGGCCTACGTCGAGGCATCGATCAAGGCCGGGCTGAAGGTCGACGAGTTCGCGCCGCGGCTGTCCTTCTTCTTCGATTCGCACATCGATTTCTTCGAAGAGATCGCCAAGTTCCGCGCGGCTCGCCGGCTCTGGGCCCGCATCATGCGCGACAAGTACGGCGCGCGCGATCCCAAGTCCTGGATGCTGCGCTTCCACACCCAGACCGCCGGCGTCTCGCTGACGCGGCAGCAGGTGGAGAACAACATCACCCGGACCGCCTACGAGGCAATGGCGGCCGTGCTGGGCGGGACCAACTCGCTGCACACCAACTCCATGGACGAGGTCCTCGCCTTGCCCACCGAGCGGGCGGCGCAGATCGCGCTACGCACCCAGCAGGTGCTCGCCCATGAGACCGGTGTCATCAACACGATCGACCCGCTGGGCGGCTCGTACTTCATCGAGCAGCTCACCGACGAGATGGAGCGCGGCGCGCAGCGCTATTTCGACCAGATCGATGAGCAGGGCGGCGTGCTGCGATGCATCGAGAACGGGTTCTTCCAGCGCGAGATTGCCGACGCCGCCTTCGAGTTCGAGCGCAAGCTGGAGGCGAACGAACGGATCATCGTCGGCGTCAACGCCTACACGGATGGCGAGGGTGGGGAGGTGCCCACCTTGCGCATCGGACCGGAGACCGAGCAGGGGCAGGTGCGCCGCCTGAAGGCGGTCCGGGCGCGGCGCGATAACACCAGTGTCGCCAGCCGGCTCGAGGAGCTGAAAACGGCGGCGCGCGGAAGCGACAACCTGATGCCACCCCTGCTCAACTGTGTCAAGGCCTACGCCACCGAGGGGGAAATCATGGCCGCACTCAAGGAGGTGTTCGGCGTCTACCGTGAGCCGATCCTTTTCTAGATGATGCGCCTGCGCTTCTCGATCATCGGTCGGGTTCTTGCCGTGCTGGCGGTGGTCGTCATCGTGCTCCTCTACGTGATGCGGCCATGACGGCCCGAGTCCTCACGGCCAAGGTCGGCCTCGACGGCCACGACCGCGGGGTGAAAGTGGTGTCGCGCGCGCTGCGCGATGCCGGGGTCGAGGTCATCTACGCCGGCCTGCGCCAGACACCGGAGATGGTGGTCGAGGCCGCCATCCAGGAAGACGTCGACGCCATCGGCGTAAGCCTGCATAGCGGGGCGCACATGACACTGATCCCCCGCATCCTCGAGCTGCTCAAGGAGCGTAACGCCACCGACATCGTGGTCTTCGGCGGTGGCATCATCCCGCAAGACGATGCCACGGAGCTGAAGAAGATGGGCGTGGTCGAGATCTTCGGTCCCGGCACCTCTCTCAAGTCGATCATCGATTTCGTCAACAAGGGATTCAAAGCCGCGTGATCGCGGCCGCGCCGCGCAAGCTGGGGCGTTTCGAGCTCCACTGTCTGAGCGACGGGCACTGGCGGATGGACGGCGGCGCCGTTTTCGGCGTGGTCCCGAAAGTGATGTGGGAAAAGCTGAAGACCCCGGATGCCCGCAACCGCATCCTGATGGCTACCAACTGCCTCCTGGTGCGGACGCCGGACGCCAACATCCTGATCGAGGCCGGTATCGGACCGAAGCTCTCGGAGAAGGAACGGGAGATCTACGCCTATGAGCGCGATCCCGGTCTTCCCGACGCGCTCGCCAGCGCCGGGCTGACGCCGCAGGATATCGACCTCGTCGTGCTCAGCCACCTGCACTTCGACCACGTGGGCGCCCTGATCACGCCCGGGCGCGATGGCGAGCTGACGCCCCTTTTCCCGCGGGCGCGTCACGTCGTCCAGGCCCGGGAGCTGGAGGCCTGGCGCCAGCCCGATCCGCGCAGCAGACCATCCTACAAAGCCGAGAACCTCCGCCTCCTGGAGGAGGAAGGGCGCCTGCACATCGTCGACGGCGACCGGGAGGTCGCGCCTGGCGTGCGGGTGCGGGTCACCGGCGGTCATACCGCAGGCCACCAGGCGGTCTATGTCCAGGACCAGGAGCAGACGGTCGTCTTCACCGGCGACTTCCTCTTCATGCGCGCCTTTCTGAAGGCGAACTGGGTCAGTGCACTCGACCTCTTTCCGCTGGAGGCTATGGAACGCAAGGCCGCGTTCCTCAACGAGGCGGCGAAGGAGCGCCAGCTGATCTGGCTGTATCACGAGACCGAGCAGATGCTCGGCTACTGGACCGGCGAGGGCTTCGAACCGGTCAGCTGAGGATCAGCAGAACTTCGGAACCGCAGCGCTCGCACTCGCCCCGGACGACGTAGTTTCCGGTTTTCAAATCCATCGCCGACGGGCGCAGGATGCCGACCGCCTGGCGGCAGGCGCGGCAATTCGCCTTCATCGGGGCCACCGGGACTTCCGAGGGCTGGAAGGTCCAGGTATGCGGTGCGACCTGGTGCATGGTTGGGTGGGCTATGGCCATAAAAGAGCTCCACCTTCTGTAACGCCGGCGATCGTTAAAGGGCTCTGCGTCCTTCGGACCGGATCGCTACGGCAAAGCGCGTAGACGGCGAGGGCGGTTGCCTAGTAGACGATGACCTGGGTGCCGGTCGGCGTCCAGTTCCACAGCCAGAGCATGTTTCTGAACGGGACGTTGACGCAGCCATGGGTGCCCGTGTCCTCGCCGGTCGGGTCATAGTGCGGGCCGTTGGTCCCGGGGCCGTAGCGGGAGCGCCAGGAGGCGTCGTGGATGCCATCGCCACCGTTGAACCACATGACCATCTGCACCTTGCTGTCGGGGTACCAGTAGGGTGAGCCTTTGGGCCAGGGCGAATGCATCGTCCAGGGTGAGACTTTCCAGTACACCTTGAAGTTGCCAGGATCGGTCTCCAGGCCGGGGCGGCCAGTTGTCACGTAACTCCAGAAAACCTGCTGGCCGTGCTCATAGGCGCGAATCACCTGTTCGCTGAGCGAGATCGTCAGCGCCTTGTCCGGCAAGGTCCGGGTCATCGCGTCTTGCAGCACCTTGTCCTGCACCTGCAGTCCGCCGTTGACCTGCTCCAGGTCGGCGGTCGTGGTGACCGTGCTCAACTTCGCGGCCAGCTTCTGGACATGGAGGTCGACGACCGAGACGTCCATCTGGAAGATCCGGGCGGTCTGGAGGTCGGCTTGAACCTGCGCCAGCGCGGCGTTGGCGCCGGTACGGGCGACGGCCGGATCGCCGTGGTCCTGGGCGGCGGCTTGCTCCACATACTGCGCGACCAGCGTGTTGGTCGCCTGCTGGTCGGCGATGATCAAGGCGAGCTTCGAGACCGGTGCCTTCAACTCGGCGCTCACTGCCCGGTAGGCGTGGACGGTGGTCGCCACGTCGACCTCGATCTGCGCCTTCGACGGCAGGCCATCGAATTCGACCATCAGCTGGTCGTCGACACCGATTTGCTTCGCCTTCTGCATCTCCCCGGAGAGCTGGGTGACCGCCGCCTGGGCGGCATCACGGGTCTCGGTGAGCAACTTCTGTACCCGCGTATCCAACTGCTCCTTGATCTGGGCTTCCTGGGTGGCCGCCCGGCTGAAGAAGGCGATCCGATCCTGGTTGAAGGGGGCTGAGGTGGAGGGCGGGGCCGCGCTGGCGGTCGTCAACTCCTGGCGCTGCAGGTCCGAGTATTCGGCGGCATCGAGCCCGACCTCGCGGGCATGGCTCTGGGCCGCCAGTACCTGGGCCCGCGCGGCGTGGAAATCCTGCTCCGCAAACGCCTCGCGCATCTGCTGGACGAGGATCAGGGCGACGACCAGCGCGAAGGTCCCAAGGACCACCCCGATCCGGAGCGCATTCTGGCGCAGCAGTCTAAGAGTTCCTACCAGCACCGTTGTCACCCGATTTTAGGTCCATCTTGCACACTCAGTAACGGCCAAACGGCGCAAAAGTTCCGGTGAAGGCCCCTGCAGCGGGCGCCAAACACTGTGTTAACATGGGCGCCGCTCAATTCGAGCCGAAGGAGGATTGTAACTGGCGACTGCCACTCCCGTCACACTCAAACTCGAGCCCCGCGCCGATCGTGGCCGTCACCTCCAGACGTTGCGTCGCCAGGGGCGCCTCCCCGCCGTCGTCTACGGGCACAACGTCGACGCCGTGACGGTGTTGGTGGATGGACGGGAGTTCGTCAAGGCCTATCAGAAGGTCGGCGGCAACCAGCTCGTCGACCTCCAGCTGGGCGACGAGCCGGTCCGAAAGGCGCTGATCCGGGAGGTGCAACGGAGCCCTCGCAATGGTGATCTGCTCCACGTGGACTTCTACCAGGTCAACCTGACCGAGAAGATCGAGTCGGAGGTCCCCATCGAGATCGAGGGCGAGGTCGAGCTCGTCGCCAAGGGTGAGGCCGACCTGCAGCGTGGGCTGCACGCGCTCAAGGTGGAATGCCTGCCGACCGACCTGCCGCCGGTCATCACCGTCGATGTTTCCGGTTTGAAGGAGATCGACGACGAGATCCGGGTCAAAGACCTGAAGGTTCCACCGGGATGTGAGTTCCTCGATGAGCCCGACGACCTGATCGTAAAGGTCGCGGCCCATCGCGAAGAGGTCGAGGAAGTCGCGCCTGCGCCCGCTGCCGCCGAGGTGCCGACCGTCGGCGAGACCGAGGCTCCCGCGGAAGGCGCCGGCGAAGGCGAAGCCCCGGCCGAGAGCTGACGTCAGGGCGTCCCTACAATGGGCGCCATGTGGGACTGGATAACCCAGCACTGGAACGAGCCGTGGGCCCGATTCGTCGAGGGCATCCTGCTTCTCCTGCTCAGCTTCGTTATCGCCAGCCTGGCTCGAGGGGCATTGCGAAAGCAGCTCAAGCGGCCGCACATCGACGCACAGGTTGCCTTGCTCATCTCCAGGATTGCGTATCTGGCGGTGGTGGTTCTGGGCGTCGTCGCCTTCTTCACCCTCTGGTTCGGCAGCCCGGCGCTGGTGTTTGGCGGCTTCGGCTTCCTCGCCCTTGCCTTCAGCCTGGCGTTTCAGGACATCCTGAAGAACTTC
>VBHO01000269.1:247-2005 GCA_005882045.1 Chloroflexota bacterium | reverse complement strand
AAGAGCCTTGACGACATTGCCGGCCGCTACATCGAATTGCTCCGCGAGGGTGGTGCCCACAACCGTGCCATCTGTTTGTTGCGCCGTCTGGCCGGCGAGGTAGACGGTGCGGCCCGGGTGCGCAATGACCACGTGGGAGAAACCCTGAGGAGTCGGAAGGGTTTGCGGGTTGCGAATTTCGTGGGGGCTGCCTATCGGCCGCTCCATTTCGCTTCACGCCCCTCACGGAAGGCTGCGTAGAACTCGGTATGGTCTGCGCTTTTCATCAGCAGCGCCTGCGTCATGCTGTCCAGCTCGAGCGCGGCACCCAGGCTCATTTCCAGCTGTTTCGAGATCAGCATCTTCGTGGCGGCGTAGGCGAGGGCTGGCCCTCGTGCGAGCCTGGTGGCGAGTCCGACCGTTTGCGCGGCAAGCTCGCTATCCTCGACCACGTCATTGGCTAGCCCGATGGCCAGCGCCCGCTGCGCCGTAACTGGTTCGCCGAGCAGGAGGAGCTCGCTGGCCCGGCCCAACCCAATCAATCGCGGTAAGAGATAGGCGGCGCCCATGTCACCGCCGGACAGCCCGACCTTCGTGAAGAGAAAGGAGAAGGTCGCCGACGCGGCCAGGATGCGCAGGTCGGCCGCCAGCGCGATCACGGCTCCAGCCCCAGCGGCGACGCCATTGACCGAAGCGATGATGGGGACGGGGCAGTCGCGCATTCGTTGGGTCACCGTGCCCGTCATGCGGGTGAAGGCCAGTAGATCGCGCGGATCCATGGTTTGTAGCTCGCCGATGATCTCGTTGACGTCGCCCCCCGAGCTGAAGCCACGGCCGGTGCCGGTGATCACCAGTACCCGGACATCGTTACGCTGGGGCAATTCGGTCAGCAGGTCGCGCAGATCCGCATAGACCTCGAAGGTCAGCGCTGGGGACGGTCGAAGGTGAGGGTCCCAACGCCGTCCTTGACCGCGAAGCGGAAGTGGTTCCACGATTGCGTCGGCGCTGCCGACCCGCGGAACGCACTCATCCGGGAAAACTTATCATCTCCTCCGAAGGAGCGACGGATACATGAACATCGGGGTCGGCCTGCCGACCTCTACGTCCGGAATCAGCGGAGAGCTCCTACTGGAATGGGCAAAGCGCGCGGACGCTGGTCCCTTCAGCAGTCTGGGCGTTGTCGACCGCGTCGCCTACCAGAATTACGAGCCCTTCACGGCCCTGGCCGCCGCCGCCGCGGTGACCCGGCGGGTGCGGCTCGCAACCATGGTCGTGATCGCGCCGCTGCGCAACACGGCCATCCTGGCGAAGCAGGCCGCCTCGCTGGATGCCATCTCGGACGGCCGCCTCACGCTTGGGTTGGCCGTTGGCGCCCGCGGCGAGGATTACCAGGCGTCCGGCATCGACAGCCGCGGCCGAGGCCGACGCTTTGGCGAGCAGCTGGAAGCGATCCGAGACATTTGGGAAGACGGGAAGATCGGGCCGACCCCGCAGGCACTCGGCCCACATTTGCTGGTCGGTGGGTCGAGCGGCGAGGCGCTGGCCCGCATGGCGCGCTACGCCGATGGCTACATGCACGGCGGCGGACCGCCGCGTGCCTTTGCCGGTGCGGCGGCCAAGGCCGTCTCCGCCTGGTCCGACCTGGGCCGGCCCGGCCGGCCGCGCCTCTGGGGAATGGGCTATTTCGCGCTCGGCGATGGCACCGCCGATGCGGGCGCAAAATATTTGCGGCATTACTACGAGTTCACCGGGCCACTCGCGGAAAAGATCGCAGCGGGA
>VBHO01000269.1:0-219 GCA_005882045.1 Chloroflexota bacterium | reverse complement strand
ATCGCCGACTTCATCCGCGGCTACGAAGACGCCGGTTGTGATGAGCTGGTGCTGTTCCCCACGGTCTCGGGCATCGAGCAGGTTGATCGACTGGCCGGGGTGATCGGCTAAACCGGTGCGCTACGCGGTCCTCGGCGGCGGACCCTCCGGACTGTACTTCGCCTTGCTGGCGAAGAAGGCCAATCCGAGTGACGAGATCGTGGTGGTGGAGCGCAACCC
>VBHO01000268.1 GCA_005882045.1 Chloroflexota bacterium | reverse complement strand
GTCGTCACGCATCCGACGAAATACGTCTGGTTCGGGAGCGACCTGCCTCTCGACGCCTTCACCTTCATCTTCCGTCGAAACGAACACGGCCTCTTCCAGGTCCATGCGTACCCGTTCGATGCACACACCTGCACCTTCATCGTGGAGTGTCCGGAGGATGCCTGGCGGCGGGCCGGACTCGAATCGGCGAGCGAGGCGGACAGCATCGCGTACTGCGAAGCCCTCTTCCAGCCGGAGCTGCGCGGCCGGCGGCTGATGTCGAATCGCTCGCTCTGGGTCAACTTCGCCACCTTGCGCCAGGAAAGCTGGCACCACGGCAACGTCGTGTTGCTCGGCGACGCCGCGCACACCGCCCACTTCTCCATCGGATCTGGCACCAAGCTGGCGATGGAGGACAGCATTGCCTTGGTTGACGCTTTGCGCCGGCACCGTGACCTCGCCGCCGCTCTCAACGACTACGAGATGGAGCGCCAACCGGTCGTAGAGCGCTTCCAGGAGGCGGCGCTCGAGAGCTCGAGTTACTTCGAGCACGTGTCGCGCTACGCGCAGTTCGATCCGCGGCAGTTTGCGTTCAACCTGCTGACGCGCAGCCGCCGGATCACCTACGTTAACCTGACGCAGCGTGATCCGGAGCTGGTGCGGACCGTGGACTCCTGGTTCGCCGCTGTGGCGACCGGTTCGCCGGACGGCGCTCTGCGGCTCAGCCCACCACCCATGTTCACCCCGCTCCGAATCGGGGAGCTGACGTTGCTGAATCGCGTGGCCGTGGCCGCGGGGCCGGACCTCGAAGCGGCCGCGAGCCTGGGGGCAGGCCTGGTTATCACCGAGTTCGTCAGCGTGACGGAGGAGGGACGCATTACGCTGGAGACACCGGTTATCGACCGAACGACGCAGGACCGTCTGCGGTTGTCGGTAGAGCGCATTCACAAGGCCGGCAGCCGCGTGGCGCTGCAACTGGGTCATGCGGGTCGACGCGGGTCGATGCGGCCACGTTCGCAGGGCGTTGATCGCCCGTTGCGCCACGGCGGATGGCGGCTGATGGCGGCTTCGCCAATCGCGTACACGCCGCATGCGGCCTTTCCGAAAGAGATGACAGCGCGCGACCTCGGACACGTCGTGAAGGTATTTGCTCTAGCAGCAAAGGCGGCTTCGGGCTCCGGGTTCGATGCGCTGGAGCTCAACTTCGCGCACGGCTATCTCGTTGCCGGCTTCATCTCGCCCCTCACCAATCGGCGCACGGACGAGTACGGGGGTTCGCTGGAGAACCGCATGCGGTTTCCGCTCGCGGTGCTTGAGGCGGTTCGTACCATCTGGGAGGGGCCCCTGGTGGTACGGGTTTCAGCCAGTGACTGGGCACCAGGAGGGATCGATCTCGACGAGGCGGTCGCCATCGCCGCCCAGCTCAAAGC
>VBHO01000051.1:12924-13467 GCA_005882045.1 Chloroflexota bacterium | reverse complement strand
GTCGAGCATGATCCCTACTCCTTTCGTTCTTTCGCTGGCTGTCAAGCGTTGCGGACGGCAGGGTCGCGAGGCGGCGGCACTGGAGCTCTGGGCGCTCCGCGCACACCCATGATGGACCGCCTCATGAGGCTTCGCATGGGGGAGCCTCCCTAATCTTTCGCCGTGTTAGGAAGAGGATTTGGCTCTCCAGTCGATTGCACGAAGGCGAACGCCTTCGCTGGGCGCTTCGTCAGGACGGTGCGATTCCAGCCCTCGATCTACGTGGGCGCCACCTCGAGCGGGTCCTCCGGACCTACATCGCCCGTTACCTCCTCTTGCCTGGGCTCGAGCTTTACTCCGCTGCCAGGGCGGCGCACACCGCCATCTGCCATTCGATCCGGGTCGGGCCCGTGTCCGTGATAGGCGGTGCGGGCGGGTTGGCCACGGTCCTGCCCGGGTCGAGCGCTAACATCCCGCTCCCGTCCGGATGGGTGTAAGCGGACAGCCCCGTAATCATGATCGTGTTCGTAGCGGGGTCGAACGTCCGGGTGAACTTACCGGCAT